>CBFDDT010000050.1:0-22185 GCA_965603635.1 uncultured bacterium | reverse complement strand
GATCATGCCGGTCCGACTCCAGCGGTCCGCGAGCCAGCCGGCGGGCAGCGAAAACAGCCCGAAAGCGACGAACCCGGCGGTCGAGAACAGCACCAGATCGGCATAGGTCATGTCCCAGTTGCTGGTGAAGCCCGGGATATCGACATTGCGGTCGCTGGCGATCGCCACGGCGACGGTCGCATAAATCAGAATCAGGAAATGGTCGAAAAAATGCCCCAGATTGAGGAACAGGAAATCGACCCGCCGCCTTGTCTGCTCCATGTCCCGCCCGCTGCCTTTCCAGTCTGCGTCATTACGGCCGGCAGTATCCTTCGGCGGGCAATCCCATACAAGGGCGATCAGATGATGGCGGGATCAGAAACTCGCGGACGCCGCCGCCAGAATAGGGCCGCCGCCGGCGCGCTGCAGCAGCACCGCGCAACCCCCGTCACCGGCCATCCGCGAAAGCGGCACCTTTACGGTGATCGGGTCGCCGGCCCACTGGGCGACGCGCTGGAACCCGCGCACGACATTGACGTTGGTCAGGGTCTTGCCGCGGTTTTCGCCTGCGGTGACCATGGTTTCATGCTTCCCGTCATAAGTGGCGAGGATGATGTCGAAAATGCCCGCCGGGCCGTCGCCATCAACGGTGACAACGGCATTGCTTTCGGTCATTTCCAGGGTCAGGCGAGGATGGTCCAACGCCTGTTTGCGATCCAGCCGGATGCTCTGTTCGACCTTGGCACGTTCAGATCCAACCATATGCGCGCCGCCACCCACGACCATGAAGGGCGTATATTCATAGCGTGCGTCCAGCATTCGCGCATAGTCGCGCCAGCGCCGGGTGAAATCCGGGTCGCCGAACGGGTCCTTCCAGCCGGAGTAGTCGTAATAATCGATGTGATATTCCAGGGCGATAATGTCGCCGCGCCCGGCCAGTTCGCGCAAAAATGCCTCCGCTGGCGGACATGCGGGACAGGCCTGGCTGGTGAACAACTCTACCACCGTCGGATCGTCCGCTCCGGCCAAAACCGGTTGGGCGTGCGCCAGCAGGGCCAGCGCAAAAAGCATTGCCGCAAGTTTTCTCATATGCCGGCGAGAGTATCGGTGCGGGCGATCAACGGCGAATCAATAAACGGTGAGAATGTCTCGCGATTGATCGTGGGCGTCGTCGATTGCTCTCGTTAATCGACCGCATCAGCAAGAGCCGAAAACAATTGTTAACCTCTGGCGATCATACTTGCGATGAACACAAACGATTCCTGTGAACCAACAATATTCGAAATATATAACCGGAGATTCAAATTGAAAAAATTGGCATTTACACTTGCAAGCGGCTTTTTTCTAGCCGCTGCCGCGAGTATGCCGGCTAGCGCCGATATCGGGGACTTTGCCGGTGTATGGGAATATAAAGGCCTTCAGACGGCCGGGGTAAGCCGCCTGGAGATTACGGAAAACAAAAATACGCTGGAGGTCCGCACGCTGGGCGCCTGTGGCGTGCCATGTGACTGGGGCACCGTACAAGCCACCTATTTTCCCGACAAGAAAAAGAGGGGCATGGAAGAATTCGTGCTGTTCCAGCAGGACGCCTGGAGCACCGAAAATATGATGATCCTGAAGCCGGCGGGCCCTGGTAAGGTCAGACTCGAGTTTTTCAGGAACTTCCCGCAAGGTAGCAGCGCCACGAACTTTTCCCTTACTTACGTTATGACCAAGGTGCCGGGCGCCAAGCCGGGTCAGCTACAGTCGGATAGCTCGCAAGCCCGTGAAGAGTGTATCGGGTTCGACACCAACCAGATTAGGGCTATACGCAGCGGGCCGAACTGGAAGGTCGCCGCCGCGGCCGTGTGGCTTCTCGAATCAACGTCCGGCAAGGGACCGGCGGAAGTTGGCGCCCGGGTTATCAAGCATTACGGGATGGACCGGCAATGTCTGGTCGGCCCGCCGGAAGCAACCATGCATTATTATCTCGTTAATGGAAGCGCGCCGTCTGGTCAGATGCCAGGTGAGGATTGCATTGCCTTCAAGAATAAGAAAATCAAGAACAAGAAGGGGCAGCTTCTTACCAACAACGGCGATGTTATTTTTGATTTCCAGGGAAACAAGAAGGAGGCCAAGCGCGCCAGAAAAATCGTCAGAAAATACGGCTTCGCCAACGTCTGCTTCATCAACCGCGACAATCCGCAGATGGTCTATTTCCGGAAATAGGGCTTGCCCGTGACCGGCATGGCCCTTGCCCAGTTCCGCGCGGAATCGCGAAACAGGGTGCTTGGCCGGCCGGGATGCAAACAAACAATATCAGCGGGCGAATGCGCGCATAGCGAGGAGAAAAACATAATGCGAAAGTTCTCAATACTGCTTCCCGTCATATTTCTGGTCGCTGCGGTGAGCTTGCCGGCAGGCGCTACCGTGCAGCAATTTGTCGGTGCGTGGGACTCGGCCGGCGATAAAGTGAAAACCGGCTTACGACGCATCGAGATCAAACCGAACGGCGCCACCCTGACCGTTGAGGCTTGGGGCGGGTGCAAAAAATGCGATTACGGCAAAACGGTCGGCATCCCATTTGCACCGCATCCGCGCAACAGAACCGCCGAAGACACGGCGGTGGTCACCGCCCGGTTCGAGCATAAAGGCAAGGAAATCATTCTTGTCATCAGGGCAGCGGGGGCCAATCAGGTTACCCTCGAATATTTCGAAAAGGGAAAAAAGGCCGGCGACCACGAGGCCACGGTACAAACGCTTTCAAAGGCGCGTTGACCGGCTGACACAGGAATTGATGGAGGCCATCAGGCTTCGGATCCGGGTTGAGTGGAGTCGCTTATCGGCGATCCGCCAACCCGGGCCGCGGCGAAATCACCCGTCCTTCGCCAGGTTCCTCAGTACATACTGCAGAATCCCGCCGTTGCGGTAATAGTCCAGTTCGTCCAGCGTATCGATGCGGCAGAGCAGCGATATGGTCTCAGCCGAACCGTCGACGCGGGTGATTTTGCAGGGCAGTTCCGAACGTGGCTTCAGGCCCTCGGCGATGCCGACGATGTCGAACAGCTCCGTGCCGTCCAGTTTCAACGTCTTGCGGCTGGCGCCGCCGGTGAACTGCAGCGGCAGCACGCCCATGCCGACCAGGTTCGAGCGGTGGATGCGCTCGAAGCTTTCGACGATCACTGCCTTGGCGCCCAGCAGGCGGGTGCCCTTGGCCGCCCAGTCGCGTGACGAGCCGGTGCCGTATTCCTTGCCGCCAATTACGACCAGAGGCACGCCCTCTTCCTTGTACTTCATGGCCGCGTCGTAGATCGGCATGACCTCGCCGCTGGGCTGGTGTTTCGTCACCCCGCCCTCGGTGCCGGGCGCCATTTCGTTGCGGATGCGGATATTGGCGAAGGTGCCACGCATCATCACCTCGTGATTGCCGCGGCGAGAGCCGTAGGAATTGAACTCGCTGGGCCGCACCTGATGACTGGTCAGGTAGGCGCCCGCCGGGCCTTCTTCCTTGATCGCGCCGGCCGGCGAGATATGGTCGGTGGTCACCGAATCCGCGAGCATCGCCAGCGGACGCGCGCCGGCTATGTCGGATAAAGCGTCCGGCGCCTCGCCCATTCCGTCGAAGAAAGGCGGATAGCGGACATAGGTGCTGACTGCTTCCCAGTCATAGGTCAGGCTGGGCGAGGCCTCGATGGCGCGCCATTGTTCGGTGCCTTGCGTGACGTTGGCGTAACGCGCGCGGAACATCTCGGGCGTCAGCGCCTGGGCCAGCACCTCGTTGATTTCCGCGTTGGTCGGCCAAACATCCTTCAGATAGACGGGCTCGCCGTTCGTGCCCTTGCCCAGGGGCTCGCCCAGCAGGTCGCGGGTGATCGTGCCGGCCAGCGCATAGGCCACCACCAGCGGCGGTGAGGCCAGATAGTTCAGCCGAACCTCGGCATGCACCCGGCCCTCGAAATTGCGGTTGCCCGACAGCACGGCGGCGGCATGGATCCCGCCCTCGCCGATCGCCGCGGAGACCGGTGCGAGCAGCGGCCCGGAATTGCCGATACAGGTGGTGCAGCCAAAACCGACAATATTAAATCCCAGCGCGTCGAGATCGTCCTGCAGGCCGGATGCCTGAAGATAATCGCCGACAACCTGCGATCCCGGCGCCAGCGACGTCTTGACCCAGGGTTTGACCTGAAGGCCCAAGGCGCGCGCCTTGCGGGCGACCAGGCCGGCGCCGATCAGCACGCTGGGGTTCGAGGTGTTGGTGCAACTGGTGATCGCGGCAATGACGATATCGCCATGGCGTAGCGCGTAATCCGCGCCCTCGACCGGTGTGCGGACCGCCGGATCGGCGCCGCCATCGATGATGTTCTTTTTGCCTGTCGCGGCGGCGGCGGAGAGCGAAATCCGATCCTGCGGGCGTTTCGGGCCGGCGATGCTGCTGTCCACCGAGCCCAGGTCAAGTTCCACCGTATCGGTGAAGACCGGGTCGGGCGTGTCGGTATCGCGCCACATGCCCTGCGCCTTGGCATAGGCCTCGACCAGAGCCACGCGTTCAGGGTCGCGGCCGGTGAAATTCAGGTAGCGGATGGTTTCCTGGTCCACCGGAAAGAAGCCGCAGGTCGCGCCATATTCCGGCGCCATGTTGGCGATGGTCGCCTGGTCGGCCAGGCTGAGATGGTCGAGGCCCGGGCCATAAAATTCGACGAACTTGCCGACCACGCCATGCGCGCGCAGTATCTCAACGATGGTCAGTACCAGATCGGTGGCGGTCGTGCCCTCGGGCAGCGCGCCGGTCAGCTTCATGCCGACGACTTCCGGGATCAGCATGGAGATCGGCTGGCCCAGCATGGCGGCCTCGGCCTCGATGCCGCCGACGCCCCAGCCCAGCACGGCAAGGCCGTTGACCATGGTGGTGTGGCTGTCGGTGCCAACCAGCGTATCGGGATAGGCAACCTCGCGGCCGCTATCGTCGCGGGTCCAGACGACCTGGGACAGGTTTTCCAGATTGACCTGATGGCAGATGCCGGTGCCCGGCGGCACGACGCTGAAATTGTCGAATGCTTCCTGGCCCCAGCGCAGGAAGGCATAGCGTTCCTGGTTGCGCTTGAACTCGATCTCGACGTTCTTGGCAAAGGCGTCGGCAGTGCCGAAATTGTCGATCATCACCGAATGGTCGATGACCAGATCGACCGGCGTCAGCGGGTTGATCAGTTTCGGATCGCCGCCCAGCGCCACCATCGCCTCGCGCATCGAGGCCAGATCGACGACCGCCGGCACGCCGGTCAAATCCTGCAGCAGGACGCGCGCCGGGCGGTAGGCAATTTCCTGGTCGCTGCGGCGATCGGCCAGCCAGGCCGCCATCGCCTTGATATCGTCCACGGTGACGGAACGCCCGTCCTCGTAGCGCAACAGGTTTTCCAGCAGCACCTTCAGCGAAAAGGGCAGGCGCGATGTGTCGCCGAGTCCGGCGGCCTCAAGGCTGAAATAATCATATTCGCGCTCGCCCACCTTTAAGGTGCGGCGGGTCTTGAGACTGTCCTGGCCGAAAACGCTCACTACCGTACTCCCTGGAAATTCCCGAATGCATAAGATGTGCGCCCCGCGCGCGCCAAGGCAAGGGCGCGTAAGCGGGCGATGTATAGGATGAATCGCCGGGAATTTGAAGCCTGAATTGTTGCGGCGCAGCAAGAAAGTCGCGTCAGGCGTGTTCGGCAACAAATTCCGCGATCGCCGGCAGCACCGCATCGGCGGCCTGGAAGTGGGGGATGTGGTTGCAATCGGGGACCATCATCACGCTTGCCGGGCCGGATATGCCGGTGGCGATGGCATCCACCTGCGCGCTGGAACCGTATTCGTCGCCCTCGCCCTGGATAATCAGCGCGGGGCAGGAAACGCCGGGCAGAGCGGCCTCCATGTTCCATGCCGGGAAAGGGTCGGTCTGCCAACAGTCGGCCCATGCGGAGAACAGATCCTCGGTCTTGTCCCCGTGATATTTGCCCAGCCTTTGCGGCAGGTCGGTCTCGCGCCAGACAACCGCCGCCTCCCTGATGCCGGCCAGCGTCACCTCCTCGACGAAAACATGGGCGGCCTCGCTGACCAGGGCGCGCACGGGATGGCGCGAGGCATATAGCAATGCGATGGAGCCACCATCGGAATGGCCGACCGGGATCGGATCGGTAATGCCGCATTTCGCCAGAATCCGGGGCAGGACATCGAAGGATTCCCGATCCAGATAATCCGGCTCGCGCTGGCGCGGCAAGGGGCCGGACAGGCCGTGGCCATGCCGGTCATAGACCAGCGCCGGCAGGCCGGTCATGGCAGCCAGCCGCTCGGGCACGTTCTTCCACATGGCGATGCTGCCCAGCGCCTCATGCAGGAAGACCATCACCGGCGCGTCCGCCGACGCGCCACCCGGCGGGTCAATTCGCCTGGCCGCGATTCGCCCCTCCGGCAACTCGACGAAGAAGTCGGTGCTGGCGCATTCCTTACTGTCGGGGATTAACATCCTTGCGAGTATTCCAGTAAATAATAAGAGTGCTTACGAAGCGAATCGTTGCGGCGCTCTGCCACTTGACCTTGATGCCCGCACCGTATACCAGACTTGAACGCCCATACTAAGAGGCCAACAAAAAAAGTCATCGCAGGGAGAATTAAAAGGTGCTATCCGGCACTCTTTCCATCCATTCAGGATACTGGATTTCGGTCGCCGCCGCGGAGTCGCGCGCATGAGCGGTGCGGACACCTTCCCCAAGCTGCTGCTGGAAAACGCGGCGCGGATAGGCGACCGCCCAGCTAGTCGCGAAAAGGATTTGGGCATCTGGCAGACCTGGAGTTGGTCCCGGGTCGCCGATGAGATCCGGGCGTTGGCCTGCGGTCTGGCGGCCATGGGTTTTCAGCGCGGCGACAAGCTGATCATCGTCGGTGACAACCGGCCGAGACTATATTGGGCGATGACGGCGGCCCAGGCGGTCGGCGGCGTGCCGGTGCCGGTCTATCAGGATTCAGCGGCGAAGGAGATGGCCTTCGTGGTCGAGCATGCGGACGCGCGATTCGCGCTGGCCGAGGACCAGGAACAAGTCGACAAGCTGCTGGAGATCAGGGAAACGGTCCCGGGGCTGGAGCAGATCGTCTTTAGCGACCCGCGCGGCTTGCGCAATTACGGTCAGGAATTCCTGCATGGCTTTGATGCGGTCCAGGAGATGGGCCGCGAATACGATCGGGCGAATCCCGAATTTTACGAAAAGTCGGTGGCCGGGGGCAAGGGCGCGGACATCTCGGTGATGCTCTATACCTCGGGCACGACGGGGAATCCGAAGGGCGTGGTGCTGACCCACGACAATGTCATGCGCACGGCGCACAACAACCAGGAAATGGAAGGGCTGAACGAAAGCGACGAGATTCTCGCCTATCTGCCCATGGCCTGGGTTGGCGACCATATCTTCTCGTTTGGCCAGAACTATACCGCGGGCTTCTGCGTGAACTGCCCGGAATCGGCCGCCACCGTGATGCAGGATTTGCGCGATATCGGCCCGACCTACTTCTTCGCCCCGCCGCGCATTTTCGAAAATATCCTGACCACCGTGATGGTGCGCATGGAGGACGCGGCCCCGATCAAGCGCCGCTTGTTCCACTACTTCATGGAACTGGCGCAGCGCGCCGGCACGCGCATCCTGGATGGCAAGCCGGTCTCCGCCAAGGACCGGCTGCTCTATGCGCTGGGCAATATCCTGGTCTATGCGCCTTTGAAAAATACGCTGGGCTTTAGCCGCATCCGGCTGGCCTATACCGCGGGCGAGGCGATCGGGCCGGATATTTTCGATTTCTTCCGCGCGCTGGGCATCAATCTGAAGCAGCTTTACGGCATGACCGAAGCCAGCGTCTTCATCACGCTGCAGCCCGACGGCCAGGTCGATCCGGAAACGGTCGGCACGCCGGCCCCGGAGGTCGAGGTGAAAATCGCCGACAATGGCGAGGTCCTGTTCCGCGGGCCCGGCGTCTTCAAGGAATATTACAAAAGCCCCGAGGCGACCACGGAATCCAAGGATGCCGAGGGCTGGGTTCATACCGGCGACGCCGGCCTGTTCAACGAGGCCGGCCACCTGAAGATCATCGACCGGGCGAAGGATGTCGGCAAGCTGAACGACGGCACGCTGGTGGCGCCGAAATATATCGAGAACAAGCTGAAATTCTTCCCCAACATCAAGGAAGCGGTCGCCTTCGGCAACGAGCGCGACCATGTCGCCGCCTTCATCAATATCGACCTGGTGGCCATGGGCAACTGGGCAGAGCGCCACAACATCGCCTATGCCAGCTACCAGGAACTGGCCGCGCATCCCGACGTGCTGGAGATCGCGCGGCAGCATGTGGAGCAGGTGAACAAGGATCTTTCGCGGGACCCCAATCTGGGTGGATCGCAGATCAAGCGGTTCCTGGTGCTGCATAAGGAACTCGACGCCGACGATGGCGAACTGACCCGCACCCGCAAGGTGCGACGGAACTTCATCGCCGACCGTTATGCCGAGCTGATCGAGGCGCTTTATTCCGGCCAGGACGAGTGCCATGTGGAGACCGAGGTCACCTTCGAGGACGGCCGCAAGGGTACGATCGCGGCGGACCTGAAAATCATCGGCGCCGAGACCTTCCCGGTCGCGGACGATATGAAAAAGGCAAGCTGAGTGACGCAGCATGAAAGAATAATCGGCGACACGCTGCTGAAGGTCGAGAATATCAGCCTCGGCTTCGGCGGCGTCCAGGCGCTGAGCAATATCAGCTTTGATATCCGCAAACATGAGATCCGCGCCATCATCGGCCCGAACGGCGCCGGCAAGACCTCAATGTTGAACGTCATCAACGGCTTCTATCACCCGCAGGAAGGCGAGATCACCTTCAAGGGCGAGGTGCGCCGCGCCATGCGCCCGCATGTGGCCGCAAAACAGGGCATCGCGCGGACCTTCCAGAACGTTGCCCTGTTCAAGGGCATGTCGACGCTGGATAACATCATGACCGGCCGCAATCTGCGCATGCATAAGAACATACTATGGCAGATACTTTATTACGGCCCGGCCCGCACGGAAGAGATGGAACACCGCCAACGGGTCGAGGAAATCATCGATTTCCTGGAAATCCAGGCAATCCGGCGCACTCCGGTGGGCAAGTTGCCCTACGGCCTGCAGAAGCGCGTGGAACTGGCCCGCGCCCTGGCGATGGAGCCGGAACTTCTATTGCTGGACGAGCCGATGGCCGGCATGAATGTTGAGGAGAAGGAGGACATGTGCCGCTTCATCCTAGACGTGAACGAGCAGTTCGGCACCACCATCGCGCTGATCGAGCATGACATGGGCGTGGTGATGGACATTTCCGACCGCGTCGTGGTGCTGGATTACGGCCGCAAGCTGGCCGACGGCACGCCCGACGAGGTGCGCGGCAATCAGGACGTGATCGACGCCTATCTGGGCGTTCCCCATGACGAGGAAGTGGCGTAATGGGCAGCGATTTTATGTTTTTCATCGAAGCCACCATCAGCGGCCTGATGGCCGGCGTCATGTATGCGCTGGTGGCGCTGGGCTTCGTGTTGATCTTCAAGGCGTCCGGCATCTTCAATTTCGCGCAGGGCGTGCTGGCGCTGTTCGCCGCGTTGACGCTGGTCGGCCTGATGGAGAAATTCGGCTTGCCGGCATGGGCCGCGATTATCGTGACCATCGGCGTCATGATCGTTCTGGCCTGGCTGATCGAGCGGCTGGTGCTGCAACATCTGGTGAACCAGGATCCGATTATCCTGTTCATGTCGACAATCGGCCTGGCCTATGTGCTGGAAGGCATCGGCGACATCATGTGGGGTTCCGATGTCAAGGTGCTGGAAGTCGGCATTCCGCAGGGTGCGTGGGACTGGCTGCTGGACGGTTACGGTCTTTACATCGAAAAACTGGAAATAGTGGCCGCGATCACCGCGGCCATCCTGGTGACGGTGCTGGCGATCTTCTTCAACAAGACGCGTATCGGCCGGGCGTTGCGCGCGGTGGCCGACGACCATCAGGCGGCGCTGTCGGTGGGCATTTCGCTGCGCACCATCTGGGTCATTGTCTGGTCGGTGTCCGGCGTCGTTGCGCTGGTCGCGGGTGTCATGTGGGGCAGCAAATCGGGCGTGCAGTTCTCGCTGTCGCTGATTGCGCTCAAGGCGCTTCCGGTGCTGATTCTGGGCGGCTTCACCTCGATTCCCGGCGCCATCGTCGGCGGCCTGATTATCGGGGTTGGCGAGAAATGGGCGGAAATCTATCTCGGCAGCTTGGTCGGCGGCGCCATCGAAAACTGGTTCGCCTATATGCTGGCGCTGGCCTTCCTGCTGGTCAGGCCGCAAGGCCTGTTCGGCGAAAAGATTATCGAGAGGGTCTGAAGCAATGCTTTACCGCGAGGCCGGCCAATTCAAAACGGGTTACGACACCGACCAGCAGATATTCCCGATCCGCCAGGATCGCTGGGTAATCGCGCTGTTCCTGGCTGTTGCGATACTGGTCGTCCCCTTTACGATCAACGATTACTGGGCGAATGCCGTGTTGTTGCCGCTGCTGGTATACGCCATGGCGGCGCTGGGGCTAAACATCCTGGTCGGCTATTGCGGGCAGATATCGCTTGGCACCGGCGGTTTCATGGCGGTCGGCGCCTTTGCCAGTTTCAAGCTGACAACTGCGTTCCCGGACCTGAATCTGATTATCGTGCTGCTGCTGTCGGGCTGCGTCACGGCGGCCGTGGGCGTTCTGTTCGGCCTGCCCAGCCTGCGCATCAAGGGGTTCTATCTGGCGGTCGCGACGCTGGCGGCGCAGTTCTTCCTGGTCTGGCTGTTCAACAAGGTGGAGTGGTTTTACAATTACAACGCCACCGGCCAGATCACCGTGCCGCCGCGCGAGGTCTTCGGCTTCCTGATCACCGGACCCGAGGCGAAACCGGCCGTTACCTATCTTTTCGCGCTGGGTTTCCTGATCGTTTTCGGGCTGGTCGCCAAGAATATCGTGCGCGGGAGGATCGGCCGGAGCTGGATGGCGATCCGCGACATGGACATCGCCGCCGAACTGATCGGCGTGCGCCCCCTGATGGCCAAGCTGTCGGCCTTCGCGGTCAGTTCTTTTTATGTCGGCGTTGCCGGCGGGCTGTATTTCACCGTTTGGCTGGGGGCGGCGGAAGTGACCGAGGCCTTCGATATCAACCAGTCTTTCCTGGTGCTGTTCATGGTTATCGTTGGCGGGCTGGGCTCGATCCTGGGCTCGTTCCTGGGCGCCGCCTTTCTGATTTTGATGCCGATCCTGCTTAAAAATTTCATGGTCGGCTGGCTGGGGGTCGCCGCGGTTACCGCGAAACATGTGGAGATCACGCTGATGGGCGTGTTGATCATCTTCTTCCTGATCGTCGAGCCGCACGGCTTCGCGCGGTTGTGGCATATCCTGAAGGAGAAATTGCGTCTTTGGCCATTCCCGTATTAACGGTTATAAATATGGCTTGGCCAAATTGGTCCAACATAGAACCTAAACCCAAACAGGGAGGAATCGATTGATGTTCCGAAAACTAACCATGGCGATTGCCGCGGCCGCGATTGCGGCCCCGATGGTCGCGACAACCGCGCCGGCGGCCGAGTTGACGATCCCGTCGCTCGCATACCGGACCGGGCCCTACGCCCCGAACGGCATCCCCTTCGCAAACGGCTATGCCGACTACTGGAACCTGCTTAACGAGCGGGACGGTGGTATCAATGGCTCGAAGATCAATCTCGTCGAGTGCGAGACCGCCTACAATACCAAGCAAGGCGTTGAATGCTATGAGAGCACCAAGGGCGAGGGCGCCGGCGCGCTGGTTTACCAGCCGCTTTCGACAGGCATTACCTACCAGTTGATCCCAAAGGCCTCTTCCGACCAGATCCCCGTCTTCTCGATGGGTTATGGCCGCACCTCGGCCGCCAACGGCAAGGTATTCGACTGGATCTTCAATTTCCCGGCCACCTACTGGGACGGCGCGACCACGATCGTCCAGTATATCGCCGAGAAGGAAGGCGGGATGGACAAGCTGAAGGGCAAGAAGCTCGCGCTGGTCTATCATAACTCCGCTTACGGCAAAGAGCCGATCCGCACCCTGGAAGTCATGGCCGAGAAATTCGGTTACGAGTTGATGCTGCTGCCGGTCGATCATCCGGGTCAGGAGCAGAAAGCAACATGGCTGCAGGTCCGTAAGGAAAAACCGGACTGGGTGATGATGTGGGGCTGGGGCGTGATGAACCAGGTGGCGATCAAGGAAGCCGCCTCCATCCGCTATCCGATGGATCACTTCGTCGGCATCTGGTGGTCCGGTTCCGAGAACGACGTGCTGCCCGCCGGCGATGCCGCCAACGGTTACCTGTCGGCCGCCGTGCATGCGTCGGGCGCCGATTTCGGCGCGCACAAGGACATCTTGAAGCACCTGTACGACAAGGACAAAGGCGCCGGCGAGCGCGACCGTGTCGGCGAAGTGTTGTATAATCGTGGCCTTGTCGCGGCGATGTGGACCTCGGAAGCCATCCGTACGGCGATGAAGATTCACAACACCAACGAGCCCACCTCGGCCCAGGTGCGCGATGGATTCGAAAGCCTCAAGGTCGACGAAGCGCGTCTTGCCGAACTTGGCTTGAAGGACTTCACCTATGGTATCGAAATCACCTGTGCCAACCATAGCGGCCCGGGCAAGGCGGCGATCCAGCAGTGGGATGCCAAGGCCAAAAAATGGAATATCGTCTCCAAATACTACGATCGCATGCCGGAAATCACCGGCCCGCTGATCGAAGCGGATTCGGCCGCATACGCGAAGGAAAACAACATTACTCCGCGTGATTGCAAATAATCCATGTCTACACCCCGTCCCCCTGGTGGGGGCGGGGTTCCTTTTTGGTAATTTCACGATGATAATTTTACAGGCGGCGGCGAAATGAGCGAAGCGGCCCAGGCGAGCGGCGACATGGCGGCGGACACTGCCAAGGCAATGTTGTCGGTCAACAACATCGAGGTCATTTACGACCATGTGATCCTGGTGCTGAAAGGCGTGTCACTGGAGGTTCCCGAGGGCGGCATCGTCGCCCTTCTCGGAGCCAACGGCGCCGGAAAATCGACGACACTGAAGGCGATCTCCAACCTGCTGCACGCCGAACGCGGTGAGGTCACAAAGGGCGCCATCCTGTTCGAGGGCGAGACCGTCCAGGCGCTGACCCCCAACGATTTGGTGAAACGCGGCGTCATCCAGGTGATGGAGGGGCGCCATTGTTTCGAACATCTGACCGTAGAGGAAAACCTGCTGACAGGGGCCTATACGCGCCGCGACGGGCGTGCCGCCATCCAGCGGGACCTTGAGCTGGTCTATGATTATTTCCCGCGGCTGCGCGAGCGCCGCACCAGTCAGGCCGGCTATACCTCGGGCGGCGAGCAGCAGATGACCGCCATCGGGCGCGCGCTGATGGCCCGGCCCAAGATGATCCTGCTGGACGAACCCTCGATGGGCCTGGCGCCACAGCTTGTCGAAACCATTTTCGAAACGGTCAAACGCCTCAACGAGCAGGAGGGCGTGACCTTCCTGCTGGCCGAGCAGAACACCAACGTGGCGCTGAAATACGCGACCTATGGCTATATTCTGGAGAACGGCCGCGTGGTGCTGGACGGCGACGCCAAATCGCTGCGCGAAAACGAGGACGTCAAGGAGTTCTATCTCGGCCTGTCGTCAAGCGGCCGCAAGAGCTATCGGGACGTAAAACACTACAAGCGGCGCAAACGCTGGCTGGCTTGAGCAGCGGCACCGAGCGACCTCGTCCTTCGAGACGCCCCTGCGGGGCTCCTCAGGATGAGGACACAAAAGTTTATAGCCTCATCCTGAGGAGGGCCTTAGGCCCGTCTCGAAGGACGAGGTCGCGCCGCTGTGGTTAGAGCTATTCAGAACGAACCAGATAGAGAACGACACTGATGACTGAATATTACGACGAACTCGAGATACAGCTTCCCGAGGCGCGGGAGGCTGCGCTGATGGCGGCACTGCCGGAAGCCATAGGCAACGCCAAGGCGAACGCCCCAGGGTTTGCGAAAATCCTGGCCGGTATCGACTCGGCCGGCGTAACCTCGCGCGAGGCCCTGGCGAAGCTGCCGGTGACGCGCAAATCGGACCTGATCGAACTGCAGGCGGCTGAACCGCCCTTCGGCGGACTAACCGCGAAACCGGCGCGTGAGCTGGCACGGCTGTTCATGTCGCCGGGCCCGATCGCCGACCCGGAAGGCCATGGCGCGGACTGGTGGCGTTTGGCGCGCGCCCTTTTTGCCGCCGGATTCCGCAAGGGCGATATCGTGCAGAACTGCTTCGCCTATCATTTCACCCCGGCCGGCGCGATGTTCGAGTCGGCGGCCCATGCGCTGGGCTGCGCTGTCTGCGCGGGCGGCGTCGGCCAGACCGAGATGCAGGTCCAGGCGATCGCCCATTTCGGCGCCGACGGCTATGCCGGCACGCCGGATTTCCTGAAGATCATCCTCGACAAGGCGAGTGAAATGGGCACCCCCCTGCCCTCTTTGAAAAAGGCGCTGGTGTCCGGCGGGGCGCTGATGCCGCCACTGCGCCAGGAGGTGCGGGATCGGGGCGTCAACGTGGTGCAATGCTACGGTAGCGCCGATCTGGGCCTGATCGCCTACGAATCGGAAGCCATGGAAGGCATGATTCTCGACGAGGGGATCATCGTGGAGATTCTACGCCCGGGCACCGGCGATCCCGTGCCCGACGGCGAGGTTGGCGAGGTCGTGGTGACGACCCTGAATCGCGACTATCCGCTGGTTCGGTTCGCGACGGGGGACTTGTCGGCGATTCTGCCCGGCGCCAGCCCCTGTGGGCGCACCGCGCCGCGAATCAAGGGCTGGATGGGCCGCGCCGACCAAACAACCAAGATCCGCGGCATGTTCGTCCACCCGGCGCAGATCGACCGGGTCGTGAAGCGCCATCCTGAAATCCTGCGCGCCCGTCTGGTGGTCGGCAGCGACGACGGAAAGGATTCGGCGGTGTTATTTTGTGAAACAGATGGCGGGGACGAACGAATCGCCAAACAGATTTCCGACAGCATACAAGCCGAAATCAAGGTCCGCGCGGAGGTCCGAATTGTGGCAAAAGATAAAATTTTAAACGATGGGGTGGTTATAGAGGATACTCGAAAGTATTAGTGGTATTTCTATAATACCATATAAAACAAAAGCTTCTGGAAGCATTAACAGCATTTAATTGAGTTTTAACGAAAATGAACAACTCCGCCACAATATTGCCATATTTACGGCCAACCTTGACCACAAAGGGGGAGTGTTATGTGCCCGCTGAGACCTCCCCTCTCAGTCGAGGCTAACCCTGACAGCCTCTACTTCGCGACCGTATCCAAGGGGTCGCTTGCTACGTGGCGGTTGCCGGCCCACCCCCGGCAACCGCCATTTTTCTTGCCTGATTCTCTCCGGCTTTGCATCCCCGCTCGCTGTGCTATATCACGGGTCCGTCCTGAGACCTGAACAACGAGCATTGGTATATCCCGTATGATCAACCGCTTTGCCGGCCACGCGCTGACCTGTTTCCGGGGCGAACGCTTCGTGTTCGAGGCGCTGGAGTTCGTAGTGGAGACCGGCGGGGCGCTGGTGCTGACCGGCTCCAACGGCAGCGGCAAGTCCAGCCTGATCCGGATCATGGCGACATTATTGGCCGCGGTGGACGGACATCTGTCCTGGAACGGGGAGCCGGTCGAGGAAGACCCGGAAGGCCATAACGCCCGGCTGCATTACATCGCCTATCAGGACGCCATAAAACCGGTCATGACCGTGCGCGAAAACCTGTCTTTCTGGGCCGGGTTGAAGGGTGACCAGGACAACATCGAGGCGGCGCTGGAAGCGGTCGGCATCGGGCGGCTGGTGGATACCCCGGCCCAGTTCCTGTCGTCCGGCCAGCGGCGTCGCCTGTCGCTGGCGCGGCTGGTGGCCAGCGAGGCCGAACTGTGGCTGCTGGACGAACCCACGGTCGGGCTGGACCGCGACGCCATCGGCCTGCTGGAAGGGCTGATCGCGAAACACCGCGCGGATGGCGGCCTTGCCGTGCTGGCAACCCACCAGCCGGTCGACCTGGGCGGCGACGAGAGCAGGCTGGATCTTTCCGCCTATGTGGCGAACCGCCAGATCTTTGATGATGCCGAGAGCGAGTCGTGATGCGTATTTTCCGCCACCTTGTCATGCGCGAGCTCCGGCTGGCGCTGCGCCAGGGCACCGACGTCGCCATGGTGATTTCATTCTTTGTGATTACCGTGACGCTGTTCCCGCTGGGCGTGGGGCCGGAGCCCAACATACTGGCGCGCATCGCCGCCGGCGTCGTCTGGGTAACGGCGCTGCTGGCCGTAATGCTGTCGCTGGAGCGTATGTTCCAGTCGGATTACGACGATGGGTCGATCGATCTGCTGCTGTTGACCCCGGCGCCGCTGGAACTGGTGGTGCTGGCCAAGATTGTGGCGCACTGGCTGTTGACCGGCTTCCCGCTGATCGTCACGGCGCCGGTGCTGGCCGCCCTGATGAACATGCCGGCCGAGGGCTATCTGGTGTTGATCGTGACGATGGCGCTTGCCACGCCAACGCTCAGCCTGGTCGGCGCCGTGGGTGCCGCGCTGACGCTGGGCGCGCGCCGGGGCGGCGTGCTGATCTCGCTGCTGGTCTTGCCGCTTTATATCCCGGTGCTGATTTTCGCGGTGGCGGCGGTGGACGCAGCCATTACGGATTTAAGCACGAAACCACATTTGCTGATTCTCGGCGCCATGCTCGCAGCCGCCCTGCCACTCGCCCCATGGGCGGCGGCAGCGGCGCTGCGGCATAGCCTGCGGTAAAAGTGCGCCGGGTCTATTCGGCTTCCGAGGCCTCTTCTTCCTGCCCCTCGCCCGAGGAAAGGAAATAGAGTGCCCCGCCGGCGACAATCATGGCGCCGCGGATAGCCCAGCCAACCGTTTCGCCCCATGTGTCGATCCACATTAGCAGGATGAATTCATAGTCGAACATGTACAGCGCAATGCTGCCGATACCGAAAAATAAAAGCGTTGAACCAAAACTTTTCATGACGAAACCCCTTCGTTCTGAACTCTGGTAAATATGAATACTCCATCGGTAATGGTGGGGATTCTCGCCTAAAGACATTAATGGGGCGTTACCAATTCTCGTTTTTGGTGAAATGGTTTATTCCAACCCGCTAATAATTGCGCTGGATCAAGGATTTGTGTTGTTGGATAGAGAATCTTGGACCCCGCACTCAAGGCGCACTATATAAGTGCACGACAATGATAAGGGCACGACAATGATGCACCGATTTGCCAATCCAACCCGCTTTATGCGTGTTGCCAATGCGATCCTGCCCTGGGCGGCGGGGTTGACGCTGCTGTTTCTGGGGCTGGGACTGTATCAGGCGCTGTTCGCCTCGCCCGCCGACTACCAGCAGGGCGAGACCGTGCGGATCATGTATGTCCACGTGCCCTCTGCCTACATGGCGATGATGATTTACGCCAGCATGGCGGTGGCCAGTGTTACCTCGCTGGTCTGGAAACATCCCCTGGCCGACATGATCGCGCGGGCCAGCGCGCCGATCGGCGCCGTCTTTACCTTCCTTTGCCTGCTATCCGGTTCGCTATGGGGCCAGCCGATGTGGGGAACCTGGTGGGTGTGGGACGCGCGGCTGACCTCGGTGCTGATCCTGTTCTTCCTGTATCTCGGTTATATCGCGCTGGTGAACGCCTTCGACGACCCGGCGCGCGGCGCCAAACCGGCCGCGATCCTGGCCCTGGTCGGGGCGGTGAACCTGCCGGTCATCAAATTTTCGGTGGACTGGTGGAACACGCTGCATCAACCGGCCAGCTTCGTGACGATGGAAGGCCCGAAAGTCGATCCAGCGATGCTGATGCCGCTTTTGTATATGGCCGTCGGGTTTACCTTATTCTATGTCAGCGTTGGCATTCTGCGCCTGAGGGCGGAAATAGCCGGCGCGCGTATCCGCAATCTGCAACTGGGGTTGACCCATGGATGATTTTTTCGCGATGGGCGGATATGGCGCCTTTATCTGGCCGGCCTACGGGACCGCGGCCGTGTTGATGATGGGCCTGCTGGTTCTGTCATGGAAGAGTATGCGCCAGCGCGAGGCGCTGGTGGAGACACTGCGCGCCGGTCGGCGCAAAGAGCAAACCGAAGTGACGGAGACGGTATCTTGACCAGCGAAACCACACCACCGAAACCAAGGACCCGTCGCGCCGCAACCCGCAAGACGCGGCGGCTTTATATCGTGCTGGCCGGGATGACAATGCTGGGCCTTGCCGCCGGGCTGACGCTGTTCGCCATGAGGGACAGCCTGGTGTTTTTCTATACCCCAAGCGACATCGTGGGCAAGGACATGAATCCGGGCCAGCGGGTGCGTTTGGGTGGGCTGGTTGCCAACGGCAGTGTGATTAAAAATGGTGCTGAAGTAATCTTTATTGTCACCGATATGACTGCCGAACTAACTGTTACCTACACCGGAATTCTACCCGATCTGTTCCGCGAGGGGCAGGGCGTCGTGGCCGAGGGCAGCATGCTGCCGGACGGCCGCCTTGAAGCAACGTCGGTACTGGCCAAACATGACGAAAACTACATGCCCAAGGAAGTCGCCGACAAGTTGAAGGAATCCGGCCGCTGGCAGGAAGGCGACGCGCAATGATCGCCGAACTCGGCCATTTCGCTCTGGTGCTCGCCCTCATGGTGGCGCTGGTGCAGAGCATAGTCCCCATGGTCGGCGCGACCCGCGGCGATGAGCGCCTGATGGCGGTGGCGGGACCGGCGGCCGCGGCGCAATTGGCGCTGATCCTGGTCGCCTTCGGCGCGCTGACCTATGCCTACGTGGTCAGCGATTTCAGCGTATATAACGTGGTCGCCAATTCGCATTCGCTGAAGCCCATGCTCTACAAAGTCAGCGGCGTTTGGGGCAATCACGAGGGCTCGTTGCTGTTGTGGGTGCTGATCCTGACGCTTTACGGCGCGATGGTGGCGATGTTTGGCCGCAACCTGCCTCCGGCGTTGAAGGCGCGCGTGCTGGCGGTACAGGCGATTATCGCGGTTGGCTTCATTGCCTTCCTGTTGCTGACCTCCAACCCATTCGAGCGTATTTTCCCGGCCCCGGCCGATGGCAACGATTTGAACCCGCTGCTGCAGGACCCTGGCCTCGCCTTCCACCCGCCGATGCTCTATGCGGGCTATGTCGGCCTATCGACCGCCTTCAGCTTCGCCGTCGCCGCCCTGATCGAGGGCAAGGTGGACGCCGCCTGGGCGCGCTGGGTGCGGCCCTGGACACTGGTGGCCTGGGGGTTCCTGACCGCCGGTATCGTTCTGGGAAGCTGGTGGGCCTATTACGAGTTGGGCTGGGGTGGCTTCTGGTTCTGGGACCCGGTCGAGAACGCCTCTTTCATGCCCTGGCTGATCGCCACCGCGCTATTGCATTCGGCTATCGTGGTGGAAAAGCGCGACACGCTGAAGGCCTGGACCATACTGCTGGCCATCATCGGCTTTTCGCTTAGCCTGATCGGTACTTTCCTGGTGCGTTCCGGCGTGCTGACCTCAGTTCATGCCTTCGCCACCGACCCCGAACGCGGCCTGTTCATCCTGCTGCTGCTTGTCGTGGCTATCGGCGGCAGCCTGACGCTGTTCGCCTGGCGCGCGCCGGCGATGAAGGGAGGCGGCCTGTTCCGACCAATCAGCCGCGAAGGCGGACTGATCGTGAACAACCTGCTGCTGTCCGTAGCCGCCGCCACGGTGCTGCTCGGAACGTTGTTCCCGCTGTTCATGGACGTAATGGAGTGGGACAAGGTCTCCGTCGGCGCCCCCTTCTTCAATTTCATTTTTTCCATATTGTTCGTGCCGATGTTGATCGTCGCGGGCATCGGACCATTACTGGCCTGGAAACGCGGCGATCTCATCGGCGCTTTGAAGCGACTCAAGTTAGCGGTTGTTGTAGCGGTGTTTGTCGCCGCGGTCTCCGCCTGGGTGATTGGCGACTCCGCCCTGCTCGGTTTATTGGGCGTCGGCATGGCGGCATGGTTTGGCGCGGCAACCATTATCGAATTTGCCGAACGGATCAAGCTTGGCCGGGTATCTCTTGGCGACAGCCTGCAACGCGCCATTGGCCTGCCTCGTTCGGCCTGGGGCATGACGGCGGCCCATTTCGGCATGGCGGTGGCTATCGCCGGAATCGTCGGCGCCTCGCTGTGGCGCACCGAGGCGATCCAGGAGATGAAATTGGGCGACAGCGTCGATGTCGCCGGTTACGAGTTCACCCTCGACAAGGTGGAGAACCTGCGCGGACCAAATTATTTCATCGAGCGCGGTACCTTCACGGTGCGCCTGGACGGCGAGATCTACGCCGTGATGGAGCCGGAGAAGCGCCGCTTTTTCGTGCAACAGCGCGAGACAACCGAGGCCGCCATCCACACCACCTTCATGAAGGATCTATACGCAGTGCTGGGCGACGAGGAGGATGGCGTATGGGTCACGCGCATCTATCACAGTCCGCTGGTGCCCTGGATGTGGATGGGGACCCTGTTAATGGTCCTGGGCGGCGTTCTGTCGCTGAGCGACCGCCGGTTGCGCGTCGGCGCGCCGAAACGCCATGCCGCGCCATCCGCGGCCCAACTGGCGGGAGCCGAATAACCCATGACCTCCCGACATTTCCTGTATCTCCTGCCCCTGCTGGTTTTTCTGGGGTTGTCCGTTTATTTCGCGATCGGCCTGGGCAAGGATCCGAGTAAACTCCCCTCGGCGCTGATCGACAAGCCGGTGCCACAGTTCGACCTGCCGCCACTGCTGGAGGGCCTCCCCGGCCTGGCCACGGCGGACTTCGGTGGCGAGGTGGTGATGGTCAATGTCTTCGCTTCCTGGTGTATACCTTGCCGCCTCGAGCATCCGCTGATCACCAAATTGGCCGATGATGGTATCCTTCCGGTCTTTGGAATCAACTATAAAGACGAGAAGGCGGACGCCACGGCCTGGCTTAAAGAGCTTGGCAATTCCTATACGCGCATCGGGTGGGACCTGTCGGGCCGGGTCGGTATCGACTGGGGCGTCTATGGCGTGCCGGAGACCTACATCATCGGCAAGCAGGGCCGGATTCGCTACAAATATGTTGGGCCGATCTACAGGGAACTGCTGGACGAGACGCTCATACCGATAATCCTGGAGCTTCAAGCAGAATGACATTCTGGATAATCGCCGCCTTAATGACGGTCGGCGCCGTTGCCGCGCTGTCCCTGCCCCTTTTGCGCAAACAGACGGACGGCGTGTTTGCGGCCGAGTACGACCTGGAAGTCTATCATGACCAGTTGGCCGAACTGGAGCGCGACCAGGGCCGCGGCGTCATCACCGATGAGGAGATGGAAGCGGCCCGCACCGAGATTTCCCGGCGCATCCTGGCGGCCGATGCGCGCATGCAGAAACAGACGGCGGGTAAATCGACGGGTGGAACGGCGGGCATGCGGATTCTCGCGGGCGCGCTGGTCATTTCCTTGTCGGTCGGCGCGGTGCTGCTCTACCTGGAGATCGGCGCGCCGGGTACACCGGACTTGCCGCTGGCCCAGCGCACCAATTTGCCGGTTCCGGGCGAGGAAGACCAACGAATCAGGAAACAGATCGCCGAACTGACGCGCGCCGCGGAAGCAAATCCGGCCGACGCCGACGCCTGGTTACGGCTGGCAGAGGCCTATGGGAACGGCGAGATGTTCGGCGACTCCGTGGCCGCCTATCGCAAGGTCTTGAGCCTTGGACCGGTAGCCGCCGAAATTAACGGCGACTTTGCCGAGACGCTGGTTATGGCGGCGCAGGGGACGGTCACGCCGGAAGCCCGCGCCATTTTCGAGGCCATGCTGGTTACCTTCCCTGGCGACCCGCGGCCGCAGTTTTACCTGGCTCTGGGCGACTATCAGGCCGGCAGTACGCGCGAGGCGCTGGACCGGTGGGCGGCGATGATCGCCTCATCGCCGGCGGACGCGCCGTGGCAGGGCGTTGTGCACAATCACCTGGCCCAGGCGGCGGAGGACCTCGACCTGGATGTTGCCGAGGTCACGCCGGAGCCGCTGCCGGCGAGTGGCGGCGGCGGTGCACCGGTACTGACGCCCGAGCAGCGCGCCGAGATCGAGGCAATGTCCCCGGCCGAGCGCGATGCGATGATCCGCGAGATGGTGGA
>CBFDDT010000049.1:0-22426 GCA_965603635.1 uncultured bacterium | reverse complement strand
GTCAAGAACCTGGCCAACCAGACCGCCAAGGCGACCGAGGAAATCTCGACCCAGATCACCGCGGTCCAGGAAGAGACCAATGGCGCCGTCGGTGCGATCGAAAAGATTCGCTCGATCATCGGTGAAATCAGCGATATCTCGACGACCATCTCCTCGGCGGTCGAGGAACAGGGTGTTTCCACCCAGGAAATCGCCCGCAACGTTCAGCAGGCCGCGACCGGCACGCAGGACGTCAATTCCAATATCGACAATGTCAACCGGGCGGCTGCGGAAACCGGCTCGGCGGCGGGCCAGGTACTCAACGCGGCGCAGGAAGTGTCTCGCCAGGCCGAAGGCCTGCGAGGCCAGGTCGACGACTTCCTCAGGGAAGTTCGCGCCGCCTGATACAAAAGTATTGGCCTGACCGTTTGCTCCAGGCCGGGGCCGCCCTTCGGGGCGGCCCTTTCTTCTTTGGGCGCCGTTCACGCAAATAGCTCTTTCACCACAAGGTATCCTTAACATTCCATTAACCCTAAAGTGGTATCAGATAACTGGCGAGGTGAACCTTCGCCTGGTCCATCCTTCAATGAATCCGGGCAGGTTTTGAGAGTGGGAGAACATGCTACACAAGCTGGCATCTATGTTTACGATTCGATTTAGTCTGTTCGCCATGCTCGTGGTGCTTGGCGCGATCGTCGGCTATTACACGATCGGCCTGACGCGCGATGCGATCGCCAAGCGCGCCAACGCTCGGTTCGCGGTCGATGCGGGCATGATCGCCGAAAACTCGCTAACGGCGGCCAGCGCGCTTGCCGCGGAACGCGAATTCACCGTGCGCGCCCTTGGCATCGGCAGCTTTATGGGTGTGATCGACGGACCGCTGGGCGAGAAAGCCCTGGAATATCGCGCCGAGGCGCAACAGGCGATGGCGGCGCTAATCGCCTCGGTCGGCAAGGCAACGCAAGGCGCCGCCGGCACCCATCTGGATGCCCTGGAGCGTAAAATAGTCATTCTGGAGGCCTTGCGCGGCAAGGTCGACGCCGCATTGCAGACTGGCGGCATGCTGGACGACCGGGAACTTGCCGAACAATGGTGGCCCGCGGTCAGCGAAACAGTTTTTCTTCTGCGCCAACTACGAGTTTCCACCGGGTTCAGACCCGATAGTCGGCTGGATTTCCCGCCCCGGTTCGCGCGAATCCAGGAATTGGCGCAATTGCAGGAGGCGGTATGGGTGATCGCCGAGCATACCGCGCAGGAACGTGAAATCATCGCGCGCACGATTTCCTCGGCGGAGCCGTTGTCGCGGGACGATATTGGCAGGCTGGGCGAGTCAAGCGGGCGGATCGAAGCGGCCTGGAACAGGCTGGGCGCCAGCGCCATTCGCGGTTTCCTGGACACCGGGCTTATCGACGCAATTCGAGAGGCCGAGGCGCTTTACCGGCGCGACTATGTCGCACTGCGGGACGCCATGGCCCAAGCCGGCACCGAGGAAACGCCCTATCCGGTTCTCGAGGACGAATGGCGCGACCGGTCGCGGCGCGCGGCGCAGTCGGTGCAGCGACTGGCCGGGACTGCCGCCGATCATTCGCGGCAAATTGCCATGGCCGCGGTGGATCGCGGCACCCGGCATATCAATGTGGACATAGTCCTGCTTGCGCTCGGTTCCGCCGTCATCGCAATCTCGCTGGCGTTTGTTTTCTGGCGCGTGACTCGCCCGCTGGGACGGATGACCAACGCCATGAGTCGCCTGGCGGCCGGCAATATCGAGATCGAGGTTCCCTGGGCGCATCGCCGCGACGAAATTGGTGAGATGGGGCGGGCGCTACGGGTCTTCCGCGAAAACGCCATTGAGAAGGCGGGATTGCAACTTGAGCAGAAAGAAAAGGAAAGCGCGGCCCGCGAGGAAAAACGCCGCGCCATGCTGGAACTTGCCGACCGGTTCGAAGGCCAGGTGAAGGGCATCGTCGAGTCGGTTGGCGAGGAAGCCGCCCAGATGCAGGCGGTTGCATTCCGGATGTCCGGCACGGCGGAGGAAAGCAGTACTCAGTCGGCTGCCGTCGCGGCGGCGTCGCGTGAAGCCTCGGCCAATGTGGCAACGGTCGCAACCGCGGCGGAACAGTTAACCGCCTCGATCGCCGAAATCGGCCGCCAGGCTGAGCAATCAGCCGATATCGCCGGGCGCGCCGTGGACCAGGCGAGGCGCACCGACAACACGGTGCGCGACCTGTCGGTAACCGCCGGGCGGATTGGCGAGGTGGTGAATCTGATTAATGAGATCGCCGGCCAGACCAACTTGCTGGCGCTGAATGCCACCATTGAGGCGGCTCGCGCTGGCGAGGCCGGCAAGGGCTTTGCCGTGGTCGCAAACGAGGTCAAGAATCTTGCCAATCAGACGGCGAAGGCAACCGAGGAAATTTCGGCCCAGATCGACGCCATCCAGGAACAGACCATGGGCGCGGTAGACGATATCCGCGGCATTCACGACATCATCGGCGAGATTAACGATATTTCCATGACCATAGCCACCGCCGTGGAACAGCAGGGCGCCTCGACCCGCGAGATCGCGCGCAATGTTCAGGAAGCCGCCCGCGGCACCGGCGAGGTCGACGCCAATATCGAAAAGGTCAACCAGGCCGCCAGTGAAACCGGCGCGGCCGCCGGCCAGGTGATGACAGCCACCCAGTCGTTGACTAGAAGGGCAGAGGGACTGAGCCAGGAGGTTGAGCGGTTTCTCCTGGAAATCCGTGCCGACGGATGATCGGCATGTGAAGGGTCCCTTAAGATTGGCGCAGCATTGCGAAAGCTGCGGTCAAGATAGTGTTTAGGGCTTTATTAACCCCCAAACGGTACGTTTCCCGGCAGGGATGCCGGATGGTGAACAGCCTGCGGTGTACGGGGTGGTTTCGAATGGAAGAAAGTTTAAAGAATGCGCCGTTTTGTTGACTGGTTCGCACGTAAGTCGGTCAGAAACAGCCTGATTGTTATTGTCCTCGCACTGTCCGCGATCGTTACCTACTACACGATCGGTCTGGCGAAGTTTGCGGTGTATAACAGAGATAGCGCCAGCGCCGCCGCGGCAACCAGTGAAATCTCGGAATCGTTGCTGGTTCTTTCCGGCGTGCTGGCGCGTGAGCGCCGTACCATCGAACTTTCCGTCGAATCGCGGGTTCTCTCACTCAGTTCCAAGAAGCGGCTCGAGCGTCTGAGTGCCGAACATGAGGCATCGCGCCAGGCTTATGCCAAGGTGGAGGAACTCTTGGCGGATGAGCGCCTGGCGCAGGTTGACGACGAACTGAAGCGGCGGTTTCTGGCCCAGGGTGGAGAGCTGGAGCAATTGCGTGAAGAGGTGGACGATGTGCTCGGCCACACCATTACCAGAAGCAATGCCGAAGTCCCGCGCCGTTTCGTTCGGGCATTGACCGAGCTGATCTCCATGGCGCGCGAAATTCGCAATGCATCCGACTACCGGCCGCCGGAGCCGCTTCACCAGACCCAGGCGAATCAGCAATTGCATGACGCGATCTGGGTGATTGAGGAAAATCTGCATCACGAGCGCTCGCAGTTTGCCGTATTGCTGGTCAAGGGCCGCCGCCTGGGGCCCGTCGAGGCGGACAGGCTCGGCGTTTCGCGGGGCCGTATCGCGGCCGGCTGGGACCGTGTTCGCCATTACTTGTCGCGCAGCGATGCCGACCCGGTCATCGTCGCGGCGTTCAAGGCCGCCCGCACGGAGGTTCTCGATGAGGTCGATACCATGCGGAACGCCGTTTATGAGGCAGGCCTCACCGGCAGCCAGTATCCCGTGTCCTACGTGGATTGGCTCGCAAAGACAGAGGCGGTGATCCTGAAAGTAGCCGATCTGTCGAATATCGTTGCCGAAGCGTCGGGCCGCGTTGCCGGCGAGGCTGTGGCCGTGGGCGAACGGAATATCGCAATCGATGGCGGTTTGTTCGTTATCGGGGCCGTCGCCGGTCTGCTGTCGCTTTATATCGTTCTGTTCCGCGTGACTCGCCCCCTCGGCCGGATGACCGAGACGATGTCGCGGCTGGCGGCCGGCGATATCGAGATCGCCATTCCATGGGCGCATCGCCGCGACGAGATCGGCGAAATGGGCCGGGCGCTGCGGGTCTTCCGCGAGAACGCCGGCGAGAAGGCGAAACTGCAGCTCGAGCAGGAAGAAAAGGAAGTCGCCGCGCGCGAGGAAAAACGCCGCGCCATGGCGGAAATGGCCGACCGGTTCGAGGGCCAGGTGAAGGGCATCGTCGAATCGGTTACCGAGGAAGCCAGCCAGATGCAGGCGGTCGCCGCCCGGATGGCCGGCACGGCCGAGGAAAGCAGCAAGCAGTCGGCGACGGTGGCGACGGCCTCGCGCGAGGCCTCGGCCAACGTGGCGACGGTCGCTACCTCGGCTGAACAACTGACCGCCTCGATCACCGAGATCGGCCGCCAGGCCGAACAATCGGCCGATATCGCCGGCCGCGCCGTGGACCAGGCGACACGTACCGACGACACGGTGCGCGATCTGTCGGATGCCGCGGGTAAAATCGGCGATGTGGTGAACCTGATCAACGATATTGCCGGCCAAACCAACCTGTTGGCACTCAACGCCACCATTGAGGCCGCGCGCGCCGGCGAGGCCGGTAAGGGCTTTGCCGTCGTGGCCCAGGAAGTGAAGAACCTGGCCAACCAGACCGCCAAGGCGACCGAGGAAATCTCTACCCAGATCGAGGCCATACAGGACCGGACCATGGGCGCGGTCGGCGATATCCGGGGCATCCGGGACATCATCGGCGAGATCAACGATATCTCCATGACCATCGCGACGGCGGTGGAACAGCAGAGCGTTTCGACCCGCGAGATCGCGCGCAACGTTCAGGAGGCCGCCCGCGGCACCGGCGAGGTGGACGCCAATATCGAAAAAGTCAACCAGGCCGCCAGCGAAACCGGCGCCGCCGCCGGCCAGGTCATGTCGGCCACCGAATCCCTGACCAAACGCGCCGAAGGCCTTGCCCGCGAGGTAGAGCGCTTCCTGGCGGGCATCCGCGCGGGCTGAAACAGTCTGCTTTATCAAGCTGCTGGACATAACAGGCCGGAAGCCTCATCATCAATGTATGTTGAGGTTGATCCATAGCCGTATGCGTCTGTTATGGCGTGTATTTGCCCTGGCCGCGGTAGCCTTCTCGCTGGCCGTGTTGTCCGCCGATGGCGGGCGGGCCCAGAAAACCGGCCATGCGGTGCGGCTGATCGTCAATGGGCCGATCGGCCCGGCGGTCGCCGATTACATCCATCGCGGTCTCGAACAGGCGGTCGAGGGCGGCGCAATTGTTGTTATTCTTCAGATGGATACGCCGGGTGGTCTGGATACCTCGATGCGCGCGATCATCAAGGATATCCTGGCATCTCCGGTCCCGGTGATCGGCTATGTCGGCCCGCCGGGCGCGCGCGCGGCCAGCGCGGGGACCTATATGCTCTATGCCTCCCACGTCGCGGCGATGGCGCCGGCGACCAATCTGGGTGCCGCCACGCCGGTGCAACTGGGCGCACCGGGCAGGTCGGACGACCATGACGACGAGGAGGATAAATCCTCTGAGGGCGAAAAGCCGGCGGAAACCGAAGACGCGGACAAGAACGCTGTCGGCAAAGATGCCAGCGGCGGGGACGCGGCGGAAGATAAGCCCGATGCGGAATGGAATCCGTTCAAGCGCAAGCCCGGCATGGAGGAAAAGGTCATGCAGGATGCCGTGGCCTATATCCGCAGCCTTGCACAAAAGCGCGGGCGTAACGTGGAATGGGCCGTGAAAGCGGTAACCGAGGCGGCCAGTCTGTCGGCCGAGGACGCGCTGGCCGAAGGGGTGATCAACTTCATCGCGGAGACGCTCGCCGAGATTCTTGAAAAGGCGGACGGCATGGTTGTCGACCTGAACGGTTCCGACCATGTCATGGAGACCGCCGGACTGCCGGTCGTCGACCTGGCGCCGGACTGGCGCACCGAGTTTCTGGAGGTCATCACCGACCCGACGGTCGCTTATCTTCTGCTGTTCACCATCGGCATCCCGGCGCTGCTGATCGAGTTCTATACCGGGACGATGATCGCCGGGGTGATCGGGGCGATCTGCATCGTGCTCGGCCTCTATGGGCTGCACGTGCTGCCGATCAATTATGCGGGCGCGGGACTGATTCTACTGGGTCTGGCTCTGCTGGTTTCCGAGGTCTTTGTGCCCAGTTTCGGGGCGCTGGGTATTGGCGGTGTGGTATCCTTCGTCATCGGTTCGGTCATGCTGATCGACACGGATGTGCCAGGCTACGGAATATCGCCCTGGGTGATTGGCTCGGTCGCGACAGGCGCCGGGGCCGTAATGCTCTTGATAGTGGCCGTGATCATCCGATCCAGGGCGCAGCCCATGGCCAGTGGCCGTGAATCCATGCCTGGCCAGACCGGAACGGTAATCGAATGGCTGGACGGTGAGGGCCGGATACGGTTCCAGGGCGAAGTCTGGCATGCAAGATCTGACTACGGACCGTTCGACGTCGGAACGGAAATCCGGGTCATGGACCGTGATCGGTTGACGCTGATCGTCGGGCCATCGGAAGACGCTCAACAGGACAACTGAGGAGACGAACCATGTTCTACGTTGTGGCTTTTGCTGTCGGAGGGCCTCTCATCTACCTGGCGATGTCGCTGAGAATCCTGCGTGAATATGACCGTGGCGTGGTTTTTACGCTCGGACGCTTTACCGGTGTCCGGGGACCGGGCCTGAGAGTGATTTTCCTCGGCATCCAGCAAATGGTGCGCGTGGATCTGCGCTTGCGGGTGCTGGACGTACCGACCCAGGACGTAATTTCCCGCGACAACGTATCGGTGCATGTCAATGCAGTGATCTATTACCGGGTAGTCGATCCGGAACGGGCGATCATCCATGTCGAGAATTTCATCATGGCCACCAGCCAACTGTCCCAGACCACCCTGCGCTCGGTGTTGGGCCAGCACGAGCTGGACGAGATGCTGGCCGAACGCGACAGGTTGAACAAGGATATCCAGAAGATCCTCGACGAGCAGACCGACGCCTGGGGCATCAAGGTCGCCAATGTTGAGTTGAAGCATGTGGATCTGGAAGAGAGCATGATCCGCGCCATCGCCAAGCAGGCGGAGGCTGAACGCATGCGCCGCGCCAAGATTATTGACGCCGACGGCGAGGCCCAGGCGGCAGAGAAATTCCTCGAGGCCGGCCGGAAGCTCTCGGCCGTGCCGGAGGCGATGCAGATTCGCTACCTCGCCACCCTGACCGAAATCGCCAGCGAGCGATCCTCGACCATCGTCTTCCCCTTCCCGATCAAGTTCGGCGAGATGCTGAAGGGGCTGGGATTCAATCCGGCTGGCGACGGTGAAAGTGGGGGCGGTGAAAGCGGCGGCGGGGATGATCCCGAATCCGGCGGCGGCGAGGTCGGAGGCGACGGCGGCAACCCGTTCGGCACCGGCTGACCGGGGCGCGCACGAATTGGCCGACCGCCATATCGATATCGCGCGGATCGCAGTGGGTAGCGGTTTGTCCGCCGTGATTGGCACGGCCTGGGGTGTGCTGATTTATACGGCGGGGGCGCTCACATTTCTGGCCGAACCGACTCTCGGTGACTGTGGATTGTTCGCGCTGACCTTCGCGCTCGGTTTTCTGGCGATCCGGCTGGCGGTCGGGATCCTCGACGAGCTGGATTAGGGGGCGCCGGCGTGAGGTTGGTAAACGAACTCGAATTTTCCGTGACGCTCCTGATCATGTCGATTCCGGGACTGGTCCTCGCCGGGCTGGTTTTCCTCTTCACCGGCGACCTGCCAATCTGGCTGCGCATGGTGATCGCGCTCGTTCTGTGGGCCCCGGTCACGATTGCGATTCTCTTGAAGCTCGCAAAGCGCTAATATCTTCCGAACACTGGCATAACGGAAGGGATTGGACAGGCCATGCCGATCGGCAAGTTTGTGGAATACGAAGACGCCAGCGACGAGGTTCGCGCGGTCTATGACGATATCATGGAAACCCGCGGGGTCGACTGGATCAATAATTTCTGGAAGGCGCTGGCTCAGGACCCGGCGACCCTGAAACGCACTTGGGAAAGCATTAAGCAGGTGATGGCGCCCGGCGCGCTGGACCCTCTGACCAAGGAGATGATCTATGCCGCGGTCAGCATCACCAACGGCTGCGAATACTGTATCAACTCACATCTGGCCGGCGCGCGCGCCAAGGGCATGTCCGACGGAATGCTGGCCGAACTGATCGCGGTGATCGGCATGGCCAACGAGACCAACGCGCTGGTCACCGGCTGGCAGGTGGAAGTCGACGACAAACTGCGCCGCGCCGCGCAGGGTTCGAAGTAGGGGAGGGCGCCATGCCAATCGGAATCAAGGTCGAATACGAGGACGCCTCGCCGGAGGTTCGCGCCGTCTATGGCGACGTCATGGAGACGCGCAAGCTGCGCTGGATAGCCGATTTCTGGAAGGTGATCGCACAGGACCCGGCGACCCTGAAACGCACCTGGGAAGGCATGAAGCAGACCATGGGGCCGGGCGAGATCGACCCGATCGCCAAGGAGCTGATCTTTGTTGCGGTCAGCGTCGCCAACGGCTGCGAATACTGCACGGTCGCCCACACCGCCACGGCGCGCGCCAGGGGCGCCACGCCTGATATGCTGGCCGAGGCCTTCGCCGTCATGAGCATGGCGGCTGAGACCAACGCGCTGGTTATTGCCTGGCAGGTGGAACTGGACGACCGCCTGCGCGAGGCGGCACGGGGCGGCTAACCCTTGGCGCTGCAAAACCGTGTAACGCCGACGGGCGAGATTGTCGCCGACCCGGCCCGCGGCCTGTTCATGGGCAATCGCGGCATCCTGCATGACGATGCGCGCAGGCTGGGCAAGGCCCGCTGGCGGCACAAAAACTGGATTATCTGCCTGCTGGCGTTCAAGGGGCGGCGTCGCGATGTCATGAGCCCGCGCCGATACACCGAACTGTTCTTCCTGGACGAAGCGGTGGCGCTGGCCGCCGGGCACCGGCCTTGCGCGGAATGCCGGCGCGACCGCTACCGCGCCTTCGTGGCCGCCTGGATGGCCGCCGCGGGGCATGACGGCCCACCGCCGAGGGCGCGCGAACTGGACGCCGCCCTCCACGCGGCGCGGATCGCCCCCGCGATCCGACGTCAGCGCGCTTACCGGGCCGATCTGGCCGGGCTACCGGATGGAGTCTTCGTCCGGCTGGAGGATGCGCCCTTGCTGGTGCTCGGCGACCGCCTGCTGCCCTGGACGCACGGCGGATATGGCGGGGCCGTCGCCCGGCCGTCCGGCGGCCCGGTATGTGTACTTACCCCCCGGCCTGCCGTCGCGGCGATGACCGCCGGTTATCGCCCGGAATTGCATCCTGGTTTGTGAATCCCTTGAATAAGGCGCCGGCATTTGCCCGTGCCATTCGCGGCCACGCCCTACTCCTGCTCCGCGGGCGCGCACATTCGGCCCAAATCGCGGGTCGATGTGATCCGGCGGCCGTCTTCCAGGGCGCGGGCCTCGGCTGCGTTCAGGAACACCACCGGCCCGGCCTCATCGCCTTCTTCCTGACCGACCTTCCGGCGCTGGCGGATTCCCATGGCGAGGCGCTACATTTGCAACGGGAGTGTCGCCTATATCGAGTACCTGACCGAAGGAATGGAACTGGCGCAACGGATAAAACTGAACAAGTTACCGTGAAGCCGTTTGCTATGGCCACCTGACCACCCAGCGGTCGGAGTGGCGCCGGTCGATCCGGTGCAAGCCGGCCTTGTGGGCGATTTCCAGGGCGTCCTCGTATTCTTGCACCGTTACGGCGCGGTCCAGTTCCGGGTATTCACCGGCGCGGTAGGCGGGGCGATACTGGTTCACGATGTTGACATAGGTGGCGGGCGAAATTTCCCGAACCAGAAATTGCATAACCTGTTCTGTTCCGGCGGCGCCGCCAGGCAGCACGAGATGGCGCACCAGCAGCCCTCGTTCGGCGATGCCGTCGGCGTTCAGCCTCAAATCGCCGACCTGGGCGTGCATCTCGCGCACGGCCACTTGATTGGCCTGTACATAATCCGGCGCGTGGGAGTATTTTCTGGCAAGTTCCGGAACGCCGTATTTCATGTCGGGCATGTAGATATCGACCACCCCGTCCAGCAGCTTGAGCGCCTCCAGGCTGTCATAGCCGCCGCTGTTGTAGATCAATGGCAGGCGTAGACCCTCGCCGGCCGCGATGACCAGCGCCGCCAGGATTTGCGCCACCACATGGCTGGGGCTGACGAAATTGATATTGTGGCAGCCCATCGCCTGCAGGCCCAGCATGATTTCCGCCAGTTCCGCGGCGGTCTTTTCCTCGCCTTTGCCTTTCCAACTGACCTCCCAGTTTTTGCAGAACACGCAGCGCATATTGCACCGGGCGAAAAAAATCGTACCGGATCCGCGCCAGCCACGCAGACAATCTTCCTCGCCATGATGGGGGCCGGCGCTGTTGACAATGGCCAATTCGCCGGTCCGGCAAACCACACCATCCATCGTTTCCTTGCGGTTTACATGGCAATAGCGGGCACAGAGATCGCAGTCTTCCAAACGTTCGTCCGCGATGCGCGCGCGCGCCGCCAGTTCGCCGGAACGGTGCAGCGCCATCCAGGCAGGCTCAGCCCTGCCAGCCGGTGGCCGGTGGGCGGTCCTGCTGATCTTCATTCCGAAATAGAAACGCTCGCGGCGTACCGGCATGGCAATCTCCAGTGCAGCCCTTTCTGCAAGCTGGAGAGATCATGCCACGCAAACGACCGCCCTGGCATTGACCTGCGTCAACGTTGGAGCCTTTCCCGGCCATATGGACCCCTGACGCGGGTCGGGCCGGGAAACTACGCCGCTTGTTTGTTGTCGTCCTTGGCCCGTTTGGCTTTGCGCATATGGCCCAATCCCATGTCCTGGGCCATGCGGACGCGCTTTTCGCGGTATTTCGGGGCAACCATCGGATAGTCTTCCGGCAGCCCCCATTTCTCGCGATATTCCTCGGGACTCATTCCATAGGACGCGCGCAGATGCCCTTTCAGCATCTTGAAACGCCGGCCATCTTCCAGGCAGACGATATAGTCCGGGGTCACCGACATCTCGATCGGAACGGCGGGCTGTTGATCGTGGTCCATCAACAGCGAGCGGGCCGGCGCTTCCCCACCGGTCAGCGAACGGTACGCCGCGCGAAGGGAGCCTCCCGCCCGTTCGGTCGCGCGGATCGCCATGCCCAGCCCCTTCGCGGCGAAATCCCGCGGAAAGTTTGTTCTCTGTCTTGTCATGATATTCACCTGCTTTCCTATCGACTTCAGGAACACTTCAGGAAACTTAATTACAGATAGCGAAGAAAAACGGTTTTTCAAGGGGCGCCATGGCGCCAATGCACCTTGTTTCTTTAGGCGCCATGGCGCCAGAATATCTAAAAAAGTCGGCAGCTTAATCATTTGGTAGCATTGTCTGAATGATTATCTCTTTTAAAGAGAAAGGGTTGCTTGAAATACTATGTGGATATTGCGCCTGACTATTGCTCTGTTCGTCACCATGACGATTCCTGTCGCGGGATATTTCTTGAGCGACCATATCATGAGTGAAGTCAATGCAAGCCTTGCTGTTCAGGGCTTCCCGCCTTTCGAGGTGGTATGTGCGATGCCTGAAGCCGGCGAATACCCTTTACTCCGGGCCATGTGTCTGGACCTGGGGTCGCTGCCCCTGCTCTCCAAAACGAGCATAGCCGCCGGTCTGTTCGGCTCGGGTTTTCTTGCATTCCTGATATTGTCATCGCTCGTGATCGGCAAGAGCCGGGCGATGCTTACCGCGCTTTTCCCCGTGGTGGTGCAAATTTCGCTATATTCGATAGTCCTCGGCGTCATGCTGCAGGGGGCGGTACTCACCATAGCGTCCTATGTCGGGCAGAGTTTCTTTCTTGGTAGCGTACGGCTTTATCTGGTGGCTTTCGTCGCGATCGGCGTATTGATGGCCGGGTACAAGCTGCTCGGGGCACTATTCGACTATGGCGGTAAGCTTCGTACCCATGTCGTCGGGGTGCCGCTCACTGAGGCCAAGGCGCCAGGACTCCATGAATTCGTTAAATCGATCGCCGTGAAACTGGATGCGAAGATGCCAGAGAATATTGTCGTCGGATTGCAGCCACATTTCTTCGCGACCAGCATCGACGTCACGACCTCGGCGTCCGTCAAGCCATTGACTGGCGATACCCTTTATGTGTCGCTGCCGCTCATCCGGCTCATGACGGTACCTGAATTCGCTGCCATCATCGGGCACGAGTTGGGGCATTTTCGAGGCGAAGATACCGAGTTCACCTTGAAATTCGCGCCAGTATACGCCGGTCTGGTCGACGCGCTGGCAGGCTTTAGCCGCAAAGAGCGCGAATTGGTCCGTCCTGGATACTCGAAGCCGGCAATTCAGGTTGTGTTCTCTTTCGTCATGAAGATTGTCGACAAACTGGCGAAAATTCCCGCTCGTGCTCTGCTGAACTTCATGATGGATGTTTTTGCCAGAAACGAACGCGCGGTCAGTCGCCAGCGGGAACTGGTCGCCGATAAGGCGGGTGCGGAAGCGTCGTCGGCGCGCGCGCTGATTACTGCCCTGACGAAAACGTCATTCTATGCCGAGCTATGGGAAGCGGCTCAGGCCGAGAACACCGATCGGTTGAACCGCGGGAAAGCGACACGAAATCTCGGCACGGTTCTGGAAGGCAAGGCGCGATATGACGTTGACCATGAACAGTTGGAAAAGGTCATCGCCGAGATGTCCAAGCGGACAATCCCCCATCCCACCGATCGGCATCCGGCGATAGGTAAGCGGATGGCGGCGCTGGGCGTTGAAGTCGCGTCGATCACAGCCGAGGATCTGGCCGTTCCCGAAAGCAGCGCATCCCTGCTGCTCAGGAACGCGATGGCGCTTGGAGAGAATCTCTCTGTTATCGAGCACAAGCGCATGGCGGAACTCGGGCTCGCGCCACCCGCGGGCCGCGGCACCGGTGGCGCTGGCCGCCATCTTTCAATTATCTATCGGCTGGCCATCGCCATGTCCGGGTCCGATGGCAGGATTAGTGATGAGCGGGTCCGGTTGGCCGAGGCGCTTGGCGCCGAACTGTTCCCGGACTTCGAGGTGACGGATTTTCGCCAGGCCATCAGTTACGCCGCCGACATACCGGAACTGGAAGCCCTGACAAGGGAACTGAACGAACTGCTGGACAGCGACGGGAAGCGCACCGTCATGGACTATCTCAGGCGTATTGCCGAATTTGAGGGGCAGATGGGCCTGGCCGAACAGGTCTACATCGAAGCGGTAGCCGAGGAACTGGGCATTGCCGCCTGAGGCATTGCCCCAAACGGGCATTTGCCGCACAGGTCTCTCCCTCTGTATGATGCCCGCCATGGCGGATAACAGGGGGACGTAACAATGTACAATATTCTGTTGATGATTCATTTCCTTTCGCTGGGCGCAGGCATCGGCATATCGCTGACCATGTTCGTGCTCGGCCTGCAGGCGGGCAAGATTCCGCCCGAGGAATTCAGGCCGATGATGGGCCGCATTGGCATGGCCATGAAGAATGTCGCGATTGCCGGCGTCACGTTGCTGGTGTTGTCGGGCATCGGACTCGTTCTGGTGGAGCCGGCCATGGCCACGGTGGGCGGCGGATGGTTTCACGCCAAGCTGGTCTTCGTCGCCGGCGTGGTGATCGCCTTTACGATCGTACAGGTAAATCAGGCTCGCGCGCGCCGCGGCGAAAACCCGCCGGTTGCCGGCCGCCGCGCCATGATCGCCGGCCGCGTGGCGCTGGCCTGCGCCGTTACCGCGACGATCCTGGCGGTGATGGCCTTCGGTTGACCGGGCACCATCCGTCTGATTCACTCCACTAGGGCAATATCCGATCAAACAGAACCGGTCCGGTTCGGTTTGATCGGATGAAATTGCCCGCTTTATCAAGGGGCGAGCAGCTTTATCCGTACAAATGGAATCGCCCGAAGCGATTCCGTTTGTACGGATGCTGCTCTAGCGTCCTGCACCGTAAACTCAACCATGTCCGCCGTGAATCCGGTGTCGCGACCGTTCATTCTTCGGTTTTCACGTTGTCCATTCATTAACTCCGGCACTGATATGTTCTCAATGCTGATGCAATTGGCGGACCCGTGCTAAAGAGCTCTTCGGGGCATGAGTGGGATATGGCGCCACTGTTCGGTCCGCCGCCTTGCCGGAGATCTGTTCTTGACGAGAAATACCATCCAAAAGCAGGCGCCATGGGACCGTCGAAGCGCCCTTGTCGTCAAGATTGCGGCGATAGTGGCGCTGGCTGTGCATGCGGTCATTCTGGTTGCCTATCTGGACAGGTCGGCCGCTCATATCCCCTATCCCTTCACCAACGATTACGGCGAGGGAGCGGTGCTGTATCAGGTTGCGGCAATGGCTGCGGGCGAATCCATTTACCAGCCCGTGACCCAGGCGCCCTACAGCGTCTCGAACTATCCGCCGCTGTTTCATTCCCTGGCCGCGATGATGACGAAAGTTATCGGCGATCCGCTGGTCGCCGGCCGGTTGCTTTCCCTTCTGGGCGCGCTCGCCAGCGGCATCCTGATCTTCACACTGGTATACGGGCAGTTGCATCGGGATTACGATATTGGACTGCGCCGGTACGGCGCCGCGCTCGCGTCCCTGTTTTTCCTTTCGCACTACACCATCATCGGATTCTCGACGATCATGCGGGTGGATACCCTGGCCCTGGCTCTGGGGCTTCTGGGGATGCAGCTTTTTGTTCTTTCGCTGCGCCGGCCGGCGCTGACATACGTCTATGGATCGGCCTTCGTTCTCGCCGCCTATACGAAACCCAGCATGGTCGCCGCGGCGCTGGCGTCTTTCGGCGTGGCGTTTCTGCTTCGACGATCGCGAGCAACCATCGCCGCGGCAATTTCGATAATCGCCGGACTGGTTGCGCTGCTAGCCCTGACCGCCGCCTCGGACGGAGAGTTCATCCAGCATGTGTTCCTGTACAACATCAACCAGTTTGACCTGGACCGCCTTACCATACGCCTGTTTCAAAGCGTTTTCTGGCGCTGGGTCGATATCATCCTGCTGCTTGGTGGTCTGACCTATCTTCTGTCTCGTCTGTATGCCTACTGGCGGAACGGGGCGCCTGAGAAACCCGCTCCCCTCGACACCGCCCAACTCCTGTTCGCCGGTTTTATGCTGGCGAGCCTGCTGAACGTAGCCGCATCCGGCAAAATCGGCGCTTCGATCAGCTATTTCATGGAATTTGAAGCAGCGGCGTCCCTCGTTTTGGGCAGCCTCGCCATTCGGTTGGCGTGTTTCATGCGGTCGGATCCCTGGGGGGGGGACTGTTGGCGACGCCGACTCCTGGTCTCCTTGTGCCTGGTCGCGCTCTGTTGGCAGGCGATTGGCGGTTACGACCTGAAATTTCGGGAGCCGGACTGGTCGTTGGCGGACTACTCGCAGCGGGCCGCCGATCTTATTTCCCCGGCTGATGGTCCCGTGATTTCGGAGGAAATGGTCCTGTTGCACCGGTCTGGGCAGCCACTGTTCTTCCAGCCCTTCATCATGACCCGGCTAACGCAAGCGGGCCAGTGGGATCCCGAACCTCTCGTCAGCGCCGTGCGAAATGGCGAGGTTTCCTTCGTGGTTCTCTATTCGGAGTTCGGGACGGAGCGTTACGCCAGACGGTTCCCGAAGGAGTTCGATCTGGTTTTCAGGGCCCGCTACCACCTGTTTGAACAGACTGGTCCATTTCGGATTTACGCTCCGAACTGATCCCGGCTTCTCGCCCGGCGGTCGCTGGCCCGAATGGCCGAAACTGTCTTTCCGGGCAGTGCCGGTCAAAATCCCCGGTTTTTTTATAGCCTCCCATTTCTTTTTCGCGACCTCGCCCCCATTTTGACATGGCGCAATGGCATCTTTACTATTTTGCTGTTATGACAACCCTTATGGGCAGGTCTTTTCCCGCCCCTTCCGGCTGGACATAAATTTTTTCATGGAGAAAACATGAGGCTCTGGGTTCGTTTCGTGGTTGGCGGTACTATTGGGTTCGGGCAGCTTGAGGGTGAGCGTGTCCAGGTCCATTCCGGAGACATGTTCGACGGCGCCGCGCCCACCGGCGAGACGCTGGCGCTGGAGTCGGTCAAATTGCTGACGCCCTGCGAACCCCGCCAGATGGTCTGCCTCTGGAACAATTTTCACGCCATGGCTGAAAAGACCAATCAGGCGATTCCCGAGGAACCGCTCTGGTTCCTGAAATCGCCCGGCTCTTACCTGGCGACGGGTGAGACGATCCACCGTCCCGCCGGCTATGACGGCCCGGTGGTCTACGAGGGCGAACTCGGCATCGTCATTGGAAAGCGCTGCGCCCGTGTCGCGGAAGCCGACATCGCCGACTATATCTTCGGCTATACCTGCATCAACGACGTCACCGCCTTCGGTCTGCTGAACAAGGACCCCAGCTTCGCCCAGTGGTCGCGTTGCAAGAGCTTCGACGGTTTCGGTGTATTCGGCCCGGCCATCGCCACGGGGCTGGACCCGATGGGGCTGTCCATCCGCACCGTGCTGAACGGCGACGAACGCCAGAATTATCCGGTCTCCGACATGATCTGCCCGCCGCACCGGTTGGTCAGCCTGATTTCCCACGACATAACCCTGATGCCCGGCGATGTCATCGCCTGCGGCACCTCGGTCGGCGTCGGCTCGATGAAGCAGCCGGAAAACACGGTCGAGATTTCGATTGAGGGCGTCGGCACGCTCTCGAACATTTATGTGAACTAGGAGAAACTTCCCATGAAAATCTGCATTGTCGGGGCCGGCGCGATTGGCGGCCTTATGGCAGTTAAATTCGCCGAAGCCGGAAACGATGTAACCGTCATCGACCAGGGCGCGCATCTTAACGCGATCAAAAAGAACGGCCTGAAGCTGATCTGGGAAGATGGCAGCGAGCATGTGTCGAAGGTCCGCGCCGTCACCACGGCCGAGGAGGCCGGCAAGCAGGATCTAGTGGTGCTGGCCGTCAAGGCGCATTTCCTCGACCAGGTGGCGCGCGACATCGAACATATGCTGGACGAGGAGACCATGATCCTGACCGTCCAGAACGGCATTCCCTGGTGGTATTTCCAGCGGCTGGGCGGCAAGTTCGACGGCAGCCGGCTGCGCACGCTCGACCCCTCGGGCCTGCTGACCCGCCACATGCCGGCCCACCGCCTGGTCGGCTGCGTCGTTTATCCGGCGGCCGGCGTCACGGAACCCGGTGTAATCAAACATGTCGAGGGCGACCGTTTCCCGGTCGGCGAGCTGGACGGCTCAACCACGGATCGTATCCAGAAGCTGCATGACCTTTTCGTTGACAGCGGCCTGCGCTCGCGCATCCTAGACGACATTCGCTCGGAAATCTGGCTCAAGGCCTGGGGCAATCTCTCGTTCAATCCGATCTCGGCGCTGACCCACGGAACCCTGGTGGATATCTGCCAGTTCCCTGAGACGCGCGAACTGGCCGCGGACATGATGACCGAGGCCCAGACTATCGCAGAGAATTTGGGCGTCACTTTCCGCCATACCATCGAGAAGCGCATCGCCGGCGCCGAGGGCGTGGGTGCGCACAAGACCTCGATGCTGCAGGATGTCGAGGCCGGCCGTTCCTTGGAAACCGAGGCTTTGGTTGGCGCGATCCTGGAGATTGGTGAAATCACCCACACTCAAGCCCCGTCAATCAAGGCGGTTTACGCGCTGATCAAAATGCTCAACAAGATCATCATGAGCGAGCATGTGGGGGTCAAGCTGACGGAAGCCGCCTGAACAGCGGCGCCATCGCTCACGCCTTGCGGCAGACGATCTCGACCAGGGCCACACGGTCCTCCTGAAAATTCCGCATCTGGTTGCGGGTCATTTCCCGGTGGATCGGGCCGAGCATGAGGTGGAAACCGAGTCGGGGCGGCTCCTTGCTCTCCATGGCGGCGATGCGCTGGCGGAAAATGGCGCGGGCCTGTTCGCTGTGGTCGCGGGCGCTTTCAATGGTGAAACCCGCGCCGCCCAGCGCTTCCACCATCTCGTCCATGGTCGCCAGGAAACTCGCCGCCGGGTCGCGCGCCCAGGGCGCGGGGAAAATCACCGGACCGCCCGGCCCCTTGGCGATGTCATAGACGCAGAAGGCGGCGCCGGGTTTTAGTATTCGCGCGGCCTCGGCATAGAGGCCGGCCTTGTCGGGGATGTTCATCGCCGCATGTTGCGTGTAGCCGGCATCGAATCCGGCGTCCGGGAACGGGGTGTCGAGCGCGTTCGCTTCGTGGAACGAGACCCGGTCGGCCAGTCCCAACCGTTCGGCCAGCATCGAGGCGACGCGGCAATATTCGCCGGTCAAATCCACTCCGCTGACTTGGCAGTCATGAGTGGCGGCCAGTTGACGCGCCGTGCCGCCCAGGCCACTGCCCAGATCGGCAATTTTCATGCCCATGGCCAGGCCCAGCGCCTGGCCCATACGTTCCGTCGCCTCCCAGCCGCCGACATGGAAGGCGTCGATGGGGGCGAGATCCTTTAGCGTCAGATTGTCGATATCCACGCCATCGGCGGTCAGCGCGTCGAGGATCGCCTGACCCAGCCCTTCGCCCTTATCCGCGCTATAGTGTGTGGAAACCATATCGTCATAGGACATAATAATCTCCTTCCCGCTACTCTGCCGTATAACTTTTCTGCTACTGGGCAGACCGGTCAAGTATGAATCGCCTAACAGCGGCGACCTCACCGTTTTCTCTCCCTTCACGCTATTTCCACGCTCGTTCAAACGGTGGCCCCAACGGCGCGCGCTCATTGTCGGGTCAATCGATTATGACGGGTGTCCCGCCACGGGACCGCCCGGGAACAAGAGGAGAGAGACGATGACGTTCAATCGGGCAGCCTGGGCTTCGGCCGGTGCATCAATTGAAGCAATGACGGAGGCTTCGGCGCCCGTCGATCATCAGCGGGCGCGGGACTTCGCGACCGAATGCTGGCGCCGCGCACTGCGCCAGCGGGTGCAGACGGGCGGACAGAGGGCCTGAGCCATGAGCATCGCATCGCACGCCGCACTGGACGTTGTCGGCTTCCGCGCGCCGTGCACCCGCAAGCCCGCCTCCGACCGCGTCCTGGCCGGCGGGCGGCCGGACATGGCGGAGGCCCGCAAGACCCTGTCGATCGCCTGGCCGCTGGCCATGTCGGCCCTGGTCAATATGGGAATTTCGGTCACCGACGTGGTGATGATCGCGATGCTGGGTTCGGGCGCGCTGGCGGCCTCGGCGGTGGCGAGCGATTTCTATTCCATCATCGTCTATATCGCCGGCGGCACATTGGCCGCGATTTCGCCGATGATCGCCGAGGCGCGGGGCGCGCGCCGGCCGGGCGACGTGCGGCGCGCGACCCGCCAGGGCTTCTGGGTAGCGACCGCCATCGCCCTGCCGGGCGCGGTGCTGATCTGGAACGCCGATATCATGCTGTCGGCCATCGGCGTGCATGCTCAGATCGTCGAGACCGGCCTGCCCTATGCGCGGATGATGGCGCTGACCTTCATTCCCATGACCTATATGCAGGTCTGGCGGCATTTCCTGGCGGCCCACGGACGGGCGCGGGTGATGCTGGCGGTAATGGCCCTGGCGCTGCCGGCGAACGCATTGTTTAATTACGCGCTGATGTTCGGCGTATGGGGTTTCCCCGAGATGGGGCTGGCCGGGGCCGGAGCCTCGTCGCTGGGCGTGACAGCGTTGATTCTGGCCGGACTGACCGCCTATGTGCTGCGCGACCCCAAGCTGCGCCGCTATTACATTTTCCTGCGCATCTGGCGGCCGGACTGGAAGCGGTTCCGCGACATCATGCGCGTTGGTGTCCCAATCGGGTTGACCAGTCTGGGCGAAACCGGCGTGTTCCTGTTCACCACCGTGCTGCTGGGCGTATTCGGGCCGGAAGTCGTCGCCGCCCATGCCATCACGCTGCGCATGGCGGGTATCCTCTACGCACCGGCGGTCGGGCTTGGCCAGGCGGTCACCGTGCGCGTCGCCTACAGGATCGGTGAGGGCAGCCGCGCCGGAGCATCGAGTGCGGTATGGACCGGCATAATGCTGTCGCTGGCCGCCGCCGCGGTGCTGTTTACTCTGCTGATGGCGGGGCGCGACCGGATCCCCGGGCTGTTCATCGACCCCGCGACGGCCAATGCGGGCGAGATCGTCGCCATGGCGCTGGCCATGCTGTTCTGCCTGGCGCTGCTGCAGCTGACCGAAAATATCGCCGTCGTCGGCACTGCCATCCTCCGCGGCTTCAAGGATACCGGCCGGCCCCTGCTGCTGCAGTTGACCGGTCGCTGGGCCATCGGCTTCGCCAGCGGCGCGGGCCTGGCATTCCTGGGCGGGTTTGGCGGACTGGGCCTGTGGATGGGCCTGGTCATCGGCTCGGCGGCAACCGCGGGCATGATGTGGATGCGGGTCTGGTCCTACCGTTTCGCCGCGCGGGACGTGTGATCACCGGCCGCAAAATCGATTGGGAATATACAAATTTATGATGAATAAAAAATAAGTTATGCTACCATAGCCCGCATCGCAAAATTTGCAGGAGGTATCATGAGCATCACCGCCGTCATTGATGTCACGGTCGGGCTGATTCTGATGTATTTGCTGCTCAGCCTGGTCTGCACCATCGTCAACGAGTTCATCGGAACGTTCCTGGGCTGGCGCGCCAAAAGCCTGGCGCAGAGTATCGAGCGGCTGATCGACGACGAGACCTTCCGCGACGCCGTCAAGGCGACCGGCGTGATGGGCGCTTTCGCAAAGGCGTCGGGCGGGCGAGGGCCGTCCTACATCCCCTCGGGGGCTTTCGCGCTCGGCGTGGTCCGCGCCCTGGGCGGGACGCGATCCGGCAAAATGGATGCACTGCAAGGGGCGATCGGCGAACTGCCCGACAGCATGATCAAGAGCGTCCTGGAAGACCTCGCCGACGAGGCTGGCGACGATCTCGAGAAATACCGCCGAAACGTCGCGGACTGGTTCGACGACATGATGGAGCGCGCCGGAGGCGTCTATAAGCGCAAGATGAAAATCTGTTCCTTCGTCGTCGCAATTGTAGTGGTTATCGCGGTAAACGGTGACAGCGCCCAGGTGGCGAAGTCCTTGTGGGAAGACACGGCCCTGCGCGCCCAGATCGCCGAGGCCGCGGCCGAATTGGTGGAAGATACTGGACTGGCCGACGATTTGGCCGACCTGACGGTGATCAACGCCGAATTGCGCCCGCTGCCGATCGGCTGGGACTTCGATGCGCCGGGCTGGTCCAGCGACTGGTACCGCAGCCCGACCGGCTGGGTTATCAAGCTGTTCGGATTGCTGTTCACCGCGATGGCGGTGACGCTTGGCGCGCCGTTCTGGTTCGATCTGTTGAACAAATTCATCAATCTCAGGGGTTCGGGCGGCGTTCCGAAAACGCAGCGGGAGCAGGAACGCAAACAGCCGCCGGAAACGGCGTGACGGCGGAGGATGGCGTCGATGCATAGTCTTTCCATGATAACGACTGGCGGACTGGCGGCGGTCCTGATCCTGGCGCTTTCGGCGCCCGCCTTGGCGGACCCGCCGTCGCGGCCGGTTTCGTCCTTCTCGAAGGCCAAAAAGATCGCGCGCGACGATATCTATATCGGCCACCAGATCACCCTCTATTGCGGCTGCAAATATGTCCGGAACAAGACCGGATCTGGCGGGCGCATCAGCAACCTCGCCTGCGGCTACGAGCCGCGCAAGAACGAGCTTCGCGGCAAGCGGCTGGAATGGGAGCATATCATGCCGGCCTCGTTCTTCGGCAGGCCGCGGAGTTGCTGGACAAACGGAAACCCGCTTTGCGTCAACAGCAAGGGTAAGTCCTACAAGGGGCGGCGCTGCTGCGCCAAGGTGGACGATGACTTCGCGCGGATGGAGGCCGACCTGCACAATCTCGCTCCCTCGGTCGGCGAGTTGAACGGCGACCGGTCCGCCTTGCCCTATGGGCTGATGACGGGCGAGCCACGCGAGTATGGCCGCTGCGACTTTGAGATCGACCGGGCCGGGAAGGATGTCGAACCTGTCGAAGACGCCCGCGGCAATGTCGCCCGGGTCTGGCTCTATATGGCCGATGCCTACGGCCTGGAACTCAACCCGGCCCAGCGGCGGCAATTCGAGGAATGGTCCGGCGCCGATCCGGCCGACAACTGGGAACGCACCCGCGACCGCCGCATCGAGGCGGCTCAGGGAAACGCAAACCCCTTCTTGCCGCGGTAATACCACGGCGTGGCCGCCCATCGATTGCCGGCGGCGCGGGCCGGCTCAATATCAGTCCCCTACAGCCCAACGCGTTTCATCCCTCCCGCCGGGTAGCGGGTGCCCTGGGCGGCGCCGGGGGTGAAGGTGGCGTCCAGTTTTGTCAGGTC
>CBFDDT010000048.1:0-22811 GCA_965603635.1 uncultured bacterium | reverse complement strand
GCCCAGGTCCGTCGCCATGCAGGAATCACCAGGGATTATCCGCGCAAGCCCCATGAGAACCCCCACCGTGATGCCACCAAACATCGCCATCAGGAAAAGGATCTCGCCCAGCACGCGCGGCAGGCTCTGTTTCTGTTGCGGGGTGGTCATGGCGTTCCTTCCCCTCCGGCTATCGACCAATGAGCCTGTAGGCGCCAGCTGTCAGGAACAGGCCGACGATGAGAACGGCTACATTTGCGAGAAGAGGGATTACCGCCCCCATGCCGATCAGTAGCGCCGGGTCCAGCGCTTTTATGGCCAGATACGTCGCCGTTCCGGAGCCAAAGCCAGCGAGGGCGACCACCATGCTCCAGCCCGCCACCGCGACGGCGTCCTCCCGGTCGACGTCTACCAGCCCCAGCAGAACGTTCAGGCATGTCACCCAGAGATACATCGCAGCCGGCGCGGCGGCGCCGATGAACCGTTTGTCGGCAACGGCTTCGGGCAGAAGGAACCGCTCGATCAATATGGCCCCCTCCAGCACCAGTATCCCAAGACCGAACCACATAATGACGCGAACGCCGCGCGGCGGGCTGGAATATTCGTTGCGTTCAATCATGGCCTCGCCTCCTTGTCAGGCAAAATTCGCTTCCCATCCATCGCGCCATTGTCGCGCCGGGATGTTGCGTAAAGGTTAACATCCGCACGTTTAAGTAGGGCGAGCTATTGCTGTGTTCTTCCCGACTTTGGCATGCCGCTCGGGGGCGATTGAAGGGATAAGGGGATGGGGGGATAAGATCAGGGAGATGGGAGGAGCACTGGATGGCGCCGTTCATCCCCCCGCTTATCCCCACATCCCCTTAATCTTTAATCCTTGGGGGCGATGGGCGATGCGGGATGGCGTGGCGCGGGCCGGGGATTGTTCCCGTCGGGCGGGGGGGGGGGAGAGTTGCCCGCTTATCTTATTTTTACGGCGGCGGAATCGCTCTGGCCCTTGTTGTCCACCCAGCTCAGCGTTACCTGGTCGCCTTTCCGGGCGCCCGCGAACTTGAACGACAGCATCGGGTTGGCCGATATGCCGGGGCCCCACATGGCGGTTACGATGGTTTTGCCATTATGCTCGCCCGTAAGCTCGGTGATGTAGTGGGCCGGGATGGCAGCGCCGGTTTTCCGATCCAGGCGAAGCCCGGACTCCATGGGGTGGGCGATCTTCGCCCGGACGGTTACCTCGCCGCCCACGGCCCCGGCCCTGGCGCGGATCGATCTGTTATTCTTCAGCCGGCCACCGCCGTAACTGGCGCAATCCCCGTTGGCCACCTTCACGTTCCTGCGCGCCGTGAACAGCTTGCCGCCGGATTTCACGACGGCGATGATGTCGGAGGTCTCGCAGATCCTGATCGTCGTGGCGACAAAGCCCTTGGCGCTGTCGGAAAGCTCGAAATTCGCGGCGAGCGGCTGGCCGTTTTTCTCGACGACGATGGCGATGGCGCTGGCCTGCATCGCGGTCGTTACCGTGACGCGGACGCTGGCGCCGTCCTTTACGGAATCGGGCGCATCGATCTTTATCTTGCCCGAGGGCGTGTTGTCGGCCGAACCGAACAGGTTGCTGATGGCATCGGAAACGTTTTTCGCCTCGAAGGCCGATGCCGGCCAGTCGGCCAGCGCCTGTTGCGGGGCCAGCATGGCGACGGTGGCGAGGGTGATTGCGGCCGCGATCGCGGGAAATTTCGGAAATTTCACTTTCTGTCCCTTCGGGTTTTTATTGTAACAGTTCCATTATCGGCCGTCCGGCCATAACAAACCCTTAAGGGATTTCCCCGCTCGGGACCCAGCCACCTGGACCGCATAAAGGGATTAAGAGGGCGATGCGGGATGGCGCGGCGTGCCCAGAAACCTCTGCCCCATGGAATCCCAAAATTAATTTCGTGAGAACATTAAAAGAACATTAATAGAACAAAAGAATAATAATTAGTTAATGTCATTACTGTCGTCACAAATTCTTGTGGCCGTCTTCGCGCAAGACACCAGAAAAAGTTCTTCGGGGAGAACAAATATTGGCGCGTTTTACCATGGGAATACTATAGCTTCCCATTGACGAGCAGCATTTACCCATGATATCCCATGATTGCCCATAACCTTTATGGTATGCCATGAGTCGCGTAATGGGGGCGATTTTCGGGGCATTCCGGCGAGGCCGGGGGCGGACAAGAATTCGGATCAATAGTGCGAAAGACGAGTGGCGCGAGACATGGCCCTGTTTGCAGGAACATACGAGAACAAGGTCGACAAGAAGGGGCGCGTGTCCCTTCCGGCCCCGTTCCGCGCGCAGCTTCCCGAGGGCGAAGGGCGGCTGGTCTATGTCTATCGCTCGCCCAGCCTTCAGGCGCTGGAGGCCTGCGACCCGGCCTTCATGGAGCGGCTGGCGGAAAGCCTGGAACAGTTCGACATGTTCTCCGACGAAGAGGCCGAAATGGGCGCGGTGATCCTGGCCGACGCGCGGCCCCTGGCGCTGGACGGCGAGGGGCGCATCATGATCCCGGCCGAACATATGGAATTCGCCAATATCGCGGGCCAGGTCGCCTTCGCCGGTTACGGCCGGCGCTTCCAATTGTGGGAGCCGGCGGGGCTGCGCGCCCATACGGCGGAAAGCCGGACCCGCATGAAGGGCCAGACCTTCCGCCTGAAACCGGCGGAGCCGAAATCATGAGCGGCGCCCGTAAGAATAATACCGTTGCCCACCGTCCGGTCATGCTGACGGAAGTGCTGGCCGTGCTGTCCCCGCGCGATGGAAGGGTTTATGTGGACGGCACCTTCGGCGCCGGCGGCTATAGCCGGGCGATTCTCGACGCGGCGGATTGCGTTGTCTGGGCCATCGACCGCGACCCGGACGCCATCCGCCGCGGAGAGGATATGGCGGCGGAATATCCAGGCCGGCTTAATCTGATCCATGGCTGTTTCGGCGAGATGGACCGGCTGCTGGCCGACCGCGGCGTGACGCTGGTGGACGGCATCGCGCTGGATATCGGCGTGTCGTCGCCGCAGTTGGACGAGGCGGAACGGGGATTTTCGTTCCGCGCCGACGGGCCGCTGGACATGCGCATGGGCGCCGAGGGGCCAAGCGCGGCGGACGCCGTGAACGGGCTGGACGAAACCACGCTGGCCGACATCATCTGGCGGCTGGGCGAGGAGCGCAAATCACGGCGCGTCGCCCATGCCATCGTGGAAGCGCGCAAGGAAGCGCCGATCGACCGCACCCTGGCGCTGGCCAGGATCGTGCGCAGCGCGGTGCCGAAATCGCGCGACGGGATCGACCCGGCGACCCGGACCTTCCAGGCGCTGCGCATATATGTAAATGACGAGTTGGGCGAACTCGACCGAGCGCTCGCCGCCGCCGAGCGATTGCTCGTCCCCGGCGGCCGCCTGGCGGTGGTCGCGTTCCATTCCCTGGAAGACAGGCGCGTCAAGGCCTTCCTCCGCTCCCGCGCGGGCCACTCCCCCCGCGTTTCGCGCCACCTGCCCGTGGCGTCGGAGGAAGGCCGCGCGCCGACCTTTAACCTGATCAAGACCGGCGCCATCAAGCCGTCGGACGAGGAAACCGCCACCAACCCCCGGGCCCGTTCGGCCCGATTGCGTGGCGCCGAGCGGACGCAAGAACCGGCCTGGCCGGGGGAGCGGGCCGCATGAAGAGCATTATTATGTCCGTCTGGCTTTTAGGGGCTGCCATTACCGGCATGGGCCTCTACGGCATCGCCTTTGAGGTGGAGCAGATGGAAAAGGAATTGGCCGCGCTTGAGCGGGAAATCATTGGCGAACGGGAATCCATCCATGTACTGGAAGCAGAATGGGCCTATCTGGCGCGGCCAGAGCGGATCGAGGAATTATCGGGGCAATACCTGCCCCGCATGCAGGGCCTCACGGCGGAGCGCATCGGGGCGTATGAAGACATCCCCTACCAGCCGCTGCCGGACGTGCTCGACGTGCTGCGATCCGAAAAGCTGGCGTCGCCGGCCAACCTGCGGGTAGTCCAATGAACGGGGGCGCCTACAGGGACCTGTTCCCCGCCGCCGCCGGAAGCTTGCGACGGGGTCGCGGCGCCTATATGCCGCCGCGCATGGACGGGGATGAACGGCGCTTTGTGGAAATGGGCCGCGCCCGCATCGTCGTGACCAGCATTTTCATGGCGCTGGTCTTTACCGTCATCGGCGGGCGGCTGACGCAGTTGGCGATCCGCGGCGAATCGGGCGACCGCCCCATCGCCATCGCCGCCGAGCATGACGAATTGCGTCTGCGCGCCAATATCGTCGACCGTAATGGTGAAATCCTGGCGACCGACCTGGAGACAGCATCGCTGTTCGCCAATCCGCGGCGCCTGCTAGACGCGAAAAAGGCGGCGCGCACGCTGGCCGAAACCCTGCCCGACATAGATTACAAGGCAACCCTGGCGAAGCTGGAATCAGACCGCGGCTTCGTTTGGCTGCGCCGGCATCTGACACCGCGCCAGCAATGGGCGCTGCTGGAGCGCGGCATCCCCGGCCTGGACTTCATCGACGAATATACCCGCGTCTATCCGCAAGGACCCCTGATGCCGCATCTGCTGGGCTATGTGGACAGCGACAATAGCGGGATCGCGGGACTTGAAAAACAGTTCGAGGACCATCTCGCGAAAGGCGACGGGCCGCTGCGCCTGACCATCGACATGCGGGTGCAGCATCTGATGCGCGAGGAACTGGGCGCGGCGATGCGCGAGTTCCAGGCCAAGGCGGCGACCGGCATCGTGATGGACGCGCGCAACGGCGAGATTCTGGCGATGGTATCGCTGCCGGACTTCGACCCCAACCACCCGGGCAAGGCCGGCGACGGAGAGCGTTTCAACCGCGCCACGCTGGGCGTCTACGAGCTGGGCTCCACCTTCAAGGTGTTCACCACCGCGATGGCGCTGGACGCCGGGGCGGCGAGCATGGGCAAGCGCTATGACGCGACCAAGCCGCTGCGGGTCTCGCGTTTCATGATCCGCGACTACCACGCCAAGAAACGCTGGCTGACCCTGCCGGAAGTGTTCGTCTATTCCTCGAATATCGGCGCCGCCCTGATGGCGCAGGATATCGGCGGCAAGCGGCAACAGGACTATCTGGGCAAGCTTGGCATGCTCGACACGCTACGCGTGGAACTGCCCGAGACCGGCAAACCGATCTCGCCCGAGGTCTGGCGGCCAGTTAACACAATGACGATCGGTTTCGGTCATGGAATCGCCGTAAGCCCGTTGCATCTGGTTAGCGGCGTTGCGGCGGCGGTCAATGGCGGCGTCCTGCGCCAGCCGACGATCGTCGCCGGCGAACATCGTGACGGGGACCGTGAACCGCGCCGCGTATTCAAGAAACAGACATCGGAGCAGATTCGAAGGCTGATGCGGCTGACAGTTGAAAACGGAACCGGGCGGAATGCCGACGCGGTGGGTTATGCGGTCGGCGGCAAGACCGGAACGGCGGAAAAACCCAACGCCAAGGGCTATGAGGGAAAGCGGCTGTTGTCGTCCTTCATCGGCGCCTTCCCGATCAACGACCCGCGCTATGTGGTGCTGGCGCTGCTGGACGAGCCCAAAGGCACAAAGGCCACGCAGGGCTATGCGACCGGCGGCTGGGTAGCGGCGCCGGTGGTGCGCCGGGTGATCGAGCGCATGGCGCCAATGCTGGGCATGGCGCCGGTCGGGGACGACGCGCCGGGCATGCGCGAACTTGAAACCTACGTTAAGGCGGAGGGACGCAGGCTTGCGTCTTATTGATCTGATTGGCGAGAACCCATATCGGGCCGCGCAACAGGCCGGCGGTATATCGCCCGGCCTGGACGGCGGGCCGGAGATCACTGCCCTGACCGCCGATAGCCGGGCCGTGCAGCCGGGTACGTTGTTCGCGGCGTTGCCCGGCTCGGCCCATGACGGACGCGATTTCATCCCGGCCGCCATCGCGGCGGGCGCCGTTGCCGTGCTGGCGCCCGAAGGCACACCCGCGGACATGGTGCCGGCGGACGTGGCGCTGATCGCCGACGCCAATCCACGGCGGCGACTGGCCCTGATAGCCGGGACCTTCCACGGCGCCCAGCCTGCAACCATTGCCGCGATCACCGGCACCAACGGCAAGACCTCGGTGGCGACCTTCCTGCGCCAGATCTGGCGGCACCTGGACAAAAAGGCCGCCAGCATGGGAACACTGGGCGTGTCGTCCGGCGTGCCGGAACTGGACAGCGGTCCGGCGCTGACCACCGCCGACCCGGTGGCGCTGCATAAAACCCTGAACGGGTTGGCCGGGCACGGCATCGACCACCTGGCGATGGAAGCGTCGAGCCACGGACTGGACCAATACCGGCTGGATGGCGTGCGCCTGTCCGCCGCCGCGCTGACCAATATCTCGCGCGACCACCTGGATTATCACAAAACACCGGAGGCCTACCGGCGCGCCAAGCTGCGCCTGTTCGAGGAACTGTTGCCGGAAGGCTCGGTGGCGGTGGCCTGCCACGAAGCGCCGGATCAGGAGCGGGTTGCGGCGATCGCCGTGCGGCGCCGGCTGAAATTCACGACCTACGGGATCGAGGCAGGCGATATCTATTGCCCGCGGGCCGAGATTACCGGCACCGGCTGGCAATTGACCCTGTCGGTTGGCGGCCAGATCATCGACACCGAATTCCCGCTGCCCGCCCGATTCCAACTGCTTAACGCGCTCTGTGCGCTGGCGCTCGCCATCGGCTGCGGCGCGGATCCGAAAGATGCGGCCGCCGCCCTGCCAGGCCTGCAGCCGGTGCCGGGCCGGATGGAAGTTGCGGCCCGGCTGGCGAACGGCGCGGCGGCAATCGTCGATTTCGCCCATACACCGGACGCTCTGCGGACCGTTCTGACGGCGCTGCGCCCGTTTGTGACCGGGCGGCTTGTGGTGCTGTTCGGCTGCGGCGGCGACCGGGACGCGGGCAAACGCATGGTAATGGGCGAGATCGCCGCGCGGTTCGCGGACGGTGTCATCGTCACCGACGACAATCCGCGAGGCGAGGATGCGGCGGAAATCAGGCGCCAGGCGATGGCCGGCTGCCCCGACGCGCAAGAGATAGGCGACCGCGCCGAAGCGATTCGCGTTGGCGTCGCCGCGCTGGAGTCGGGCGATATCCTGGTAGTCGCCGGCAAGGGCCATGAATCCGGCCAGATCATCGGCGACCGGACCCTGCCCTTCAAGGATTCCGAGGCCGTGCGCGACGCGGTGCGGGCGCGCGGGGAGGACCCGTCATGACCGGTCTGTGGACAGCATCGGCGGCGGCCGCGGCCACGGGTGGCACGGTGACAAGCGATTGGACCGCGACCGGCGTATCGATCGACAGCCGGACGGTGAGCGCGGGCGACCTGTTCGTCGCGATCCGCGGACCGAATACCGATGGACATCATTATGTCGGCGACGCGCTGGCGCGGGGCGCGATGGCGGCCATGGTCGCCGGCGACTGGGCCGGGATACAAGCGAACGCCGACATGCCGCTTCTGATCGTCGAGGACACCGACGAGGGGCTGAATGCGCTGGGCCGCGCCGCACGCGAACGGAGCAATGCACGCGTCGTCGCGATTACCGGCAGTGTCGGCAAGACCAGTACCAAGGAGGCGCTGGCGCGGGTCCTGTCGAAGCAGGCGCCGACGACCGCCACAGTGGGAAATCTGAACAATCAGTGGGGTCTGCCACTATCGATGGCCAGGATGCCAGCGGAATCGATCTATGGCGTGTTCGAACTGGGCATGAACCACGCCGGCGAACTGACACCGCTGTCGAAATTGTTGCGTCCCAATGTGGCCATCGTCACCAATGTGGAATCGGTGCATCTGGAATTCTTCGGGTCCGAGGAAGCGATCGCCGACGCCAAGGGTGAAATCTTCGTCGGGATGGGCGCCGATGGCGCGGTCGTCCTGAACGCCGACAATCGCCATTTCGAACGCCTGAAGAATCTGGCGAAAGAAGTCGGAATCGGGCGCGTATTCTCGTTCGGCGCGTCGCGGAACGCCGACTTTCATATGATCGACTGGCATATCGAGGATGGCGGCAATCAAGTTGAGGCCGACCTGGCCGGCCGCCGAATCCTGTTTCGCACCGGCGGCGCGGGGCGCCACTGGGCGTTGATCGGCGTGTCCGTGCTGGGCGCCGCCTGGTTGCTGGGCGCCGACCTGGATGCGGCGGCGGCGGCGCTGGCCGGCATGTATCCGCCAAAAGGCAGGGGGCTGCGCCATCAGGTGCGCCTGGCCAGCGGCGGCGCCTTCACGGTGATCGACGAGAGTTATAATGCAAGCCCGGCATCGATGCGCGCCGCCATCGCGGTGCTGGGGGCAACGCCCGTGAACGCTGACGGCCGCCGCATCGCGGTGCTGGGCGACATGCTGGAGTTGGGCAAGAACAGTCCCGAATTGCATGCCGGCCTGGCGCCGGACCTGGAGGCCGCCAATGTGGATCTCCTGTTCGCCTGTGGCCCCGACATGACGGGCTTGAGCGCGGCCGTGTCTCCCGGCATGGACGCGCTGCATACCAATTCCAGCGACGGACTGATCGGGTTGCTGACCTCGACGGTCCGCGCTGGCGACGTGGTGAGCGTAAAGGGATCGCTGGGCAGCCGCATGGCGCCGGTGGTCGAGGCGTTATTGGCGCTGGACGCCGGTAACGGCGATGACGGCAGGCAGCCCAGTGTTGCCGGCGGAAAGGGATAGGGGCCCGCCATGCTGTATAATCTCCTGGCCCCGATGGCCGACGATTTTCAGGCCTTCAACCTGTTCAGATATCTCACATTCCGCACCGGTGGCGCGGTGATGACCGCGCTCTTCCTCAGCTTCCTGTTTGGCCCCTGGGTCATCAACTGGCTGAAATCGCAGCAGGGCGCCGGCCAGCCGATCCGCACCGATGGGCCGGAGTCGCATCTGGCCAAGGCCGGTACGCCCACCATGGGCGGCTTCCTGATCCTGTTGGCGCTGTGCATCAGTACATTGTTATGGGCGGACCTGAAGAACGGCTATGTCTGGATCGTCATGCTGGTTACCTTCGGTTTCGGCGCGGTTGGTTTCGGCGACGATTACCTGAAACTGTCGAAGCGGAACACGAAGGGTTTGCCCGGCAAGCTGAAACTGGTCTGCGAGATCGCGATCGCCGGCATCGCCGCCTGGATTCTGGTCAACATCACGAAGGAACCACTCTCGACCGGGCTGGCTATCCCGTTCCTCAAGGAATTGCTGATCCCGCTCGGTTTTCTGTTTATCCCCTTCGCGATTTTCGTGATGGTCGGCGCATCGAACGCGGTGAACCTGACCGACGGATTGGACGGGCTGGCCATCGTGCCGGTGATGATCGCGGCCGGCTGCTTCGGTTTCATCGCCTATCTTTCGGGCAACGCGGTCTTCGCCAACTATCTGCAGATCAATTTCGTGCCCGGCACCGGCGAACTGGCGGTGTTCTGCGGCGCGCTGGTCGGGGCCAGTCTGGGGTTCCTGTGGTACAACGCGCCGCCCGCCATGGTTTTCATGGGCGATACCGGGTCCTTGTCGGTCGGGGGCGCGCTGGGCGCAATCAGCGTCATTACCAAGCACGAGCTGGTGCTGGCCATCATCGGCGGGCTGTTCGTGCTGGAGACCGTGTCGGTCATCGTCCAGGTGGCCTCCTTCAAGCTGACGGGCAAGCGCGTTTTCGCCATGGCGCCGCTGCATCATCACTTCGAAAAGAAGGGATGGTCCGAGCCCACCATCGTCATCCGGTTCTGGATCATCGCCGCCATCCTGGCGGTGATCGGTCTCGCCACCCTGAAGCTACGGTGAGGGGGAACAGGGCGTAATGATCGATCTCAGCCTCTTCGCCGATAAGCCGGTTGCCGTTATGGGCCTCGCCCGTTCCGGTCTGGCGGCGGCGCGCGCGCTTGCCGCGGGCGGGGCGGATCTGCGCGCCTGGGACGATGGCGAGGCGGGCCGAGATGCGGCGACAAAGGCTGGTATTCCGCTCGCAGACCTTTCAGAGCCTGAAAACTGGGAGGGTGTCGAAACGCTGGTGCTGAGCCCCGGCATTCCGCATACATGGCCGGCCCCCCATATTTCGGCAACAACGGCGCGGGAACGCGGCGCGGAGATTATCGGCGATATCGAGCTTCTGGTCCGCGCCTGCCCCGACGCCCGCTATATCGCGATCACCGGAACCAACGGTAAATCCACGACCACGGCCCTGCTCGGCCATATCCTGAGCGAGGCCGGATGCAAGGTGGAGGTCGGCGGTAATATCGGCCGGCCGGCCATCGAGTTCAAGCCGTTGGGCGAGGACGGCATCTACCTGCTGGAAATGTCGTCCTATCAACTTGAGTTGGTTCCCTCGCTGGCCTGCGACGTGGCGCTGCTCATCAATATCGCCCCGGACCATCTGGACCGGCATGGCGGCATGGAAGGCTATATTGCCGCCAAACGCCGGATATTCGACGGTCAGCCGCGCGGCGCAACTGCCGTTGTGGGCCTGGACGACGACGAATCGCGACGAATCCATGACGAACTAGCCTCGGTCAGCGCGGAAACCGGCATTCGAGTCGTCGGCATATCCTGTACCCGGCCAGTGCCGGGCGGCGTCTACGGTATCGATGGCGTGCTGTATGATGACATGGACGGCAAGGCCCTCGAAGTGATGTCGCTGGCCGATGTAGAAACCCTGCCGGGAACCCATAATGCCCAGAACGCGGCCGCCGCTTACGCCGCCGCACGCGCAATTTGCCTTAAATCCCATACGATTGTTGACGGAATCCGTAGTTTTCCGGGCCTTGCGCATAGGCTCCAACTAATAGATAAAATCGATGGAATAAGTTATATTAATGACAGCAAGGCAACGAACGCCGAAGCTGCAGCGCGGGCCCTGGCCAGCTACGACAATATCTACTGGATTGCCGGGGGACGCGCGAAGGAGGGTGGATTAACTGCTCTCGATCCTTATTTGTCGCACGTCCGGCGGGCCTTTTTGATAGGGGAGTCCGCGGACTATATGGCGGCGGAGCTGCGGGGCCGGGTCGATACAAAAAAATGCGGCGACCTTAAAACCGCGATAAAGGATGCCAGGCTTGCTGCCTTGCGCGACGGAATCGCCGGCGCGGTCATTCTTCTTTCGCCTGCTTGCGCTTCCTTCGATCAGTTCAAGGATTTTGAACTGAGGGGGATCGAGTTTCAGAAGCTTGTGGCGGAAACGCCCAGGGGGTCTCTACGTAACCTTAAACGTGGAGATACGTTCTGATGCCTGCTTTATCCCGAACCGATAATTCCATCGTCGGCCGCTGGTGGTGGACCGTCGATAAATGGACCCTTCTGGCCCTGTTCCTGCTGGCCACCGCCGGCATGATGATGACCATGGCGGCAAGCCCGCCAATGGCCTATCGCCTGGGTCTGGACCCGCAACATTTCGTAATCCGGCATGCGATGCTGCTGCCGTTTGCGCTTGTGGCCATGATCGCGATCTCGACCATGTCGCTGAAGGCGGTACGCCGCCTGGCGTTGGCGATGTTCGTCATTTCGCTGTTCCTGATGGTGTTGACCGTCACGACCGGCGAGGAGGTCAAGGGCGCCAGCCGCTGGATTTATATCTTCGGCTTTTCGATCCAGCCGTCGGAATTCGTGAAACCGGCATTCGCGGTGGTGACAGCCTGGCTGCTGGCGCCGCGTTCCGCCAACGAGGAAATTCCCGGCGCCGCCATCTGCACGCTGATCTTCACCATGATCATCGCCCTCCTGATGGCGCAGCCCGATATCGGGCAAGCCGGCGTTTTCATGGCGGTGTGGCTGTCGCAGTGGTTCCTGGCCGGTCTCTCCATAGCCTGGATTGGCGGTTCCGCCGTGATGGGCGGGATGAGCCTGATGGCGGCTTATTTCGTGTTCCCGCACGTGGCCCTGCGCATCGACCGCTTCATGAACCCGAATGTCACCAGCTACCAGATCGAACGCGCGACGCAGGCATTCATGGCCGGCGGCTATACCGGCGAAGGCCCCGGCGAAGGCATCATCAAAGCCAGCATTCCGGACGCGCATACCGACATGGTAATGGCGGTCGCGGGCGAGGAATACGGCCTGATCATGACCCTGGGGATCGTGGCCATCTTTGCGTTCATCGTGCTGCGCGGCTTTTCGCGGCTTTTCAAGGAGCATAACGCGTTCGTCACGCTGGCCGGCTTCGGGCTGCTGGTGCAGTTCGGCCTGCAGGCGGCGATCAATATGGCTTCCACCCTTAACCTGATCCCGACCAAGGGCATGACACTTCCGTTCATGTCCTACGGGGGATCGTCGCTTCTGGCCATGTCGATCGGCATGGGCATGTTGCTGGCATTGACGAGGAGGCGCGTCGGAGAGGAAGAATGAGTGAGTGACGAGTAGAGTTGATGGACCCATTGTACTTGCAACCGGCGGAACCGGAGGACATGTCTTCCCGGCGCAAGCCCTTGCGCGCGTACTCATGGGGCGGGGCTATCGACTCGTTCTTGTCACCGATCGCCGCGGCAGCGCCTATAGCGGGCTGCTGGGCGACCTCGAAACCTACCGCATCCGGGCCGCCGGCATCAGCGGCCGCGGGCTGACCGCCCGCATATCGGCAGTCTTCCAGCTGGGCCTGGGCTGGCTGCAGGCGCGACGCCTGCTGAAACAGCTCAGGCCCCGCGCCGTTGCGGGGTTCGGCGGCTATCCCTCGGTTCCCACCGTCGTCGCCGCCGCCCAGCTTCACTGCAAGACAATCATCCACGAACAGAACGCGGTGCTGGGCCGGGCGAACCGCATGCTGGCGCCCTATGCGGCGCGCATCGCCACCGGCTTCGACAAAACCGCCATGCTGCGCGAACGCGACCAGGCGCGCGCCGTGCATACCGGCAATCCGGTCCGCCCCGAGATAATCGACGCCGCCACCCCCTATCGCGCATCCGGGGGCGACGAGGCGATCGAAATTCTGGTGACCGGCGGCAGCCAGGGCGCCGCTGTCTTCGGTGAGGTTATCCCGCCGGCGCTGGCGGCCCTTCCCGACGCCCTGCGCGGGCGCTTGCGCATTACCCAGCAATGCCGCGAGGACGGGCTGGCCAAGGTACGGGCGGTATACGCGAACGTCGGCATACAGGCCGAGCTGGCACCCTTCTTCAACGATATTCCGGCGCGGCTGGCGCGGGCGCATCTGGTGATCGGACGATCCGGCGCATCGACGGTCGCTGAACTGGCGGCGACGGGGCGGCCGGCGATCTTGATCCCCTACCCTCACGCCATCGACAATCATCAGCGCGAGAACGCGGCGCGCCTTTGCGACGCCGGCGGTGGCTGGTTGGTCCCGCAGGAAGACGCGACGCCGGATTCCCTGTCGGCGCTGGTTCAGTCACTGCTGGAATCGCCCGACAAGCTGGCGCGCGCGGCCGAATGCGCGCTGCGTGTCGGGGGGCCGGACGCGGCCGAACGCCTGGCCGATCTGGTCTGCGAGCTGATCGGCGACGATGCACATGCGGAACCCGATCAGCCGAAGGAGGCCACGGCATGAGGGAAATGCCGCTCACCATCGGCACCATCCATTTCACCGGCATCGGTGGCATTGGCATGTCGGGCATCGCCGAAATTCTGCACAATCTGGGCTACGCGGTGCAGGGCAGCGACCTGTCGGACAACGCCAACGTCAAGCGCCTGCGCGACATGGGCATTGCCATCGAGATCGGCCATCGCGAGGAAAACATCAGGGATGCGCGGGTCGTGGTGATCTCGTCGGCCGTAAGCCCGGACAATCCGGAGGTCGTCGCGGCCCGGACAAAACAGATTCCCGTGGTACGCCGCGCCGAGATGCTGGCCGAACTGATGCGCCTGAAATGGGCGATCGCGGTGGGCGGCACCCATGGCAAGACCACGACGACATCGCTGATTTCGGCCGTGCTGGACGCCGCGGACTACGATCCCACCGTCATCAATGGCGGCATCATCAATGCATACGGCACCAACGCCAGGCTGGGCGCCGGAGAATGGATGGTGGTCGAGGCCGACGAATCCGACGGCACTTTCACAAAGCTGCCGGCCACGATCGCCGTGGTGACCAATATCGACCCGGAGCATATGGAATTTTACGGCTCCTTCGACAAGGTGAAGGAAGCCTTCCGGACCTTTGTCGAGAACATCCCGTTCTATGGTTTCGCGGCGCTGTGCATCGATCATCCCGAGGTCCAGGCCCTGATCGGACAGGTATCCGACCGCCGGCTGATCACATACGGCTTCAGCCCCCAGGCCGAGGTCCGCGCGATCGACGCGGGATGCAGCCCCGATGGCTGCCATTTCTCGGTCGTCGTGGCGCGCGGCGAGGAAGAACGTACCATCAAGGACATCCGGCTGCCGATGTATGGCGAGCACAACATGCTCAATTCGCTGGCCGCGATGGCGGTGGGAATCGAGATGGGCATCGACGACGACGCGATCGTCCGCGGCCTGTCGAATTTCGAGGGCGTGAAACGGCGCTTCACCCGCACCGGCGAGGCCAACGGCGTCACCGTTATCGATGATTACGGGCATCATCCGGTGGAAATCACCGCGGTGCTGAAGGCGGCGCGGTCCGCCTCGCGCGGCCAGGTCGTGGCCGTGGTGCAGCCGCACCGCTACTCCCGGTTGGAAAGCCTGTTCGAGGAATTCTGCGCCTGTTTCAACGATGCCGACACGGTGATCGTGGCCCACGTTTATCCGGCCGGCGAGGAACCGATCCCCGGGATCGACCGGGACGCCTTGGCCGCGGGACTGCGCGCCCATGGACACCGGCATGTGCTGGTGCTCGACGGCGTGGACGACCTGGCGCGGGTGGTGGCCGAACAGACAGAGCCCGGCGACATGGTGGTCTGCCTCGGCGCGGGGACGATTTCCGCCTGGGCCAATGCGCTTCCCGCCCAGTTGGCGGCGCTCGACGCGGGGGCGAAGGCATGATGGCGGCGGAAATGAACATGACCCGGGACTGGGTAGAGGCCTTGCCGCCCCTGAAGGGACGCCTGCGCCTGGACGCGGATCTGGCGAAGATCACCTGGTTCCGCGTCGGCGGGCCGGCGGAAGTGATGTTCCGGCCGGAAGATCTGGCGGACCTGCGGACCTTCCTGGCAGCCAAGCCGGCGGATGTCCCGGTTACCGTGATCGGCGTCGGCTCCAACCTGCTGGTGCGCGACGGCGGCGTGCCTGGCGTGGTAATCCGGTTGGGTAAGGAATTCGCGAATATTTCGGTGGAGGGCAACCTGCTACGCGCCGGCGCGGCCACGCCGGATCTGTATGTAGCGCGGGCCGCGCGGGACGCGGGGCTAACCAGGCTGGAGTTCCTGTGCGGCGTGCCGGGCACGATCGGCGGCGCGCTACGCATGAACGCGGGCGCCTATGGCGGCGAGATCAAGGCCGTCCTGCGCCGCGCCTGGGCGCTGGATCCCGCCGGCGGCTTGCGGGAATTAAGCAACAGCGAGATGGGTTTCAGCTATCGCCATTGCGGGGTGCCGGAGGACTGGATCTTCACCGAGGCCGAATTCGAGGGAACCCCCGGCGACAAGGCCGAAATCACCGCGTGCATGGAAGAGATCGGCGACTCCCGCATGGACAGCCAGCCGGTGCGCAGCCGGACCGGCGGCTCGACCTTCGCCAACCCGGAGGGCGCGAAGGCCTGGGAGCTGATCGATGCCGCCGGCTGCCGGGGATTGCGCATCGGCAATGCCATGGTTTCCGAACAGCATTGTAATTTCCTGATCAATACCGGCGACGCCACGGCCGCCGATATCGAGGGCCTGGGCGAGGAAGTCCGACGGCGCGTCAAGGATAACAGCGGCATCGAATTGCGCTGGGAAATCCGGCGCATCGGCGTGCCCGCGCCGGAGGCCAACCGATGAGCAAGCGAATCGCGGTTCTGATGGGTGGCTGGTCGGCCGAGCGGGAAGTTTCGCTGGTCAGCGGCGCGGCCTGCGCCGACGCGCTGGAAGCACGCGGGTACGCGGTCACCCGCATCGACCTGCAACGCGATCTGTCGGCCCTGCTCGCCACGATCGAGGCCAACAAGCCCGACGTGGTGTTCAACGCCCTGCACGGCCGCTGGGGCGAGGACGGTAATATCCAGGGCGTCCTGAACGTGTTGGGCGTGCCCTATACCCATTCCGGCCTGCTGGCCTCGGCCGTCGCCATGGACAAGGCGATGGCCAAGAAACTGTTCGAGGCCGAGGGCATCCCCTGCCCGCCCGGCGAAGTGGTTGCGATCGAAAAGCTGCGGGCCGGCCATGTGATGGACCCGCCCTATGTGGTCAAGCCGAACGACGAGGGATCGAGCGTCGGCGTGCATCTGGTGCAGCCGGGCGACAACGGGCTGCCGCTGGACGACCTGCCGACCGGCCGCCCCGTGCTGGTGGAAAAATACATCGCCGGGCGCGAACTGACGGTTTCCGTCATGGGTGACCGGGCGCTGGCGGTGACCGAGTTGCGCCCGCATCAGGGCTTTTACGACTACACGGCCAAATATACCGACGGCAAGACGACCCATATGTGCCCCGCGCCGATATCGGACGAAGTGGCGCGGCTGGCGATGGATTACGCGGTGACGGCGCACAAGGCGTTGGGTTGCCGCGGGGTCAGCCGTGCGGATTTCCGCTACGACGACACCGAACGCGATCCGGGCGACCTCTACATGCTGGAGGTTAATACCCAGCCCGGCATGACGCCGCTGTCGCTGGTGCCGGAACAGGCGGCCCATGCCGGCATCTCGTTCGAGGATCTGATGGAGTGGATGGTGGAGAACGCGTCATGCGACAGTTGACCCTCCCCGCCCTCTATCCGCGCCGAAAAGCCGGCAAGACCGAGCCAGTGGCCGGCAAGAATGCGCGGCGCGCCTCGAGTCGCCGCAAGCCATCGCTGATACGGCGCATGCCGGCCTGGATGGAACGCGCGATCAGGCCGGCGATCATCGCATCGGTTACGCTGATACTGTTGTCCGGCGGGGTCGCCGCCTGGCGCGGCGACGGAATCGCGGCACTGGGCGACCTGGCGCGCGAGACCGTGCTGGGCTGGACCGTATCGGCGGGCATAACGGTCGACAACGTCCTGGTCGAGGGGCGCGACAAAACATCAACGGAGCGAATTCTGGCGGCGCTGGAAGTGCGGCGCGGCATGCCGCTGTTCGCGTTCTCGCCGGAACGGGCGCGCGAACGGCTGCTGGCGCTTGGCTGGGTCGGGGACGCGCGGGTGGAACGACGCCTGCCGGACACTATTTTCGTCGATCTGGTGGAACGGCGTCCCGCGGCGATCTGGCAGAACAAGGGAAAATTCGCATTGGTCGACGAGACTGGCGCGGTGATCGGGCCCGAGGATGTCGCGCAATACGGCAATCTCAAGGTCATCGTCGGCGCGGACGCGCCCGATAACTTTGCCGAACTGTTCGACATGCTGGAAAGCCAGCCCGACCTGAAGGAGAGGGTCGTGGCGGCGGTGCGCGTCAGCGAACGGCGCTGGAACGTGAAACTGGATAACGACATGACCGTGCTGCTGCCCGAGGACGGCATCGAGGAGGCCTGGGCGACCCTGGCGGCGGCGGCATCGGAAGAACAGTTGCTGGAACGCAACGTCACCCGGGTCGATTTGCGCATGCCCGACCGGGTGACCGTGCGCCGCGCACCGGAGCCCAAGGGCGCCGGCGACAAGGGTGTTTGAAACGTAATGACGGAACAGGGAAAGAACGGGGGAACAAGGTGGCGCGACGCGATCTGATAGCAGCGCTCGATATAGGATCCAGCAAGGTCTGTTGCTTCATCGGCAGGCTGGACGGGGACAAACGCGTCCAGATTACCGGGATCGGCCACCAGGCCAGCCAGGGGGTCAAGGCTGGCGCGATCGTCGATATGGACGCCGCCGAGGAAGCAATCATGGCGGCGGTCAATACCGCCGAGCGCATGGCCGGCGAGACCGTGCGCGACGTGGTGGTGGGCATGGCCGGCGGCCAGCCCGCGAGTCAGCTGATCGACATGCGGACAGGCGTCAATGGCGGCCCGGTGCGCGACGCCGATTTACGCAGATTGCTCTATGGCGGGATGCCCGACACCGGGGCCGAACGCACATTGCTGCACGCCATCCCGGTCGGCTACAGCATCGACGGGTCGAACGGCATCCGCGACCCGCGCGGCATGCATGGTCAGACCCTGGCCGTCCATGTCCATCAGGTAACGGCAGCCGCCAGCGCGGTGCGCAACATCACGACCTGCGTCGAGCGCTGCCACCTGAATGTCAGCGAAGTCGTCTCCAATCCCTATGCCGCGGGCCTGGCCGCGCTGGTCAGCGACGAGACCGAACTGGGGGTCACCGTCATCGACATGGGCGGTGGCGCCACCTCGATCGCGGTTTTCGTCGAGGGGTCGCCGGTCTTTACCGACAGCGTTCCGGTCGGCGGCATCCATGTCACCAACGACATCGCGCGCGGGCTGGCGACGCCGCTTGCCCATGCGGAACGCCTGAAAACCCTGCATGGCAGCGCCCTGCCCTCGCCCAGCGACGACCGGGAAACCGTGATCGCGCCGCAAATCGGCGAGGACGAAGGCAGCGAACCCAACCATGTACCGAAATCCTTCCTGGTCAGCATCGTTGCGCCAAGGATCGAGGAAACGCTGGAACTGGTGCGTGCCAGGCTGGAGGCAGGCGGCGCCTCGCAGGTTGCCGGGCGCCGCGTGGTGCTGGTCGGCGGGGCCAGCCAGCTTCCCGGCGTGCCCGAACTGGCGGCGCGCATTCTCGACAAACAGGTGCGCATCGGCCGCCCCGCCCATGTCGGCGGACTGGCGGAGGCGACCAACGGCCCGGCCTTTGCGGCCTGCGCCGGCCTGATGCGCTATTCGGAAGAAGAAACCGGCGATCTGCGCGCCCATGCCGCGCCGCGCCCCCCCGTGGGAGAGGGCTTTCTCGCCCGTCTCGGCCCGCTGTCGCGCGTGGGAGGATGGCTACGTGAAAATCTTTAGTAACGAGAATTCCGCAAGGAACGAAAAATCGACCCACGCCGGCATGTGCCGGCGTACCCCGGCACACACCGATCGTAGGAGGCAATTATGACGATCAACTTGATGACCCCGAGTCAACAAACGGACTTTAAACCGCGAATTACGGTAATCGGCGTCGGCGGCGCCGGCGGAAATGCCGTCAACAACATGATCCGCGCCAATCTGGAAGGCGTCGATTTCCTGGTCTGCAATACCGATGCCCAGGCCATGACACAAACCATGTGCGAGCGCAAACTGCAGTTGGGCGCGGATCTCACCAAGGGTCTCGGCGCGGGCTCGAAGCCTGATGTCGGCCGGGCCGCGGCCGAAGAAACGCTTGATGAACTGATGGAGACGCTGGCCGGTAATCATATGGTCTTCGTCACCGCCGGCATGGGCGGCGGCACCGGCACCGGGGCCGCCCCGGTGATCGCAAGGGCTTGCCGCGAGCAGGGCATGCTGACCGTCGGCGTGGTCACCAAACCCTTCCTGTTCGAAGGCCGCCAGCGCATGAAACTGGCAGAAGCAGGCATCGAAGAATTGCAACAGCATGTCGATACCCTGATCGTGATCCCGAACCAGAACCTGTTCCGGGTCGCGAACGAAAAAACCACCTTTGCCGACGCCTTCAGGATGGCCGACGATGTACTCTATGCCGGGGTGCGCAGCGTCACCGACCTGATGGTCGTGCCCGGCATGATCAATCTCGATTTTGCCGACGTTCGTTCCGTGATCGGCGAAATGGGTAAGGCCAAGATGGGCACCGGCGAGGCCGATGGCGAAAGGCGCGCCATCGAGGCCGCAGAGGGCGCCATCAACAATCCGTTGCTGGAGGATCTGTCGATGAAGTCCGCGCGCGGGCTGTTGATCAACATCACCGGCAGCGAATCGACCATGACCCTGATGGAGGTCGACGAGGCGGTAAACCGGATCCTCGAGGAGGTCGACGCCGAGACCGACATGATCTTCGGTTCCACTTTCGACGAGAGTCTGGGCGAAAAAATCCGCATATCGGTGGTCGCAACGGGTATCGAGGCGGGCGAAATGAACCAGGTCCGTCCCGCCCCGGTATCGCGGCCGCAACCGCGGCCCGTGGCTGTCCCCGAACCCGCCGCCGAGCCCGTGGCGGCGTCCACCATTGAGGAACCGGCCGTGGCCAGGACGGCTGAAGCCCTCTTGCCCGAACCGGCAATGCCCGAGCCCGCCATGGCGGAAGCCGCCGCAACCGCCGCGCCGGACGCGGACATGCTGTCCATGATGGAAGCGCCGGCCGAGGTGGCCCCTCCCATGTCCGAGCCCGCGCTTGCGGCGGAGGATAGGTATATTCCCCCGGCGCCGGTCTATCCCGAACAGCAGAGCCACCCCGAACCCTTCGCGGCGGCGGCCCTGGCGAACGGGGCCGTCCCGGACACGGAACCCAAGCGCCGCCGGCCCGGCCTTCTGGAATTGATGGCCGAGGTCGCGGGCGTGGCATCCGGCGAGCGTCGGCGGGAGCGGGTCGAACCCGTGGCGGGGCCGATCGCAACAAAGGGCGAGGCCAGACCCATTCAGCCGTCCACCACGAGCCAGCCGGCGCTGGGCGAACTGGACCCGGCCCCACGCCAGGGCCCGACGGAAGCCGAGGGTGAAATGCTCGATATCCCCGCCTTCCTGCGCCGCCAGGCGAACTGAACAAAGTTAACCAGGTTTTAACGGCCGGTCGTCCATAACGGGGCGACCGGCCTTTTCTTTTTCAAGGCCGTGCCTGGATATTCTTTAATGCACTGTTTTTAATGCCATTTTCATGACACTCGCTGGTCATGAAATGCGTAACATTTCGACACAAAGAGTGATTTGTGGCGTGACCCCCGATGGGCGATTATCGGAGCATAGAAAAAGCCATTTTGGGGCTGACGCGCCGAACCGCCATATTTCAGGATCGGGACGCGGAGGCAGGAAAAACAAAGAGAATGAAAAAATGAGAGTCTCATACGATAACGATCTTGGGGGCAGTTCGACCTCAATAGCGACGAGGTTTCGCCAACAGACGCTGAAGAACTCCATTTACTGCAGCGGAACCGGCCTGCATGGCGGCGCCAAGGTTTCGATGTCGCTGCATCCGGCCGCGCCTGATACCGGTATTGTTTTCCGCCGGTCCGACATTAGTGGCGACGATGCCGTCATTCCGGCCCGCCATGACCTGGTCAGCGATACGCGCCTCTGCACCACTTTGAGCAACGACGCCGGCGTTTCGGTTTCGACCGTGGAGCATTTGATGGCGGCACTCGCGGGCTGTGGACTGGACAACGTGATTGTCGAGATCAATGGGCCGGAAATCCCCATCATGGACGGCAGCGCCGAGCCTTTCGTATTTCTGATCGATTGTGCCGGTGTCGTGGCCCAGGCCGCGCCGCGCCGCGCTATCCGCGTTTGCAAGACGGTCAGCGTCGAAGACGGCGATTCGATTGCGCACATCGAACCCTGGATGGGCAGCAGCATCAATATCGAGCTGGACTTCGAAACCGCGGTGATCGGCCACCAGTCGATTTTCGTTGACATGCTGGCCGACAGTTTCCGCGAAAATTTGAGCCGCGCACGGACCTTCGGGTTCCTGCACGAGGTCGAGGCGCTGCAGGCGGCCGGCCTGGCGCGCGGCGGTTCGATGGAGAACGCCGTGGTGATCAGCGGCGATACGGTACTGAACGAGGGCGGCCTGCGCTTCGACGACGAATGTGCGCGGCACAAGGCCCTGGATTGCGTCGGCGACCTTTATCTGGCGGGCGCGGTCATTATCGGCCATTTCCACGGTGTTCGGCCCGGCCATGCCATCAACAACAAGTTGCTGCGTAAGCTGATGGCCGACGATTCGGCTTGGGAAATGGTCGAGATGGACGAGATCGAGAACGAGATTGCAGAGGTGGACGCCCGTGGGGAACTGGTGCGCGCGTAAGGCGCGGCGCGCTGTCGCATGCTTGGCCCTTGGGTGTGGGGTTAATTAAGTGTATATATACGGCGCGAGGAAAAATCGCGCCGTATGTAATTCATGAATTGCCAGGTTGCGTATGAAACGACTGACATCATATTTACCGAAGGTTTTCGGCTGCGTTGCCGCCGTGATGCTGCTTGCCGCGCCGCTGGCGCTGGGCGGTTGCGCCGGGGACGATGAGGATCCGGCCTATGTCGAACGCCCGGTGGAAGACATCTATAACGAAGCCATGGATAATATGTCGGCCGGCAAATATATATCGGCCGCCAAGTCGTTCGACGAGGTCGAACGCCAGCACCCCTATTCCAAATGGGCCACCAAGGCGCAAATCATGGCCGGCTATGCCTATTACATGCAGGGCAAGTATGACGATGCGATCGTCGCGCTCGACCGGTTCATCAACCTGCATCCGGGCCATAAGGAGGCAGCCTACGCCTGGTATCTCAAGGGGCTGAGCTATTACGAACAGATATCCGACGTGGCGCGCGACCAGCGCATGACCGAGGGCGCGCTGGACGCGTTCGATAATCTGGTGCGGCGCTACCCGGACAGCGACTATGCCCGCGATGCGCGCCTGAAAATCGATCTGGCTCACGACCATCTGGCCGGCAAGGACATGAATGTCGGCCGCTTTTACCTGCGCGCCGGGAACCATTTGGCGGCGATCGGGCGATTTCGCCGGGTTATCGATAAATGGGGCACCTCCACCCATGTGCCCGAGGCCCTGCACCGCCTGACCGAGGCCTATCTGGCGCTCGGCGTCGTCGAAGAGGCGCGTTATACGGCGGCCGTGCTGCGGCATAACTTCCCGGACAGTGAATGGTACCAGGATAGCTGGGCCCTTCTGGACAACCAGGATGTGCTGACCGCCGAAGAACGTGGCGTGACC
>CBFDDT010000047.1:0-23289 GCA_965603635.1 uncultured bacterium | reverse complement strand
TGATGCCAGTGGCCGCCGGTCATGCCGAATTCGCGCTCGAGGTCCGGCGGAGCCAACATCTCGCGGGCGACAATCTGCTTAGGCAGACCCGGCGCAAGGGCGGCGATGGTCTTGATGACATGGTCGGCGAAGGCCTCGCGGTTAGCGTTCCAGCCGCCTTTCAGCTCGTAGGGCGCATACTGGACCACCACCGACATTACATTCCTGCCCGCGCTTGCCAGACTGCCGTCATGCAGGGACGGAATGGTGATTTCCAGGGCCGGCGCCGTCGAATATTCGCCATACTTCGAGTGGTCAAAGGCGCGCTCAAGGTAGCCCATGTCCGGCGCCAGAATCAGCCGCCCGCCGAGTTTGGCCATATCCAGCCCCGTGAACTCAGGCACACCTTCCAGAACCAGATTCAGCTTGGCGGCAAGGCCGTTGCCGCGGAAACCACGCAGGCGCCGCTGGAAGCCGGTGTCGAGATGTTCGGCGCCGACCAGCGACTGGAAAGTTCGCTTCGGGTCGGCGTTCGATACGACCAGCCCGGCCCGGACCGTCTCACCGCTTTCCAGTTCGACCCCGCAAGCATGATCGCCCTCAACCAGAATGCGCCGGACCGGTGCGCCTGTCCTGATCTCCGCGCCGAATGATTGCGCGGCATTGGCCAGCGCCTCGGCGACCGCCCCCATGCCGCCCTGCGGGATTGCCAGTCCGTCGCTGTTGCCGATATCGCCGGCAAGACGATAGAGCCAGGTCAATACGCTGCCCGGCGAGCGTGGGCCGAAATTGCTGCCCAGCACCGCGTCGAAGGCCAGCGCACCCTTCAGCCGTTCGTCGGTCAATTCATCGTTCAGCAGATCGAAGACGTTCATATTTACGATGCGCAGGAACTCACGCATATCTGTCTTGCCTAGCAATTTAAGCCTGACACCTAATTTTGCCAGCGCCAACCGATCCCGCCAGTCGCTACCGCCCATCCTTGGCGGCATCTGTGACAGGGAAGGGTGCAGCGCACGGGCCATGCGCATCAACCGGCGGTGCAACGCCGGCCAGGCTTCCCGGTCGCCAATTTCATTCAGACCGTCGATTCGCTTGCCTGTCAGGACGAGATGCTGGCCGCCCTCGCCCAGCGAGATCGTGGGAAGCTGCCGCGCCGCCAGCTTGAGGCCGTGCTTTTTCAGTTTGAGCTGTTTGCGCACCGCCGGGTGCAGTTGATGCATTATATGGGCGCAGCCGGGGCCGGTGACGCCCGGGGCAAATTCCCGGTTCGCCGCCGCGCCGCCCAGCCGGTCGGCGGCCTCGACGATCAGCACGCGCCGCCCGGCCTTTGCCAGATACGCGGCGCAGGTCAGTCCGTTATGGCCACCGCCGACCACGATAATATCGTATGCGTTGCTCATCGCTGTTCTCCGGCCTTGCCCATGTCGCGCAGGATTTCGCGGGCCGCGTTGGCCCCCGGCGCGCCCATCACGCCGCCGCCCGGATGAGTGCTGGAACCGCACATATACATGTTGGTTACCGGCCCGCGGTATTGCGCATAGCCGGGAATGGGCCGGTTGAACATGATCTGGTCCATGGTCAGTTCGCCCTGGAAAATGTTGCCCTCGGTCAGGCCGACTTCTTCCTCGATCTCATGCGGCGTGCGAACTTCCATATGCAGGATCAGATCCTTCAGGTCGGGGCTGTATTCCGACAGCATGTCGATTACGGTCTTGCCGAAGGCGTCGCGCTTTTCCGGCGTCCAGGGACCGTCGGCCAGGTGCGGCGGGACATACTGGACGAATATCGACATGTAATGCTTGCCCGGCGGGGCCATGGTCGGGTCGATCAGGGTGGGAATCATCATGTCCAAATAGGGCCGGCGCGACCACATGCCGTTTTTCCAGTCGTCGTAGGCGCGCTCGAACCATTCGATCGTGTCGGTGACATGCAGGTCGCCCTGCAAGGCAGGGCAGTCCTTCGGCACGCCGTTGAAAGTGGGCATGCCGTCCAGCGCGATGTTCAGTTTGCCCGACGAGCCGCGGATTTTGAAGTTTCGCACAGCTTTCACGAATTCCGGCGGCAGGTCGGATTCCTCAAAGGTCTCCAGGAAGGTTCGCTTGACGTCCATGTTGGAGACCACGGCGCGGGCATGAATTTCCTCGCCGTCGGCCAACTTCACGCCGATCGCGTTGCCGCCCTTGACGATGATCCGCGATACGTCGGCGCCCGAGCGGATCTCGCCGCCATGGGTCTGGAACGCCGCGGCCAGCGCCTTGCTGATCGCCCCCATGCCGCCGCGCGCAAATCCCCAGGCGCCGATATTGCCGTCAACCTCGCCCATATAATGATGCAGCAAAACATAGGCCGAACCGGGGGAGCGGGGGCCCAGGCCGGTGCCGATGATCGAACTGCCGGCGTAGTGGGCCTTGACCAGTTCGTTCTCGAAAAATTGCTCGAGGAAATCGACGCAGCTCATTGTCCAGAAACGGATCGTATCCGCCATGCCTTCCTCGCCGAGGTCCCAGAACTCGCGCCCCAGATCATAGAGCCCGCGCAGATCGCGGGGCTTCAGGGAGGCCGGGTCCGGCGGCATCTTGGCCAGCATGGGCTTGATGAAGCGGCATTGGCGCATGATTTCGGCCGAATAGCGGTCATAGGCCTCGGCGTCGCGATGGGAGTGGCGCGCGATCTCACGCCGGTTCATGTCATGGTCCTTGTAGGACGCCAGGTAACCGCCGTCGCGCGACATGGTCAGCCCGCCATTATAGGAGACGACCTGCAGCCCGTAACGCGCCAGATCGAGGTCGCGCATGATCTCGGGCCGCATCAGGCTGCTGACATAGGAACAATTGGAATAGGTGAATCCGGGGTAAATTTCCCGGCTGACCGCCGCGCCGCCGATATAGGGATTGCGCTCCAGCACCAGCACATCAAGACCCGCGCGAGCGAGATAGGCCGCCGTGGTAAGACCGTTATGCCCGGCCCCGATGACGATAACGTCATGGCTTTTCATGCGATTTTCCTGTTCTCCGACCTAGGCCGGCAACGATTTCTTGGCATCAGTCTAGTCCGAACGTGTCATGCACGTCCAGTTCATTGAATGAAGATTCAATCAATTTTACATTCTAGTGCATTGCGTTCTTGCAGTTTCCCCGGTTTGCCAATATCGTTACCGTCATGAGGAAGGGAAATGCGAAATTGGCTGGTTCCAGAGCGAACGTAAAACATCTGCGCCGCGAACAGTTGATCGAAGCGACGATGAAGACGATCGCGCGGCATGGCTATGCCCGCACCACGATGTCGCATGTCGCGAAGGCCGCGGGCCTGTCCCAGGGCATCGTTAATTTCTATTTCAAGACCAAGGAAGCACTGCTCTACGAAACCTTTGTGCATCTGGCCGAAGAATACGAGACATTGGTGGGGCAGGCGCTGAATGGCGCCATCGACGATCCGGCCGCCGCGCTGGTCGCCATGATCGAGACCGATCTGGGGCCGCGGGTCTGCACCCCGACCAAGATTGCGGTTTGGCTGGCGTTCTGGGCCGAATCGCGAAGCCGCCCGAAATACCGCGATCTCTATCGTGATTTGGCGGGCGGCTATTCAACGGAGGTTCATAAGCTTTGTGAGAGGCTGGCTGCTCGTGGTGGCTATGAAGGGCTGGACCTTGAGGCCATCTCGGTCGGCTTCGTTGCCCTTATAGACGGTTACTGGGTTAATCTCGGCGTCGCGCCTGATAGCGTGGACCGGGATAAGGCCAAGGTCGCCTGCCGTGCCTATTTCGCCGGGTTCTTCCCGGTGGAGTTCGGTGCGCTGGAGGCACAAGCCACGCCGGAGGGAAATCGCAAGGCGGGGTGACGGAATTTGCAAACCGGTAGTTTGGGCCCTGTATCGGCCCTTGAGAAAATTACCACAACAGGGGCGGGTTGCCGCTCCATAACAACCTAAACAGCGAGGAAAAGATGGATAAGAATGAAATGATGGACCGCCTTGCGGCAGGCACGCTAAGCCGCCGCAATATGTTGAAGGGCCTGTCGGCGCTGGGAATCGGCGTCACCATGACACCCTATTTCCATAACCAGGCCATAGCCGCCGCGCAGGCAACGTATTTCACCTGGGAAGGTTATGAAGTACCGGAACTGCATGGCGATTATATCAAGAAGCGTGGCGGCAGCCCCGAGGTGTCAATCTTCGCCGACGAGGGCGAGGCGCTTCAGAAAATGAAAGCCGGCTACACGCCGGATGTCGCACATCCCTGTTCCTACAATGTGAATCTGTGGCGCGAATCGGGAGTCCTGCAGGCGGTCGATACGTCGCGGCTGTCGAATTGGGGCGACGTTGTCAGTTCATTGAAAGTCATCCCGGGCACCCAGCATGACGGCAAGCAGTTCTTCGTGCCGTTCGATTGGGGCAATACCTCGATCCTGTACCGAACCGACCTGGTCGACATCAAGGAAGAGTCCTGGGGTCTGATGTGGGACGAGCGCTACAAGGGCCGTCTGGCGACCTTCTCCGGCGCCAACGAAACCGTGCCCTATGCCGCGGTTTATGCCGGCGTCGATCCCTGGAACATGAGCGCCGCGGATCTTGCCAAGGTCCGGGGATTGCTCGAAAAACAGCGGCCGCTGATTCGCTTCTATGCCGACGATGTGTCGTCCATCGAACAGGGACTGGCGTCCGGCGAGATCGTCGCTGGATCGACCTGGAACAGCTCCAACGTTCTGCTTCAGGGCGAGGGTGTTCCAGTCAAGTTCATGAACCCCATGGAAGGCATCATGACCTGGGTTTGCGGGCTTGTGATACATAAAAACGCCCCGAATCTGGATGCGGCTTACGACCTGATCGACGCCATGCTGTCCGTGGAAGCGGGTAAGTTCATGATCGTCGATTACGGTTATGGCCATGCCAACACCAAATCCTTCGACGCGGCCGGCGACGAGGCCATCGAGGCGGCCGGTCTGTCGCGCGATGTCGAAGCGTTCCTGAAAGCGGGCGTCTTCAGCAACGAGTTTAAGAATCGTGACGAAGTGCTGAAAATGTTTGAAGAAGTCAAGGCGGGCCTGTAAGTTAGTCCGGCCAATTTACGGCGGATCGGGTGCCCCTATACAGGGTGCCCGGTCCGCCGGTTTTTTTCATACTAGACGGATTATTTCATGACGAGTGAGGTGCAGACAGCCCCACAGGCCGGCGCGATTGGCCGGCTCCGCAAGGCGGTAAAAGCGGGGCTATTTCGTCACGCGGGTTTGCGTGGCTATATTCTGTTGTCGCCGACATTGCTGGTGCTGCTGGGGGCGATGTGCCTGCCGGTCGGCATTCTGATGGTATACAGTTTGTGGACGCAAAGCGGTGTCGAAATCGACCATACATTGACACTGGCCAACTACGCCAAGATCTTCGCAAGGCAATCTTACATGTTGCTGATCGGGAAATCGGTGTTGATTTCCCTGACGGTTACCGTGGCCACGGTTTTGCTGGCATATCCGGTGGCCTATTTTATCGCCTTCAAGATAAAGCGCCACAAGATCGTCTGGCTGATCCTGATCACTATTCCGTTCGTCACCAGCTACCTGCTGCGCGTTTTCGCGTGGAAGATCATCCTGGGTTACAACGGCATCATCAATTCCGGCCTGAAATGGGTTGGGATCATCGACGAACCGCTGACGTTCCTGCTCCATAATCCAACAGCCGTGGTCATTACCCTGGCCCACGCCTGGGCGCCGATCGCTATCCTGCCGATTTTCGTTTCGCTGGAAAAGATGGACCGCTCCCTGCTGGAGGCCGCGACGGATCTGGGGGACAGTCCGTTGCAGCGTTTTCTGCGGATAACCCTGCCGCTGTCTATTCCGGGCGTGGTGGCCGCTTCGATGTTGGTTTTCATCCCCACGGTCGGCGATTACATCACCCCGCAATTGGTCGGCGGGCCGGATGGCATGATGGTCGGTAGCCTGATGCATGCCATGTTCTTCAGGGCCAACGACTGGCCTCTGGGATCGGCTCTGGCGATCGTTTCGGCCCTGGCGATCACGGTGGCCAGCCTGGGCGTATGGTTCCTTACCAAGCAAGCGCGGGAGCGGGCGGTATGAAATTTCAACTCCCTTCCTGGATGCGCGGCGGCGGGCTAAAGACCTACGCCGTTCTGTATATGATCTTTCTCTATGTGCCGGTGCTGTTCCTGCCGCTGTTCTCGTTCAATGACGGCATCTATATCGCTTTCCCGCTGAAGGGCTTCACCGTCAAATGGTACGAAGCCATGATCCACACCGAATCCCTGCAGGCGGCGTTGTTCAACAGCATCAGGGTCGCGTGCTCGGTTTCGATTATCAGCACAATTCTTGGCATCCTGGCCGCGCGCGCCTTTACCCGCTATCGGTTCGTCGGGCGCAGGCCGACCCTCGGTTTGCTGGTGCTGCCGCTGGTGGTGCCGGGCATCATTCTCGGTATCGCGCTGCTGATTATGGCGAACCGGGTCGGAATCCCGCTGTCGCTGTTTACCATCGGCGCGGCCCACGTGCTGATCGCCACGCCGTTTGCCACCTTTGTCATGATTTCACGCCTGGAAGGGTTCGACGCCAACCTCGAGGAGGCCTCGCGCGATCTCGGCGAGACCGGCTGGACCACGTTCTGGCGGGTTACCTTCCCGCTGGCGTTGCCGGGGATCGTCGCCAGCCTGCTGCTGACATTCATCGAATCCTTCGATGAATTCATCCTGGCGTTTTTCCTTTCCGGGACGGATGCAACCCTGCCGATCTACATATGGAGTCAGTTGCGCTTTCCCAAGCGGCTGCCGGTGGTGCTGGCGCTGGGCGCCTGCATCCTGCTGTTCACTGTAATCACCGTCGCATTCGCCGAATGGGTGCGCCGCAAGGGGGTCAATCCGACTCCTAAATCTGAGAGTTAATAGGCTTACAATGGAAAATTGTTTGGATTTTGTTTCCCTCCGCGATGTGTCGAAGCATTTCGGCCCGGTGCGCGCCGTTGACGGCGTGTCCCTGGACATCGCCCAGGGGGAGTTCTTCGCTCTTCTGGGGCCTTCGGGCTGTGGCAAGACCACGCTCTTGCGCATTCTCGGCGGTTTCGAGGCGTCCAGCACTGGCAGTGTCCATATCGACGGCGCCGACTTGACAATCGAACCGGCGAATTTGCGGCCGGTGAATACGGTGTTTCAGAACTATGCAATCTTTCCACATATGAATGTGCGCCAGAACATCGCTTACGGCCTGCGCAAGGACGGCCTGTCCAAGGAAGAAATAGCGCGGCGGGTCGACGAGACGGTGGCGACGGTAAAACTGGAAGGACTCGGTGACCGGGGATCGCACGAAATCTCTGGTGGCCAGCGCCAGCGTGTCGCGCTGGCCCGGGCGCTGATCAAGCATCCCAAGGTTCTGTTGCTGGACGAACCCCTGAGCGCGCTGGACAAGAACCTGCGCGAACAGATGCGGGTCGAACTGCGCGCCCTGCAGCAGAAGGTGGGCATCACTTTCATCTTCGTCACCCACGACCAGGAAGAGGCCTTGTCCATGGCCGACCGTATCGCGGTCATGTCCGAGGGCAAGGTACGCCAGGTGGACACGCCGGAACGTCTCTACGAGGCGCCGACCAGCCGCGAGGTGGCCGCCTTCATCGGGTCGATGAACTTCTTCGATGCGTCCGTTATTGGCGTGGAGGGCGGCGTGGCGACGGTGGACGCCGGGCCGTTGGGCAAGTTGCGGGTCAGCCCACCCGATGATGGCGCGCCGATGGCGGGCGAGGCCGTTACGGTCGGTATCAGGCCCGAAAAATTGACGTTGGAGGTCACGGCACCCGCCAACGGCGCCAACTGTATCAAGGGCAGGCTGACTGCCGCGTCCTATCTTGGCGAGCGCAACCATTTCTTCGTGACCGTCGAGGGCGTGGACGAGCCGATCTCGGTGGCCAGCCAGAACAGCAACCCGGTTGCCCAAAAAGGCTGGGCCGAGGGCAGCGAGGTCTGGCTGACCTGGGAGCCCGAAGGCGCGCGCCTGCTACGCGCCTGAACACACTCTTCTCCCGAAAGGCTTGCTTTATGAGTCGCGATCCGCGCTACGATATCCTGTTCGAGCCGATGAAAATCGGTCCCGTTACCGCCAAAAATCGTTTTTATCAGGTACCCCACTGCAACGGCATGGGATTCAACATGCCGCAGACACATGCCCGTATGCGCGGGATGAAGGGCGAGGGCGGTTGGGCCGTGGTCTGCACCGAGGAGTGCATGATCCATCCGTCTTCCGACTATACGCCCGAACCGCAGGCGCGGCTGTGGGACCGTCAGGACATCAAATATCTGGCGTTGATGGTGGACGCCCTGCATGGCGAGGGTGCGCTGGCCGGCGTGCAGCTTGCCCATAATGGGGTTGGCGCGCAGAATCTCTATACCCGGCTCAAACCGCTGGGGCCGACGCATCAGGCCGGGGTTACCGGCGTGCCGACCCAGACCCGCGGCATGGACAAGTCGGACATCAAGGAATTTCGCCGCTGGCACCGCAACGCCGCGCTGCGCGCGAAAGAGGCCGACGCGGATATCGTCTATGTCTACGCGGCCCATGATTCGACCTTGCTGATGCATTTCCTGCAAAGTCGCCGTAACCAGCGTACCGACGAATATGGCGGTTCGCTGGAAAACCGCATCAGGCTGTTCCGCGAGGTGCTGGAGGAGACCAAGGACGCGGTGGGCGATCGCTGCGCCGTTGCCGTGCGCGTGGCCGTGGACGAGCTGCTGGGCCCCGACGGCATTGCCGCGGACGGCGAGGGGCGCGAGATCGTCGAACGGCTCGCCGAACTTCCCGACCTGTGGGACGTCAATGTCAGCAATTGGGAAAACGATTCGGTGACCTCCCGCTTCGGTGAAGAGGGCCGTCAGGAGCAATATGTCGGTTTCGTGAAATCCTTGACTAGCAAGCCGGTTGTCGGCGTCGGCTGGTTCACCTCACCCGATACCATGGTCAGCCAGATCAAACGCGGCGTTCTGGACATGATCGGCGCGGCGCGCCCGTCGATCGCCGACCCGTTCCTGCCCCGGAAGATCGAGGAAGGCCGAATCGACGAAATTCGCGAGTGCATCGGCTGCAATATATGCGTGTCGGGCCAGCTCACTTTCACGCCGATGCGCTGCACCCAGAACCCGACGGTGGGCGAGGAGTGGCGGCGCGGCTGGCATCCGGAAAAAATCGAGGCCAAGGGATCGGACAGCAGGGTTCTGGTCGTCGGCGCCGGCCCGTCGGGACTTGAGGCGACCCGGGCGCTGGGTCAGCGTGGTTATGCGGTAACCCTGGCCGAGGCCGGCAAGGAACTGGGCGGCCGTGTCACCCGGGAATCCAGCTTGCCCGGACTGAACGCCTGGGCGCGGGTGCGCGACTGGCGGGTCGGGCGGATTCACGAGATGGCCAATGTCGAGGTTTATCTCGACAGCGCGCTGACCGCGGAACAGGTCCTGGATTTCGGCTTCGAACATGTGATCCTGGCAACCGGGGCCACCTGGCGCCGCGACGGCGTCGGCGTTAACAACACCGCGCCGATCCCGGGTTCGGATGGGCCAGCGGTTTACACGCCCGAGGATGTTTTCGCGGGCGCCGATATTGCCGGTCCGGTGCTGGTGTTCGACGACGATAATTTCTACATGGGCGGCGTGATCGCCGAAAAACTGCGCGGCGACGGGTTGGAGGTCACCCTGGCGACCACCGAATCGGTGGTTTCGGCCTGGACCGCGCATACCCTGGAACAGGTCCGCATCCAGACCCGCATTATCGAACTCGGTATCTCGGTCGTGCCGCTGCATAATCTGGCGAAGGTCGGGGCCGGCGAGGCAGAGCTTTCCTGTATCTATACCGAGCGCCGGCAAACCGTGCCGGCGGCCTCGGTCGTCATGGTTACCTCGCGCCAGCCGAACGACGCGCTGCGGCTGGAACTGACCGGCGACCAGGAAAAACTGGCGGCGGCGGGTATTCTGTCGGTCCAGGCAATCGGCGATGGCGACGTTCCCTCGACGATAGCGGCGGCCGTATATGACGGCCACCGGGCCGCCCGCGAACTAGACGCGGACATCGATTCCGATATGCCGTTCCGGCGCGAACATATCCACCTGGAAGAGGCGAGCTGAAGGCCGCGTCATAACACCCGCAACATAAGGAAAAACCATGGCCCGCGATCCGCGCTACGATATCCTGTTCGAACCGGTGAAGATCGGCCCGGTCACGGCGAAAAACCGCTTCTACCAGGTGCCTCACTGCACCGGCGATGGCTGGTTGCGTCCGCGCATGGTGGCGGGCTTACGCGGGATGAAGGCCGAGGGCGGCTGGGGCGTGGTCTGCACCGAATACTGCTCGATCCACCCGTCCTCCGACGATCTGCCATACCCCTCGGCAAGCCTCTGGAACGACAGCGATATCAGGGCCAACGCGCTGATGACCGACAAGGTCCATGAACATGGATCGCTGGCCGGGGCCGAACTCTGGTATGGCGGCAGCCGCACCGCGAATCTGCATAGCCGCGAAGTCTCGCTGGATGTGGACAGCATGCCGAACACCAACGGCGATCCATACCAGACTCGCGCCATGGACAAGGCCGATATTCGGGACTTGCGCAAATGGCACCGCGACGCCGCCCTGCGCGCCAAGGCGGCGGGGTTCGATATCGTCTATGTCTATGCGACCCATGGTTATCTGCTGTCGCATTTCATGTCGGCCGAGACCAACAACCGGATCGACGAATATGGCGGCAGCCTGGAAAACCGGGTCCGCCTGGTCCGGGAACTGATCGAGGAAACCAAGGACGCCGTTGGCGATAAATGTGCCGTCGCCGTGCGGTTTTCGGCCGAGGAAGGCGGTGGCGGCGATGGCGTTCCCGTTTATGGCGAGCGTCGCGAGATGTTCGAGATGCTGGGCGAATTGCCGGATCTGTGGGACATCAATATCGCCGACTACTCGCTGGAGATGGGGGTTTCGCGCTTCGTCAAGGAAGGCGCCCTCGAGCCCTATATGTCGTTCGTCAAATCGGTGACCACCAAGCCGGTGGTAACGGTCGGCCGCTTCACTTCGCCGGATACCATGGCCAGCCAGATCAAGCGCGGCATCGTCGATTTCATCGGCGCGGCGCGGCCATCCATCGCCGATCCGTTCCTGCCGAAAAAGATCGAGGAAGGCCGGCTCGAGGACATCCGCGAATGTATCGGCTGCAATGTCTGTTATACGGGCGATGGGCTGAGCGTTCCGATCCGCTGTACCCAGAACCCCACCATGAACGAAGAATGGCGCCGCGGCTGGCACCCGGAAAAGATCGCGCCGAAGGGCTCGAACACGAAGGTGCTGATCGTCGGGGCCGGCCCGACAGGGTTGGAGGCCGCGCGGGCGCTGGGCGAGCGGGGCTATGAAGTGATGCTCGCCGAGGCGGGGCGCGAACTGGGCGGCCGGGTCACGGCCGAATCAAAACTGCCGGGGCTGGGCGAATGGGCGCGGGTGCGCGATTACCGGGTCGGGCAGATCGAGCGCATGCCCAATGTGGAAATCTATCGCGAGAGCGAGCTTGGTCCCGACGACGTGCTGGCCACGGGCGCGGATCATGTGGCGATCGCGACCGGCGCCACATGGCGGCGTGACGGGTTCGGCCGATATCATCCGTCGGGAATCGCTGATCTTGGCCCGGCCGAGCGGATTTTCACGCCGGACGACATCATGGCCGGGCGGCTGCCCGAGAGCAAAACAGTGCTATTCGACGACGACCACTATTACATGGGCGCCGTCCTTGCCGAGCGGCTGCGCGCCGCGGGACTGCCCGTGACATTGGTGACGCCCGAAAGCAAGGCCGCCGCCTGGTGCGGCTATACGGCCGAACAGACCCGCACGCAGCGGCGGCTTCTGGAACTGGGGGTCGAGATCGTCGCATCGAATGCGCTGACCGCTTTCGACGGCGGCGAGGCAACGCTGGCCTGCGCCTATACCGGGCGCGAACAACGGATCGATGCGGAATCGATATTACTGGTGACGGCGCGCAGCCCCAATGACGATCTGTACCGCGCGCTGGAGGGCAGGGTAGGGTCCCTGCGCCGCATCGGCGACTGCGACGCCCCGGCCATCATCGCCGCCGCGGTCTACGCCGGCCACCGCTACGCCCGCGAACTGGACGAGCCGGAACGGGATTTTTCCCAGGTTCCGTTCGACCGGGTATTCGACGAAACGGCCTGATCAGCCGTCCGCCGCCCGCGCCGCCTCCCAGGCCGCCCGCAATTCCGGCGCGCGGTCCGTGAACCGTTCTTCCAGCGGTTCGCAGGAAAGCATTCGGTCGGCGCGGAAATGCCGGAAATCCCGGCGCAACTCGCACCAGGCCGCCAGCACGGCGGACTCGACATAATAGATCAAAGCGACGGGCAGCACGGTTCGGATCGTCTCCTCGCCTTCCCAGTCGTTGTAATGCAGGCGCAGCTTATGTGCATCGCGTATCGCCGACCTCAGCATTGCCGGATCGATTCGCTCCGGCATCTCCGCCCCCCAGTCCGATACATGTAGCCCGGCCGCTTCCAGAGGCCCATCCGGGCCGGGCGAGACGACGGCGATCTTGCCGGCGGCGGTCTTCGCCGCGCGCATCAGGCCCGCATCGCCGGTGCGCGCCAACAGGCTGAGTCCCACGACAATTGCCTCGATTTCCTCGATCGTGAAATTCAGCGGCGGCAGGTCATAACCCGCGCGCAGCAGGTAACCGATCCCCGCCGCGCCGTCGATCGGGACGCGCATCGCCTGCAGCACCGCAATGTCGCGGTAAACGGTGCGCGGCGTTACCTCCAGCGTCTCGCCGATGGCGGCGGCTGTCAGGGGGCCGCGCGCGGTGCGCAGCATCTGGATAATTTCGAACAGCCTGTCGGCGCGACGCATTCGGGTCTCCATGATCGCTACTGACATAAAGCTGTCAGCAGGGATATGATCTTATCCCAACATCGAAGGCGAGGGGAGACTGGAAATGATCAGTGGCGTGGGAAACTACCGGACCGGCGTCGCCCTGGTCATGCTGTCGGCCGTGACTTATAGCACCGCCGGACTGTTCACCAAGGGCATCGCCTCGGACGCCTATACGATCATCTTCTGGCGCGGCCTGTTCTCGGCCGCCTTTCTCTCGGGTTGGCTACTGTGGCGGGACAGGCGCAGGGTGGGGGCCGAGTTCGCCGCGATGGGAGGCCCGGGCTGGGCGGCCGTGTTGGCGTCAAGCGCCGGAACGGCGGCCTTCATCCCGGCCTTCAAATTTACCTCGATCGCCAATGTCGCTTTGATATACGCCGCAGCGCCCTTCGCGGCCGCCGGGGTTGCCTGGATATGGATGCGCGAGGCGCCGGGCCGACGAACGATCCTCGCCAGTCTTGCGGCGCTGGCGGGCGTGGCGGTTATCGTGGGCGGCTCCCTTAAATCACCGAATCTGCTCGGCGACCTGCTGGCCTTGTGGATGACCCTGTCGATGGCCGTGGTCATCGCGATTTACCGGCGTTATCCGGCGGCGCCATCCAGCGCGCCTATGATCGCCAGCTCACTGCTCCTCGCGGCGGTGGCCCTGTTCGTAACGGCGCCACTCGACGCCCCGGTCGGCGAAATGCCGGCGATGGCGGGGTTCGGCCTGGTGCACGCGCTCGCCTACGTAACGCTGGTAGAGGGCGCGCGCTATCTTCCAGCCGCCGAAACGGGGCTTTTGAGCGCTCTCGAAACACCCCTGGCGCCGGTCTGGGCATGGCTGTTGCTCAGCGAAATCCCCAACAGCGAAACTATCCTGGGCGGAAGTATAATCCTGGCCGCCCTCTTCTGGCGCCGGTAAGGGTTTACAGCAGGCCCTCGCGCGCCAGGTCGTCACAGGTGGCCTTAATGCTGTCGCGAAGCGTGTCGGCGATGGTCTGGATCTCGGCCTCGGTCAGGATAAGCGGCGGCGAGAGTACCGCCATATGGGCCAGCGGGCGCACCACCAGGCCACGGTCCTGGGCATGGCGGGAGACGCGCGGGCCGCATCTGGCTTCGGCGTCGAAAATCTCTTTCGTCGACTGGTCCTTCACGAATTCGATGCCCATCATGAAGTTGCTGCCGCGCACCTCGCCCACGATGGGCAGATCGGCAAGCCCCTTCAGCGCGGTTTCGAAAACCGGGCCCAGGCGCCGCACCCGGCCGCAGATGTCTTCTTCTTCCAGGATGGCGATATTGGCCAGCGCCGCGGCGCAGCAGGCCGGATGCCCGGAATAGGTCATGCCATGCAGGAATACCCCGCCCGGCCCGGAAATGACCTCGTGGATCTTGTCCGAGACGATGGTGGCCGACATGGGCTGGTAGCCCGAGGTCAGTCCTTTCGCCGTGGTGATGATGTCCGGCTCGATTCCATAGGCATCTTGAGAGGCGAACATATGGCCCAGGCGGCCGAACGCCGTCACCACCTCGTCGGAAATATACATGATGTCGTGCCGGCCGCAGACCTCGCGGCTGCGCGCGTGATAGCCGTCGGGCGGCACGATGACGCCGCCGGCGCCCATGATCGGTTCGCCGATGAAACAGGCGATGCTGTCCGCGCCGATCTTTTCGATCGTCTCGCTCAACTCGTCGATCAGGAAGTCCAGGAACTCCGCCTCGGTCATGCCGTCCGGCCGCCGGTAGGCATAGGGGGAGGACAGGAAATGGACAAGCTCGTCTGCCGAATCCCAGCCCGCCCGGTAGGCCGGCGTGGTCATGGCGACCGCCAGATGGGTCGAACCGTGATAGGCGCCGATCCGTGACAGGATCTTCTTCTTGTTGGGTTTGCCGAGCCGGTTGAAATAATGATGCAGGATGCGGATGGCGCTGTCATTGGCGACCGATCCGGAATTGCCGAAATAGGCATGGTTCAGGGCGCCCGGCGCCAGCGAGGTGATCTTTTCCGACAGCAGCGCCGCGCTAGGGTGGGTCAGGTTATAGAAGGTGGAATAATAATCCAGCTGGCTCAGTTGCTCGGCCACGGCCCGGATGATCTCCTGCCTGCCATGCCCGACATTGACGCACCACAGCCCGCCGATCCCGTCCAGCAACCGGTTGCCGTCGGAGTCCGTGACATAGGCGCCCTCGGCCGAGGTAATCGCGGTGCGCGCGCCATCCTGTTTCAGTGCGTCGAGGTCCGCGAAGGCATGAATGAGATGCTCATCCATCGCCATGATTTCGTCGGTCGTGTACTGCTTGTTGGAAATCGTCATATCATCCCCGTTTTCGCTTATTCAGCCGCCGCCGATTGCACCGATGAAAGGCTAACACAGAACCCGTTCGAATTGGAACATGGCGGAATTTGATTATAAAACGAGCAGGCCGCATAGTGCCTTGAACCCGAACGATTCCGGAGACCATCATGCAGACCGCGCCGAAGTATATTTTCGAAGCCAGTGAAAAACCCTCCCTGCCGCTGTTCCCTGTCCCGCTAATCGTGGCGAACGACGAAAACACGAAGGGTTATGGCTATCTGGTGGACGATCCGGCGGCCTGCGATATCGAGATCGTCCGCTGGCGCGCACAGGGCTGGCGGCCGGTCGATAAGGACAGCGGTGATGAAGGCGGCGTTGTCGAGGGCATCTTCCACGGCGAATGGTCGGGCGATATCCTGATGGGGCGCAATGAAGCCGTCGGCGGCGAATATGTCCTGGGCTGGAGCCGCGATCCGCAGCAGGCCTCGGCAATCGAGGCGACAGTTCCGCGCGATCAGGTCCTGCTGTGGCATATGAACTACCATCCCGACGGCGGCCAGCTTTTCTTCCCGATGGACAACAAGCCGTTCGTCGTGCCCGTGGCGATGCCCGGCGACGACCTGAAACCGGAACAGGTCGTGGCGTTCTGGTGCGACGGCAGCCGGGGCCTCTATATCCACCCCGATATCTGGCATGAGGGCATTTTCCCGGCCGGGGACCGGCAGCGCTTCCTCGACCGCCAGGGCCGCGTTCATGCGCGGATCAGCTGCGATATCGGCGCGGAATTCGGCGTCTATCTGTCTGTTCCGCTTAAGCGGTGATTCGGATGCTGCTCGCCCCTTGAAATTGCCCTAGTGGTCTGTATCGGCTTCTCTCCGGTGAGCGGACCTATGTGCTCCATGGCATGGAGCATTCATAAACGCGCCCACGATTGCAAACGGTTTTATGACAGGAAACGGGCTGGGTTTGCATTTATCTACCCGGGCTCTCAGCTATTTGCCGTGAGAGCTGAGTTATCGTAGGATTGAGAGGGTATCCGCGATCCTGGACGGTAGAAAAGCCCGCCGATGGTGAAAGGGCGAGTAACCGATGAAAACATGCAAAGCAAGAGCCGATGACCAATAGCGGTATTCAGTCAGGATCCAGGAAATCGCCAATGGTAAACTGGTATCTGTGGTGGGGAGTCGCGCTTGCCAGCCTGGTGGGATTCTATGTTGCCTTTGCCGATGGCATTGCCAACGTTGTCAGCCACTGGTCGCAGGAGGAATACAGTCACGGTTACATCATCCCGCTTGTCAGCCTTCTAATTGCCTGGCACAAACGCGACGAACTTGCCCGGTTTGCAGAAAATGGTAGTTGGGCGGGGCTCGCCGTAATCGCGTTCGGTCTCGTATTGCGCACCCTGGGTGACCTGGGAAGCCTCTATGTGATCATCCATGCGGGCATTTTTGTAACGCTGACCGGAATCGTATTGGCTGCAGTCGGTTGGCGGGGCCTTCGTACTCTCTGGGTGCCGCTGGTCTATTTGCTTTTTATGTTCCCGGTGCCCGACTTCTTGTACAATTCCATGTCTCTAGAGCTTCAGCTCATATCCTCGTCGTTCGGCGTGTGGTTTATCCGCTTGCTGGGGATCAGCGTCTTTCTTGACGGAAATATCATCGATATGGGCGAATACCAGTTGCAGGTCGTAGAAGCCTGCAGTGGACTTCGTTACCTGTTTCCCCTGATGAGTTTTGGTTTTATCGGCGCCTATTTCGTACGCCTGCCGGTCTGGCAAAAGGTGGTGCTGTTCCTGTCGACGATTCCACTGACGATCGTGATGAACAGTTTCCGCATCGCGGTAATCGGGGTGCTCGTCAAGAATTTCGGGGTGTCGTGGGCTGAAGGATTCCTTCATTATTTTGAAGGCTGGGTAATCTTCATGGCCTGCACGCTCTTCCTGTTGCTGGAGGCGTGGTTCTTTTCGCGCCTGTTTCGGCCCAGCCAGAAAACGGCCAGACTCGTCGACGTCGATATATTCGACAACTTTTTGCCGCGCGCATTTTCGGGTGCGAGGTTCAGGCCCACTGCCGCGACTATCGGTTCACTCGGATTTTTGCTGATCATGGGGGTACTGGTGACGAGTATGTTGTCGAGTCGGCAGGAACAGTTGCAGGACCGCACGACATTCGCGACATTTCCGCTCAAAATCGATAAATGGTACGGTGAACGCACATTCCTGGAAAAAACCGTAATAGAGCAACTCAGTGTCGATGATTTCATCGTCGCCAATTATCGTCGTTTCCAGGATCCCCAACTGGTTAACCTCTATATTGCCTTTTACCAGTCGCAGCGGGCCGGATCCTCGGCGCATTCGCCTGAGTCCTGCCTGCCAGGAGGTGGTTGGAAAATTGCGGAGATGGAGGCACGTCAGTTGAATGAACCCGGGTTACCGGAGAACATCGTTGCAAACCGGGTTGTCATAACCAAGGGCGGCTTGCGCCAGCTCGTTTACTACTGGTTCAAGCAGCGCGGCCGCTATTTAACCAGTAGTTATGCCGCCAAATGGTATCTTTTCCTTGATTCAGCCGCCGACAACAGAACCGACGGAGCGCTCGTACGGCTCATGACGTTCGTCGACCCGGGCGAGGAAATAGAACAGGCCGATCAACGCTTGCTGGAGTTCCTTAAGGGAATCGAAAGAATACTTCCCCCATATATTCCAGATTGATAAGTTTGCGCCGCGGAAGGGCCAGAAAACGCTGGAAGCATTCAGCGAGTTGGCGTCGTCTGCATAGATCATCGCGATGTGCGACCACGGAGATAGAATCCCGGAATGGACTATGTTTTCGCCTTGTTCGCTGGGCTCTTCATAACGATGGTCGCTGTTCCGCCGCTTGTGCGGGTCTCCAATTGGCTGCGTCTGGTTGATATGCCCGATTGGCGCAAGGTCCATAAGGCACCTGTCCCACGGGTCGGCGGCATCGCGGTTGGTATCGCGGCGGTTATAGCAGCCTTGGCCTGGGCACAGCCGAACCCGCCGATTTTGGCATATCTCGCGGCCGCCATCTGGATCACGTTTTTTGGCGCCCTGGACGATGCGTTTAATCTGAACTACAAATGGAAACTGCTTGCCCAACTGCCGCCGATCATTCTTATGATCCAGTATGGCGTGGTCCTCCATCATCTGCCCTTTTTCGGGCTTGACCCGGCGCCCGAATGGGTTTCGTTCGCCGTGACCCTGGTATTCTTTTTCGGTGTGATAAACGCGGTTAATCTGTTTGACGGACTGGACGGTCTTGCTGGCGGCTGCATGTTGCTGAGCCTCGCAGCTATCGCGTACCTCGCATTTGTCGTGGATGCGGCACCGCTTGTACTGCTCGCACTGATCCTGATCGGAGGGATCCTTGGTTTCCTGAATTACAATAGCTATCCGGCCAGTATTTTTCTTGGAGACGCAGGCAGCCAGTTTCTCGGTTTTTCCATTGCCACGTTCGCTATATTGCTGACCGAGGTCTATCATCCCGCACTGGGCCCTGTTCTACCCTTCCTGTTGCTCGGGCTACCTCTTGCCGATACGACTTGGGTTTTTGTTCTTCGCATCTCACAGGGAAAATCTCCCTTTCGTGCCGACAAGCAGCACCTGCATCATCAGCTGCTCAATGGAGGGCTTACGCAAAGGCAGGCCGTATCTGTAATCTACTTGTTCCAGGCGATTCTGGTAGGAACGGCTCTGTTCGTCCCCTATGGGGCCGATAGCACGGTAGTTGGCCTCCTGCTCCTGGAGTGCGGTGGGTCGCTGGCGTTGATTCTGGTTATTCAACGTCGGGGCACGGCCTATAACACAAACTGGCTGGCTGAGCGGGCCCCGCAATGGCCGGAAATACTGGCTTCGGCACGAAAAACGCTCACATGGGTTATCGAAATTGGCCTGGCGTTGCTTGTACTGGGGGTTGCGATCTTCGGGGAATCGTTTGGCCCCGACATAGCCACGCTCGCTTTCGGGTTTGCCGCCCTTATGGGGGGGGGCGCGATTTTTATGGTCCAAAAGACGGGCCTTTTCACACGGATCGGGTTTTATGTAGCGGGCGCCCTCGCCGTTTACGGTATCGAGCCTCTCAGTGGAGGGCAGGGTCCAATGGGCTGGTTTCCGGCCCTTTATCTCGGATGCCTCGCTTTGCTTTTGCTCGGCACCATCCTGCTTACCCAGCGAGAGTTATTCCAGATTTCGCCGCAGGACTTTCTGGTTAGCTTCATTGTTTTAGCCGCCGCCACGTTTCGCGAAGAACTGTTGCCCGGGGTTGATCTGGGCTTCATGGTAATTGCCGGAATGATACTATTTTATGCGTGCGAATATCTTATTTCCGTGGCCGAGCACCGGTTCATGATTCTACGGTTGGCCACGTTTCTTGCTCTGCTGATTATTGGCGCCCGTGGATTGTTCCTGTAACTAAAACCGATTGCGCCGTGGCACGCATCCCCTGATAAAGAATGGAGTGTCGTTCGGTTGTTAGTGTTTTCCCAGACTGCATCGGATAGTATGATAAGCAAATATCCGGGAATCCCATAAAAGCTGTTTTGACTTCCGCTTTCGGCAATCATTTGGAGAACGGCACGATGCAATGCTTTCTTCGTCACCTGACTTTTGTTCTCGCGCTCACCTTGGCCGTAACGGCATGCGACGATGCGTCCGACCGCGAGGCAAAGTATTTGGAGCGCGGCAAGGAGCTTTACGAAAAAAGCGAATATATAAAGGCGGGGCTTGAATTCCGGAATGCGCTTCAGATCAATCCGAAGTCGGTTGAGGCCACCTATTACATGGGGCTCCTGGACGAGGTTAAGGCCAATTTCCGCAGAGCTGCCGCACGTTACGGCCGGGCAATCGAGCAGGATTCAAGCTTTATTCCAGCTCGCAGCCAACTAGCGAAACTGTATGTCATGGCCAACAACCTTTCGAAGGCCAGGGAGCAGATGGATGCCATACTTGCCCTGGACCCCGCCAACGCGGAAGGAAGGACAATCAAGGCCAGCCTCTTCTTTCGGCAAGGCGAAATCGAAAATGCCGTCGAGGAAAGTAGAGCGGTGTTCGCGGAGGACAGTAGCAATGCCGCGGCGGCCGTTATTCTCGCACAGGCCCTTTTTAAATTGGGTCAGCCGGTGGAGGGGATGACCATTATTGACGAGGCGATTGAAAAAAACCCCAACCACCAAAATTTAGTCCGGCTAAAGATTCAACAGTATATGGCTACCAATAATCTGGATAAGGCGGAGGCTTCGTACCTGAGGCTCACGGAGCAGTGGCCGGACGACCTGAGCAGTAGAGCTGAATTGGCCTGGTTTTACATTAGCAATGACCGACTGGATGATGCCGAGACGTCTCTTCGTGCCGCGGCAAAGGAATTGCCCGACGACGACGGGGCAAAACGGATGTTGGTGGATTTCCTTTTGAACCACCGCAGCCTGGAGGCGGCGGAAAAGGAACTGAAGATACAAATTGAACGCTATCCTGACAGGCATACCTACAAATTTGGGTTGGCTATCCTGTACCAGGAAAACAATCGGGGAGGCGAGGCAGACTCGCTTTATCGACAAATTATTGACGACGACGGGACAGGGCCGGACGGTCTTATCGCGCGGGCGGCCTTGGCAAAAATACTTATTCTGGGGCAGCAAGAGGAGGCTGCCAGCAAGTTGATTGACGAAATTCTCGAAGAGGATCCGCAAGACAGTACCGCTCTTCTCATGCGCGGCCGCCTTCTTGTTTCCAGAAGCGCCTATGACGAAGCGATCATCGACCTGCGAAGAGTCTTACGGGACGATCCGAACTCGGTCGGCGCCTTGGGAGTACTGGCGCAAGCGCATTTGCGCGCGGGACAGGTCGATCTAGCAATGGATGCGTTGCGGAATCTTATTGCCATGGAATCGGAAAACGTTCAAGCGATTGCCTGGCTGTCCGCGCTAAATGCCCGGACTGGAAATGTCGCCGAGGCGGAATCTCTCATCAAGAAAGCATTGTTAATCGCCCCTGACGATCCGCGGGTGTTGGCGCAGCAGGCCGGTATTCTTATTTCCCAACGAAATTTCGAGTTGGGAACCGCCGTCGCACGCAAGATTTCGCGTATGCCAGACCATGAGATCGTAGGCAGGCTGCTACTCGCCCGTATATTCGGTTTGCAGAAGCGATATGCGGATGGTCTCGAGGAGTATCGGAAAGCTCTCAAGCTCGACGAAAACTCCACCACTGCGTTGAACGGCGCGATCGTCACTCTTTTGGCGGCGGACCGGCTGGAAGAGGCCCAGCAAATGCTGCAGGTGCGGCTCCAGAGAAAACCGGAAGATGCCGTGTCCTATAATTTACTTGGCAAGGTATACAATGTGAGCGGGCGGGACTTGGAGATGATAGCGCCAATGTTCCGCCGGGCGGCGGAATTGTCGCCTGATTGGGTCGAGCCAACCCTCAACCATTCCCGCGTTTTGATTCAGCGCCAGATGTATGCGCAAGCGTTAACTGTTATCCAAAGCGGCCTCGAGCGTGCTCCGTCACATTTGGGGCTGAGTATGGACCTGGCTCATGTTTACGAGAAGGTAGGCGACGTCAAGAGTGCAATCGCAACATATGAGAAGATGGTTGGGCGTGGCCAGAACGCCGACATTGTGGTGAACAACCTTGCGGTTCTCATAGCCGATTTCGAATTCAACGATAGTGCTCGGCTTGAAAGGGCATTTCAACTGGCAAGTCGTTTCCGTGACTCGAACATAGCCGGCTTCCTGGAAACCCTTGGCTGGATCAATTTTCGTTTGGGCAATTTCGAGGAGGCCAAACGCTTGGTCGAACTGGCTTTAGACAAGGGACTCGATCTGCCACAGGTTCAGTATCATATGGGGATGATACACCTTAGGCTCGGTGAGAAAGATCGGGCTCGCGAAGCTTTGATGAAAGCGGTCGCCGGCACGTTGGAATATCACGGACTTGAAATAGCCAGACAGACATTGGCCTCTTTGTAATTTGCTTGCTGTGAGGAACCTCAATAAATATCGTTTAGCGTGCGTTTTCACTGATTTTAAGCATCTGAATTCGTAAGATATCCCGGTTTTTTGGTCGTTTTCTTGCGAGCCTGGATTCTTTTCAGGTCTATTTGTGGTTCAATGAATATCTCTCGTTGTCGGGTTGAAACGCGACCAAACCAGCAACATATGGTTCGCGCGCCTCGACCGGGTTATCAACTTGAGACATGGGCTGCCGCTTTGACGGACTTGGTTTGGCTCGGTGAGCAACTGGAGAATTGTTTTTCCGGTAAGACCATCAGGCGGAACTTATGCGGTTCACTGTTGGCATGTTCATGGAAAAACAACCCTATGGGCTCTCGGACATCATTGGGCACACGGCGCAATCCGGTGGCCTAGATCACTGACGGTCGAAATTACCAAACTCGTGCTGTGTGTATTTGTGGCTGCTCGCTGAAATCACCTGACACCAGCTACGAATTCGGTGCCTCCGCCACAAAGGGCGGCCCTGAATGTCGTGGCGGCAGGGCCCTGTAACTGGGCACTGTTCGGGAAACGCCATTTATTGCGATAAAAACATCAGAGGGAAAGCGCCTTGCACTTTCCCTCCTTAGTTGGCTGACCGCTTGAACCCGGGGCAGATCCTGAGCTGTTATGCTGTCGCTTTGCGGCGTGCGCCAAACCCGACCAAGCCTAACAGCGCAGAGCCGAGAAGCCAGATTGCAGCGGGAATTGGCGTCGCATATGAATTGCAACTCGTATCTGGATCGTCCACGCACGCATTGGCATGAATGGCAACCATCGTAAAACTCTCATCATTCAATATCAGCTTTGACATAAGAGGCGCATTTATTGACTCACCTTCTTTAAAGGCCAGGTACAGTGTCAGAGAGTCATCCGCGCCATCATATCCCAACGCATTAATGCCGTTGTTCTTTTCTCCGTCGCGCGTGAAATATCCTTCCGCCCATGTAGTCGTCCAGTCGATCGCACCGCTATCCTGAGGCTTGGTGCCGGGCGTTACCGTGCCTTTAGAAAAAACGACGGTGCCAGTATCGTCGTATAACGTGGCTGAATCGAAGATATCGGCATAACCCGCTTCAAAATAGATTTGATCGATAGCCGATTCCAATGCGTTCCCGTCCAGCGCCGACGTGTTCGTAAAGGTAAAG
>CBFDDT010000046.1:0-23360 GCA_965603635.1 uncultured bacterium | reverse complement strand
TTGAAAAGATTGGTGGGCGCAGTAGGGCTCGAACCTACGACCCGCTGATTAAGAGTCAGCTGCTCTACCAACTGAGCTATGCGCCCGCGCCGGGGGTATAACAAAGCCGGTTCGGCTTGTCATCCTTTTGTTGCGGCGTGCTTTATATGGAGGCGGCGCAAGGCGCTGCAAGGGGGCTCGAGCATTTCGAGTTTAAAGCGAGTCGGCTGGAGCCGAACAAACTTGAAATGCTCTAATCGTCCTCGTCCAGGCCGCCACGGGTCAGGCGCAGGTCGCGGTGGACGTAGATGCACATGATCAGGCCGAAGGCGACCATCACGGTCAGCATCGCGGTGCCGCCGTAGGACACCAGCGGCAACGGCACGCCGACCACCGGCACCACCCCCATCACCATCGCCACATTGATGAATACGTAAAGGAAGATTGTCGTGGTCAATCCCAGCGCCACCAACCGTCCGAAATGATTGCGCGACCGGAACCCGATGGCGAAGCCGTAACCCAGGATAATTATATACAGCCCAAGCATGCCCAGCCCGCCCAGCAGGCCGAATTCCTCGGCCAGCATGGTAAAGATGAAGTCGGTTTGTTTTTCCGGCAGGAAATCCAGATGGCTTTGCGTGCCTTGCAGGAAGCCTCGTCCGGTCAGGCCGCCCGAACCCAGCGCGATCTGGGACTGCATGATATGATAACCGGCGCCGGTCGGGTCGTTGCTGGGGTCCATGAAGGTCAACACCCGGTCTTTCTGGTACTCGCGCAGCATGAATTTCCAGGCCAGCGGTATCGCCGCCAGCCCCAGTATGCCGCCCAGAATGAACTTCCACATGCGCACGCCGGCCAGGAAGAACATTGTCACGCCGCCCACCATCATCATGCCCGCCGTGCCCAGGTCCGGCTGGCGCAGCACCAGCCCAACCGGAGCCAGCACCATCGCCGTCGGCACGATCAGATAGAGTATGCGCCCGGTATTTTCATAGCTGACGGTATGGAAATAGCGCGCCAACGCCAACACCAGTCCCACCTTCATGACTTCCGACGGCTGCAGCAGGAAGAATTTCAGGTCGATCCAACGTTGCGCCCCCATGCCGACTTTTCCGGCGATCTCCACGCCGACCAACAGCACCAGCGCCACGCCGTAAACCACATAGGCATATTGAAGCCAGATGCGCAGATCAATTACCGCCACCGCGATCAGCGCCGTCATGCCGATGAGGAAACGAAACAAATGCCGCTTGGCCCAAGGGTCCCACTCGCCGTCGGCCGCGGAATAGAGCATGGCGATGCCGATACAGCCGATGGCGACGATGAAAAATACCATCGACCAGCTGATCTGGCCAAACCGCTCCTGCAATTTCATTTCGCCTGGACGATGGAAGAGGCCCGCCATGGTCAGCCTTGCCCCTTGACGTGCCTGAAGTAATCGCCCAGCGCCAAGCGCGCCGGCCGTTCGCCGGCGGCCAGTTGCAGCTCGCGCTTCTCCAGTTCAAGCATGATGTCGCGGGCCACCGGGGCGGCCGCGACCGAGCCGCCGCCGCCATGCTCGACCAACACCGAGACCGCATAGCGCGGTTCCTTGATCGGGGCGTAAGCGACGAACAGCGCATGATCGCGGCGCAGCCAGTCAATATCCTTGTTTTTCAGCACCCCAGTCAGCCGCTCGGCTTTGGAGATGCCGCGCACCTGCGAGGTGCCGGTCTTGCCCGCCATCTGCCAGGCCGAATCGGCAAGCCTCGATCTTCGCGCGGTGCCTTCCTCGTGGTTCACCACCTGCTTCATCGCGGTGCGCACCATTTTCAGCGATGAGTCTTTCAGCCCCAGCGATTCGAACTCGGGTTCGGGGCGCACGCGCACCTTGTCTCCCTCGAACAGGTCGCGGGTCAGATGGGGCGTTACCGCCTTGCCGGTCGCGATCCGCGCCGTCATCTGCGCCAGTTGAATGGGCGTGGCCAGCACGTAACCCTGGCCAATAGCGGCCACCAGCGTGTCGCCGCCGCGCCAGTAATCGCCGACCGTCGCCTGCTTCCAGCCCTCGTCGGGAATGACGCCGGGATATTCTCCGGTGATATCAACGCCGGTATGCGTCCCCAGACCCAGCCGGCGCGCCATCTTGGCGATCCGGTCGATGCCCAGCTTCTGCGCCAGCTCGTAATAGAAGATATCGCAGGACTGGCGGATGCTCCTGGTTATGTTGACGGGGCCGTGCCCCCAGCGTTTCCAGCAATGGAAGTTGCGTTCGCCGTATTCGATAAAACCCTTGCAATTGGTTTTGAAGCCGGCGCCGAAACCAGCCTCCAGCGCCGCCAGCATGACCGTCATCTTGAAAGTGGAGCCTGGAGCATATTGCCCGGTGACGGCCTTGTTGGTCTGCGGCCTGTAGGGGTCGTCGCGAATTTCCGCCCAGTCGGCGTGCCCAATGCCGTTGGGAAACAGGTTGGCGTCGTAGCCGGGCGTGGACACCAGCGCCAGAACCGCGCCCGTGTTCACCTCCATGACGGCCACGGCGGCGGCGTGCTGGTCGGCCAGCCTGTCCATGATGAAGCGCTGTAGCCCCACATCCAGGGTCATTACGATATCATGGCCCGGTTCCGCCTCGACCCGCCGGTCGTAGACTTCCTCGATCTCGCGTCCGAGATTATTGACCACGACTTCCTTGGTGCCCACCTTGCCGCGCAGGGCCTTCTCGTAATTGTCTTCAATACCGGTTTTGCCGATCCGGTATGAGGGCAACTCCAGCGCTCGATCCGAATCGTCCGCCAGTTCCTTCTCGTTGACCGCGCCGACATAGCCGACCACATGCGCCGTCACATCGCCCTGCGGGTAAAAACGCCCCAGTTCCGGTTCGATAACGATGCCGGGAAGATCGGGCGAGTTGACCTCGATCCTGCTCACATCTTCCCAGGCCAATTCCTGGCGGATCGGGACCGGCAGGAATTTCCGCTTGCTCTTCTTTATCTTGCTCTGGATCCGCTTGCGTTCCTCGGGAGAAATATCGATGACACGCGATAGCGCATCCAGCGTCGCCTCGATGTCGCCGGCCTGATCCAGTCTCAGATTCAACTGGTAGTACAGCGTGTTGACCGCCAGCGGTTCACCGTAGCGGTCGACGATATAGCCTCGGGGCGGCGGCAGCAGGCGGAGATTGATGCGGTTGTTCTTGGCCATCTCGCTATATCGCTTGCCTTCGAGTACCTGCAGCGAATACAGACGCCCGCCCAGTCCCGCCAGCAGCAACAGCTTGCCGCCGGCCAACAGCGCGGCCCGGCGGTTAAAGACATCTGCTCTGCTTTTTTCCGCCATTTACCGGTTTCAGTCCGAGAAGTCGTCACCGCTGCCGCGCGGCAAGGTTTTTTGCGCCAGCACGAAGGCAATGATCAGTACTGGATACAGGGCCACGGTCATCAAATATTCAAAGGCGACGGACCAGGGCATGATCAGGGTGGTTGTCAGGGTCGAAACCAGCAGCCAGCGCAGGCATGCCGCCACCAGCGCAACCGAGGCGAATATCAGCCACAGAATCAGGAAGGGCCGGCCGCCGATGTGGCGCTGCTGCGCCGCCACGAACCAGTATACCGCAATCAGCACGAAGGCGTTCACTCCAAAAGGCTCGCCCTCCAGCGCATCCTGCAGTAATCCGACAATGAAAACGACAATCGCCGGCAGCAGGTCAGGGCGGTGCAGGCCCCAGTAAAACACGGCCATCAGCACGAAATAGGGTGTTACCGCGGAATCGCCGGGTAATGAGAAAGGCAGTTGGCCGAGAACGACCAGAAACAGCAACAGCAGCGTTGGTGTACTGTTCCGCGCGACGAGGTCAAAGCTGCTCCAGGGCGAACCACTCATACTTCACTACTAATGACTGGCCAGGCCGAGGTCCTGGTCTTGCAGAACACCCGTCAGGCCGAAATCCATCAGCCGCACAAACTCCAGCCGGTCTGGCGTCAGGAAGGGCTGCACGCGTAACTCGTCACCACCGCCTTCGCCGGTGGACACGACGACTCCAACCGGCAGTCCAGCCGGAAAAGCGCCGCCATGGCCGGATGTCACGACCAGGTCGCCCGCCGCGATGCTGCGTTCGGGTCTAAGATAGACCAGCTTCGCATAGTCGCTGTTGTCACCCGCCAGGATGGCGCGTTCGCGATTTTCGCCAACGAGGACAGGAATACGGCTGTTGAGGTCGGTAATCAGAAGTATCCGCGCGGACCGCTGGCCAACCTCGGCGACACGCCCGACAAGTCCGTTGTTGTCGACCGCCGCGACGCCCTTGCGCACGCCGTCGCGACCGCCGATATCGACCAGAACACTGCGCAGGAAGGCGCCGCCGGAATCGCCGATGACCCGGCCGGTGATAAAGGTCGCTTCAATTTTCGGTGTGAAATTCAACAGGCCTCGCAACCGCGTGTTTTCGCTTTGCAGATCCTGCGCGGCGGCATGCCAGCGCCGCAAACGCTCGTTCTCATCGCGCAGCGCGGTGTTCTCGTCATAGGCGGCGAGCAGATGCTTGCCTTCCTCGATCAGTTCCGCGCCGGCCACGACCGGGCTGGACAGCGCGCCGATAACCGGCGTCACGATGTCGGCGATAGCCATGCGGGTGCGTTCGTATAGCTCCGGGTCAGCTTTGCCGATCAGCATGATGCCGACCGAAAGCAGCAGGAAAAGCGCAAATGTCGACCGGTGCGCGCCCTGTCTGATAGACAATGACGCGCGCATCAACCGGCCCGACCTCTGTCTTAACATTCTGTTCTTACCTTAACCTTTGTTCGCAAACGACACCTTATGCCCGTCTAACTATATGCCTCAACTAATTAAAACGTCCTTAAGGATGCGCATTTCCTCGAGGCAGCGTCCGGTGCCCAGCGCCACGCAGGACAGCGGGTCGTCGGCAATCGAGACGGGCAGTCCGGTTGCATGCCGCAGCACGAAATCGAGATTGCCCAGAAGCGCGCCGCCGCCGGTTAGTACCAGTCCCTTGTCGACGATGTCGGCGGCCAGTTCCGGCGCGGTATGTTCCAGAGCCGTCTTGACGCCCTCGATGATCGAGCTGACCGGTTCGGCCAGGGCCTCGGCGATCTGGCGCTGGCTGATAATCAGCTCCTTAGGCACGCCATTCATAAGGTCACGGCCCTTGATCTCCACGGTTCGGCCCTCGCCGTCTTCCGGCGCGCAGGCTGTGCCGATTTCCTTCTTGATCCGCTCGGCGCTGCTTTCGCCGACCAGCAAATTGAAGTTGCGGCGGATGTAGGAAATGATCGCCTCGTCCATCTTGTCGCCGCCGACGCGGACCGAACGGGCATAGACGATGCCGCCCAGCGACAGCACCGCGACTTCGGTCGTGCCGCCGCCGATATCGACGATCATCGATCCGGTCGGTTCGGTCACCGGCAGGCCGGCGCCGATCGCGGCCGCCATCGGCTCCTCGATCAGGAAGACCCGGCGCGCGCCCGCAGCCTCGGCCGATTCCTGGATCGCGCGGCGTTCAACCGCGGTGGATCCGGAAGGCACGCAGACGATAACCTGCGGGCTGGCGCCGAAACGGCGGTTATGCACCTTTCGGATAAAATGCTTGATCATCTCCTCAGCGACGTCGAAATCGGCGATGACGCCGTCGCGCAGTGGCCGGATGGCCTGGATGTTGCCGGGCGTGCGGCCGAGCATCATCTTGGCCTCGTCGCCAACCGCCAACACCTGCTTGCGCCCCTTGACATGGGCGATCGCAACGACCGATGGCTCGTTGAGGACAATCCCGCGGCCCTTCACATAGACCAGTGTATTCGCTGTCCCCAGATCGATCGCCATGTCGTTGGAGAGCATTCCGAAAAGTCGACCGAGCATGTCCTACCCACGCCTCCGCAAATTATTGAGTTCGATGATGATCATTTTCACGTCCTTATATTTTTCGCGTTAAGTAGCTCAGGCGGACAATGCCGCCGGAGCAGATTTTTCCCGTTTGACCAGAAGCTTGTTCAATGCGTGTATATACGCCTTGGCCGAAGCCACCAGTGTGTCCGTATCCGCGCCCTGGCCGTTGACGGTTTTGCCGCCTTCTTCCAGACGTACCGTCACCTGGGCCTGCGCGTCCGTTCCCTCGGTTACCGCATGCACCTGATAGAGTTGCAGCTTCACCTCGTGGGGGAACAGCGTCTTGATGGCGTTGAAGGTCGCGTCCACCGGGCCGTCGCCGGTAGATTTGGTCGTCTTCAATACGTCGTCGATTGTCAGTTCCAGCTCCGCCGACTGCGGGCCTTTCGATCCGGCGATAACCTGCAGCGACACGAACCGGATGCGGTCGTTGGCGCGCATCATCTGGTCGTCAACCAGGGCCACGATGTCCTCGTCATAGACATCCTTCTTCTTGTCGGCCAGATCCTTGAAGCGCACGAAGGCGTCCTGCATCTCGTTGTCGCCCAGTTCGTAACCTAACTCGGCCAGCTTGGACTTGAAGGCCGCGCGGCCGGAATGCTTGCCCATCACCAGGGTCGATTTGTTCAGCCCGACCGATTCCGGCGTCATGATCTCATAGGTGCCGGCGTGTTTCAGCATGCCATCCTGATGGATGCCGGACTCATGGGCAAAAGCGTTGGCCCCGACGATCGCCTTGTTGGGCTGAACGCTGAAGCCGGTGATGGTGGAAATCAGATGGCTGGCAGGTGTGATCTGCTCGGTTTCCACATTGGTGTAATAGGGCATAATATCGCCGCGCACCTTCAACGCCATGACGACCTCTTCCATCGCGGCATTGCCGGCGCGCTCGCCGATGCCGTTGATGGTGCATTCGACCTGGCGGGCGCCGGCGCGGATGGCGGCCAGCGAATTGGCCACCGCCAGGCCTAGATCGTTATGGCAATGGACCGAGATAATCGCCTTGTCGATGTTGGGAACCCGATTCATCAACATCGAGATCAATGCGTGGAATTCTTCCGGCGTGGTGTAGCCGACGGTATCGGGAACATTGATTGTGCTGGCGCCGGCCTTGATCGCGGACTCCACGCAGCGGCACAGGAAGTCATGCTCCGTGCGGGTACCGTCCTCGGGGCTCCATTCCACGTCATCGCACAGGTTTCGTGCGTGGGAGATGGAGTCCACCATCAGGTCATGCACCGCGTCGGGCTCCATCTGCAGCTTGTATTCCATATGTAGCGGGCTGGTGGAAATGAAGTTGTGGATGCGCGGGCGGGCCGCATGTTTCAGGGCTTCCCAGGCGCGGTCGATATCTTTTTTGTTGGCGCGGGACAGACCGGCCACGGTGGAATTTTTCACGGTGCGGGCGATTTCGCTCACCGCCTCGAAATCGCCGTTGGACGCGATCGGGAAACCGGCTTCGATAATGTCGACGCCCATGGCTTCCAGCGCGCGGGCGACACGCAGCTTTTCTTCCAGATTCATCGAGCAGCCCGGTGACTGCTCGCCGTCACGCAAGGTGGTGTCGAAAATTCTGATGCGGTTCGCTTCGTCGCGATTCTGGTCAGGCTGCATAATTCCGGTCGTCTTGGTCATCATTCAGGTTCCTCTGCTTCGGTCAGCGGTTGAATTCTTCGCAACTGTTCCCCTGAACACACACCGCCTTTACAGGGCGGCCCGTCACGCTCAGGGGCGAGTAAGTCGCGGAAGAAGCCCACTGCCGGGCAGATCGAAAACCACAAAACGCCCGGACTGGTCCGAACGCCGTGTACGGCCGGGCGTGCGTGCGTAAGCGCCGATGTTATCCACACCGGTCCCGAAAGCGATATAATCGATTCCGTGCATATACGCGTTACCCGCTCGTGATACTGTTGTTCGCCGCAACATCTTGATACGACCAGTTTAGTTAAATAATCCCTAAACTCCACCGCAACAAGCCGATTAATAATGTGCATTTGCACGCAACGATTTCACGGCTTGCCCGATCGGACCATTAATTAAGCTTTACGACTTTTCCACAGGCTGGCGCAACGATTTTCCTTAACGCGTGCAGCACGGCGACAGGCAAAACGAAAACGGGGCGCGGCCTTTACAGCCGCGCCCCGCATGAACGGATATGGATCCGTTGTTTTAGTTCTTGCTCTTGTCCACCAGGCGGTTCGCGGTGATCCAGGGCATCATGGCGCGCAGGCGCTCGCCGACTTCCTCGATGGGATGTTCGGATTCGCGCCGGCGGGTCGCCTTGAAGCTGGTCTGGCCGACTTCGTTCTCCAGCATCCAGTCGCGGGTGAACTTGCCGGACTGGATGTCCTCGAGGATGCGCTTCATCTCTTTCTTGGTCTCGTCGGTGACGATGCGCGGGCCGCTGACATAGTCGCCATATTCGGCCGTGTTGGAGATCGAATAGCGCATGTTGGCGATGCCGCCTTCATAGATCAGATCGACGATCAACTTCACCTCGTGCAGGCATTCGAAATAGGCCATCTCCGGGGCATAACCGGCCTCGACCAGGGTCTCGTAGCCGGCCTGGATCAGCGAGGTCAGCCCGCCGCACAGCACCACCTGTTCGCCGAACAGGTCGGTTTCGCATTCTTCCTTGAAGCTGGTCTCGATGACGCCCGAACGCCCGCCGCCGATGGCGCAGGCATAGGACAGGCCAATTTCATGCGCGTTGCCGGTGGAATTCTGGTCGACCGCCAGCAGGCAGGGCACGCCGCCGCCCTTTTCATATTCCGAGCGCACCGTATGGCCGGGGCCCTTCGGAGCAATCATAATCACGTCCAGATCCGCGCGCGGTTCAATCAGGTTGAAGTGCACGTTCAGCCCGTGCGCGAAGGCAATCGCCGCACCTTCCTTCATATTGTCGCGCAGATGGTCCGCATAGATGTGGCGCTGCAACTCGTCCGGCGCGGCCATCATGATGACGTCGCCCCAAGCCGCGGCCTCGGCCACGGTCATGACCTTGAAGCCGGCTTCCTTGGCCTTGGCCGCGCTGGCCGAACCCTCGCGCAAAGCGACCCCGACCTCCTTGACGCCGCTGTCGCGCAGGTTCGCGGCATGTGCATGTCCTTGGCTGCCGTAACCGACGATCACGACCTTCTTGGCCTTGATCAGGTTAACATCGGCATCACGATCGTAATAAACGCGCATGGCTATCTCTCTTGCTGTCCAGTTGTGTCTGTTCGGTTGTCTTCTCTGACGCGGCCTTTTACAGCGCCTTTGCGCCGCGGGCAATGCCCACGACGCCGCTGCGGGTGATCTCCGTCTTGCCCAGCGAGCGCATCAGCTCGATGAAGGCTTCGATCTTCTCCGGTTTGCCGGTCAGCGAGAAGACGAAAGATCCGGTTGTCGTGTCCGCGACCGTCGCATTGAAAATGTCGGCGATCCGAAGGGATTCTCTCCTCTCCGGGCCGCTCGCCACCACTTTGACAAGGGCAATTTCGCGCTCCAGATACGCGCTCTCGGCGGTCAGGTCATGAACCTCATGGACCGGAACCAGCTTTTCCACCTGCGCCTTGATCTGTTCGATAATCATCGGGGTGCCGCTGGTCACGATTGTCATCCGCGACATCGATTCATCGACCGACACCGACGATACGGTCAGGCTCTCGATATTGTAGCCGCGGCCAGAAAACAGGCCCACCACTCGGGCCAGCACGCCGGGTTCGTTGTCCACCAGGACGGCGATCGTATGTCGTTCTATATTACTCATGTTCATACCAGCACCATGCCGTCCCCGGACACCGGCCTCTCGGCCTCGTCCGTCGGGCCGAGCAGCATCTCGTTGTGGGCCGCGCCCGACGGGATCATCGGGAAGCAGTTTTCCTTGGGGTCGACCGCGATATCGACAACCACCGGACCGTCATGCGCGATCATCTCTCTGATCGTGTCGTCCAGCTCCGACGGTTTGGTTGCCCGCAGGCCCCTGGCGCCGAAAGCCTCCGCCAGTTTCACGAAGTCGGGCAGGGCATTGGAATAGCTTTCCGAATAGCGGCCGCCATGCATCAGCTCCTGCCACTGGCGAACCATGCCCATATACTCGTTGTTGATGATAAACACCTTGATCGGCAACCGGTACTGGATGGCGGTCGCCAGTTCCTGGATGTTCATCATGGTCGAGGCCTCGCCGGCGATATCCACCACCAGCGCATCCGGATGGCCCAGCTGCACGCCAACCGCCGCGGGCAGTCCGTAGCCCATGGTGCCCAGCCCGCCCGACGTCATCCAGTGATTCGGTTTTTCAAAGCGGAAATGCTGGGCCGCCCACATCTGGTGCTGGCCCACCTCGGTTGTGATGAAAACCTCGCGGTCGAGCGTCAGCTCATAAAGCCGCTTGATCGCTTCCTGCGGCTTGATCATCTTCTTGTTGGTGGCGAATTTCAGGCAATCTTTCGCCCGCCATTCGCCAACCGTTTTCCACCAGGAAGCCACCGCCTTCTTGTCGGCCTGCTTCTTTTCCGCCTTCCAGACCGCCAGCATGTCTTCCAGCACGCTGGCAACATCGCCCACGATGCCCAGATCGACCGCTATATTCTTGTTGATCGAGGTCGGATCGATATCGATATGGATCTTCTTCGAGCCCGGCGAGAAGGCGTCCAGCCGTCCGGTCACGCGGTCGTCGAAGCGGGCGCCGACGCACAGCATCAGGTCGCAATCATGCATCGCCATGTTGGCCTCGTAATTGCCATGCATGCCGACCATGCCCAGATAGCGCTCGTCGGAGGCAGGCAGGGCGCCCAGCCCCATCAGGGTCAGGGTCGTCGGCGCGCCGGTCGTCTTTACTAATTTGGTGAACAGCTCGACCGCCCTGGGCCCGGAATTAACGATGCCGCCACCGCCATAGATTACCGGTCGTTTCGCCTTGGCAATCATGTCGACCGCCTGGGCGATCTTGCCGGCGTCGCCCTTGATCCGCGGGCGATAGGTCTTGTGCTTGACGTTTCCGGGGCCGGAATAGGGGCAGTCGGCGAACTGAATATCCTTGGGAATGTCGATCACCACCGGGCCCGGCCGCCCGCTGCGTGCAATATAGAAGGCCTCATGCAGCGTCTTGGCCAGCCGCTCGGGGTCCTTCACCAGATAATTATGCTTGGTGCAGGGGCGCGTGATGCCCGTCGTGTCGCATTCCTGGAAGGCGTCGTTGCCGATCAGGTGGGTCGGCACCTGGCCGGTCAGGCAAACGATCGGGACGCTGTCCATCAGCGCGTCGGTCAGGCCGGTCACCGCGTTGGTCGCGCCCGGGCCGCTGGTCACCAGCACCACGCCCACCTTGCCGGTGGAACGGGCATAGCCCTCGGCGGCATGCACCGCGCCCTGTTCGTGGCGGACCAGTATATGACGCAGCTGGTTCTGCTTGAACAGCGCGTCGTAGATCGGCAGAACCGCGCCGCCCGGATAGCCGAATACGACATCGACACCCTGGTCCAGCAGGGCCTTGATGACGATTTCGGCTCCGTTCATTGGCTCGCGTGCCATGTCTCTACTCCATTCCGATTCCGCTCTACATCATAAAAATAGAGCCCATTCATAACGATGCCGCGGGCCCTCCGGCCCGCAGCCGCCGGACAATAGGGGGTCAGCCGGTAGGGGTCAACAGAAAATGACGAACAAACGAAAAGATTTCCGGCGATAAACTTTCCGAAAATTGCGCGCAAATAGTTTTATCGGCAACAATCTGATGCCGAAACCAGGTTAACTGCCTTTTCGCATAGTTCCGTGTCGCCTGTTGCGCATCCGTCAGCGCCTGTTCAAGCGTTATGTTTTCCGCCAGATAATCGGAAAACGCCTTAACCCCGAGCGCCCGCGTTGCCGGCAGATCAGAGGCCAGCCCCATTGCGTTCAATCGCCGCACCTCGTCAAGCGCGCCTTCATCAAGCATGGCCTCCAGCCGCAGGTCGCACCTGGCGTAGAGTACCTCGCGCGGCGGCGTCAGCAGAATCGTCGCGAATCGCAATCCGGCCGGCGGCCCCGACGCCGGAATAGCCTGCCATTCGCTCAACGTCCGGCCGGTTGCCTCCAGCACCTCCAGCGCGCGGACGATTCTCTGGCCGTCGGCCGGCTCCAGCCGTTCCGAAATGGCCGGGTCGCGCGCCGACAGTTCACGGTACAGGGTTTCGGCGCCCTCGGCCGCGAGGCGGGCGCGCATCCTCTCGCGGATATCGTCCGGCACGTCGGGCATCGGCGACAGCCCCTCTGTCAGGGCCTTCAGATATAACCCGGTGCCGCCACAGACGATCGGCAGTTTGCCGGCGGCGTGGGCGCTCTCGATCTCGGCCAGCGCCATGTCTCGCCAGCGGCCGGCGGAACAAACCTCCGACGCCGACAGCACCCCGTACAGCCGGTGCGGCGCGCGCGCCTCATCCTCGGGCGAAGGGCGCGCCGTCAGCACGCCCAACTCGCTATAGACCTGCATGCTGTCGGCATTGATGACGACACCGTCGAATTCCGCGGCGATAGCCAGGGCGAGGCCCGATTTGCCGCTGGCGGTTGGGCCGGCGACAATCAGGACGGGTTGTTTTTTATCATTCATGCCGGAATAATTTGCCTTTACGTCGCCGGGCCGACTAAATGCCGTTCAATGGAAAATGTCCTTACACTGATAGCCGGAACCGAGCCGCTAGGCCATAGCGCGGTGGCCGCGGCGCGCAATGCGCTGGTGTCGGGGGGCGCCAGGGTCGGGGACGCGATATGGCTCGCCGCCGGCCGCGCCTGCGATATCCCCTTCAAACGAACGCCGCCTTTCGAGGCCGCGGCCGATGTGCGCGATGCGCTTGAGGGGCAACCGTTCGACATTGTCGCCCAGCCGGTGGATGGACGGCGCAAGAAGCTGCTGGTCGCCGACATGGAATCCACGATCATCGACAACGAGATGATCGACGAACTGGCGGCGGAGCTTGGGCTGCAGGACCGGATCGCCGACCTTACCGCGCGGACCATGCGCGGCGAACTCGATTTCGCGGAATCCCTGATCGAGCGGGTGCGCATGCTCGAGGGGCTGGACGTGCCGGTGCTGAAAAAGCTCCAGGACAATATCAAGGTCAATCCCGGGGCGGTCGAACTGGTCGCCACCATGCGGGCCAACGGCGCCTTTTGCGCATTGGTATCGGGTGGGTTCACGGTCTACAGCGAATATGTTCGCGAACTGGTGGGTTTCGACCATGATCAGGCGAACCAGTTGGAAATCGTCGATGGCAAGCTGACCGGGCGGGTCGTCAAGCCGATCCTCGATCGCCAGGCCAAGCAGGTCTGTTTGATGCGGTTGGCGAAGGATCTTGCTATTTCACCCGGTTTGGCGATTGCCGTTGGCGATGGCGCCAACGACATGGCCATGGTCCTGGCCGCCGGGTTGGGCGTCGCCTACCATGGCAAGCCAATCTTGGCGGAGACCGCCGCCATGCGGGTCGATCACGGCGATCTCACGGCGTTGCTTTACGCACAGGGATATAATGAAAATGAATTTGTCGGCTAGAGCATCAGCAAAAAATACAAATCGCCTTGCCGGGCGCGCCAGCAGCCGCCCCATCGCCCTGCGGGAATCCGTTATCCGCGTATGAGGCGGCATTGTCGGGGCCGTGGGGAATCGTGGGATCGGGGATCGCCCCGTTCCGCGGAGGCGGGGTCCAGGACCTGACCGAGGCGATCAACGACCGCATCTCGTGTATCTTCCACAATGCCCAAACCGGCGGCGGCCCCGGCGGAGTCAGCGACCCGTCCTCGAATGCGACGGCCGCCTGGCCGGGTCGGTTCAGCGTCACCGTCTTGCCGGTCTTCGAGGTCAGGATCGCCTGCGATCCCGCCGACTGCAGGACGACTGCAGTGGCGCCTTGCCGGGCCACGAAGTCGATGATCGTGCCACGCACGCCTACCGTGACTTCCGGGGTTCTGATGACATATGAATCGCTGGGCATATTGCCGGAAACGAACCGGAAAACGCCCTCGGCCGCGCCGATGACAAGCGTTCCGCTCGGCGCCGAGGGATCATAGAGGAAATTGTCCAGCACAACGCTGGATCCTGGGCCAACGGTCAGGCTGGTTTCATCCAGAAACCGGATTTCCGAGGCGCTTCTTTCCGCCGTCGCCACAAGCTCGTTCTGGAAAACAGGGTCGGCATTGTCCAGTTTTCGAACGTTCTCCTGGAGCGTCCCCTCCACATCCCTGATGACGACAGCCGACTCGCCAACGCTGCTTTGGGCGGCTGCCGTGGCGGCGAAAAACGGCGCCATCAGAACGGAAGTAGCGAGAATAGCGCGCCGGATCAGCTGGCGCACGCCACCTCGCGCGGGATTGTTTTCTGACGTTCGCGTTGCCACAACCACTTACATTGCCTCCGGCGGCGGCGTTATCGCCGCATCCACCATCACTATTGCTCCCGCTATCATGGCTTAAATTGGCATTTCAGGCAATCCCGCAGCCCCATTCCCGTCATTTCCGGAAACGAGAGCTGCCTTTTTCAGAGGTTCGCGCTGAGGCCGGCGGAGCAAATCGATCCACCAGCGGGGTCAGCTATTGCCGTTCCCGTTCCCGTTGTTGCCATTTCCGTTGCCGTTACCATTCCCGTTGCCGTTGCCGTTCCCCTTCCCGCCGGCACTGCTAGCGCCACTGCCCCCTGGGTTACCGCCTCCCGGCGGATCAGGCTGGATCGCGGCGTCGTTGGCGTGGGCGAAGCCTCCAGCCGGCTCGTTTTCCCCGCCCCGCGCATAGGCCGCACGCGGCAATCCCCGCTTGGGAGGCTCATCTTCGGTCGGCTCGACTGCCGCCGGAGGCGCAGGTGGTGGCGGTGGCGGTGGCGGCGCGGCGGCCGTCTCCACGGCGCTCGGTTTCTCCGGATCGGCCGCTGGCGGTGGCGCCGGCAGGCCCGCGGTGGCCAGAACATTATCCATATCGTGAATGCGCCACATAGCCCAGGGTGGTATCTCGCCGGGCGGCGTCATGTCGCCGTTGGCGAAGGTAACCGTTGCCGTGCCGGGCGTTTCCAGCAACACCATGTCGCCGGCCTGGTTGGTAACCTCCACGCCATCGTCCGATTCCATAATCACAGCGAACGCGCCGTCGCCGCGGGAGACCACGACCAGCACCGTACCGCGCACGCCGACGGTTACGGTTGGTGTTTCGATTTTGTAGTTGGAACTCGCCATATTGCCCGAGAAGAATCGAAACACCCCCTCGGTGACCGTCAGCGCGAAGGTGCCTTCGCCCGGGTCGGGGTCATAAACGAATTCATCAAGCACAATGGTTGAATTAGGCCCGACCGAAATACGCGTGTCGTCCGCGAACCTCAACTCGGATGCGCTTTCCAAGCCCGTCTGGACGATTTCGTTCTGGTACACGCTGTCCTGCAAGACCAACCGGCGGATTTCCTCTTCGGTCTTGCCCTCGACATCTTTCACGACGAGCGAGGTAATGCCGATGCCTGACGGTTTGGCCGCCATTGCCGGCGCCGCAAGACCCGTCGCCATCGCGGCCATCGCGACGGCGCATATACAATTCATCCGGAATCCCAAAATTTTGTCACCCATACTCATACTTTCCCCATTGAATCTATAATCGCAAAACGGATTTTTCCGCGCAATACGCACCCTATTAACGGTTGATTAAACAATAAATTCTCGTAAAAATAAAGACAATTCCATAGTATGCGGTGTTTTTGCCGTCCTGGAAGAGCCGTCTGCCGGGACGGACTCAGATGCGGAAAATAGGAAAACGCATTTTTTTTCAACAGGGTGCTATTTTCAGGACGATTATCAGCCGTGCCTGTGTAAATTAAACGCGAATATTTATGGGGGGAGCCTGAAATGCGTAGTCGCTGGCTGCAACTTGTCTTGTCGGGACTAATCATCTTTGTAGCCATCGAAGTGCGGTTTCTCGATCCCGTATTCCTCAAGAACCTGCGCCTCAAGAGTTTCGATCTCTACCAGGAACTAAAGCCGCGCGATTACAAGCCCGTCCCCGTGCGCTTTGTCGATGTGGACGACGAAAGCCTGGCCAGGCTGGGCCAATGGCCCTGGCCGCGCACCCGCGTCGCCGAACTGGTGGACCGGCTAAAACAGGCGGGGGCCGCATCGATCGGGCTCGATATCGTCTTTTCCGAACCGGATCGCACGTCGCCGCGCCAGATCGTTGAGCTCTGGCCGAACAAGCCCGAGACCGAAATGCTGCGCCAGACTATTTCCGCCCTGCCGGACCATGACGAGGTACTGGCGCAAACAATAGGCAAGGCCGGAAATGTGGTTATTGGTTTTGCCGCGACCGGAATGGCCGGCGCCAACGCCGCGCCAACCCTCAAGGCGGGTATGTCCTGGGCAGGCCATGATCCGCTGGAATTCGTGCATAATTACAACGGCGCCGTCGTCAGCTTGCCCGGGATCGACGCCGCGGGGGCGGGGACGGCCGGGATCGGCATGAAATCGGAACATGACGGCATCCTGCGCCGCCTTCCCCTGCTGATCGGTTATGGCGGAACCCTTTACCCGACACTGCCCGCGGAATCGTTGCGCGTCGCGCAGGGCGCCGCGAATTACCTGGTCAAGTCTTCCGGGGCCAGCGGCGCCAAAACCTATGGCGATACGCAGACAGGTATCATTGCCGTGCGGATCGGGCGTTTTACCGTGCCGACCGACAATGAGGGCAGACTCTGGCTTTACGATACGGGCGCGGTGCCCGAACGCAAGGTGGCGGCCTGGCAGATAATGGAAGGTAAATTCGAGCCCGGCCTGATTGCCGGAAATATCGTTCTCGTGGGCACCAGCGCGGCCGGATTGATGGATCTGCACTCGACACCCCTGGCCGCCACCATGTCCGGAACGGAAGTGCAGCTTCAGTTGATCGAGCAGATGCTGACCGGCGAATTCCTGCTGCAGCCGGACTGGGCCAAGGGCGCGGAACTGGTCATGCTGCTGCTGATCGGCCTGGTGGTGACCATCACCACGGCTCGGCTGGGTGCGGGATTAAGCGCGTCAGTTACCCTTGGCATGCTGTTGGGCGCGCTGGGATTGTCATGGTACCTTTTCGTGGAGAAAGGCTTTCTGCTGGATCCGATATACCCCGCCGTCACCAGCGTGCTGGTGTATCTTGGCGCCAGTTTGATGGCTTATCTGCGCACCGAGCATGAACGAAAACATATCCGCACGGCCTTCAGCCATTATATGTCGCCGGACATGGTGAAACGCCTGGCGGACCATCCAGACCAGCTCCGCCTTGGCGGTGAGACCCGCGAATTAACGCTGCTGTTCTCCGACCTTCGTGGATTTACCTCGATCTCCGAAAAGTACGATGCGGAGGGACTGACCAGTCTGGTGAACCGGTTCCTGACGCCGATGACCGAAGTGACGCTGAACCATGGCGGTACCGTCGATAAGTATATGGGTGACGCGATGATGGCCTTCTGGAACGCGCCGTTGGACGATGAAGACCATGTGCGTAACGCCGCGCTGACCGCGCTGGAGCTGCGGCAATGCCTGGCGCCCCTGAACGCGGAACTGAAAGTGGAAGCCGAGAATCAGGGCAAGGAATTTCTGCCATTGAAAATTGGCATTGGCGTCAATACCGGCGATGCCTGCGTCGGCAATATGGGATCCGAGCAGCGCTTCGACTACTCGGCGCTGGGCGACGAGGTCAATCTGGCCTCGCGGCTGGAAGGCATGTCGAAGCAGTATGGCGTGGACATCGTGATTAGCGGCAGCACCCGCGAAAAACTGCCGGATTTTACGGCGCTGGAACTGGACCGGGTCAAGGTCGTCGGCAAGCACATCCCGGTAACCGTCCATACCCTGCTTGGCGATGAAGCGATGGGCCAGGAACCGGAATTTCAGGCCGGGCAGGAAAGCCATAAGGCCATGCTCCAGGCCTTCCGCGCCCAGGAATGGGATCGCGCCGCGGAACTGATCGCCGAGTGCCGGGCGAAGTTCGAGGAAAAACAGGGCATGAAAAAATATTACGACCTGATGGACGGCCGCATCGCCGAACTGCGAGCCGACCCGCCCGGCCCCGGCTGGGACGGCGTCGCCGAAGCGAAAAGCAAGTAGGGCTGCCTATATTTTTATGATGTTCCGGCACCGGCCCGCTCCCCCACCCGGCCACCCACAGCGTACAATGTCGTTGGGAGGCCGGGTGGGGAAGCGGGCCGGTGCCGCCCACGCAAGTGGGGACTATTTTTAAGCCGCCGCCTTGCCCGGCAGCAGGGCGGCCGTCATGTTGGCCATCAGCATCAGGGCCGCCAGCATGTAAAACACAGCCGGCAGGCCCCAGATATCGCCGACGATGCCGCCGGCGATCGGCACGATCGCCGACAGGCCGGCCTGGGTCCCGAACATCAGGCTGGTGGCCGACCCGCCCATTTCGCCCGGTGTCAGGTCCATCATCCAGCTATGCACCACCGGGCGCACCGCGAACAGCACGAAACCCAGCAACGCAACGCCCGCCACATAAAGCGGCCCGCCGCCCAGCAATGTAAGCCCGGCGATAACCACCGTGCTGGCGCCCAGCCCGGCGAGCACGATCGGCCGCCGCCCTATCCGGTCCGACAGCGTGCCGGCGATCACCACGGCCAGGATGCCACCAACCTGCATCGCCATCATCACCGTGCCCGTCTCGAAGGCGTCGGCCTTCAGAACATCCACCAGATAAAGCGGCAGGAACATCAACAGGCCGTTCTGCGCCATGGTTCGAAAGCCCGCCATCAGGCACAGGCCCAGCACCGCGCGATTGCGGATCAGGCGGACCATGCCGGCAAAATAATCGCCCAGCCCCATGCCCGGTTTTCCCTGGGCGGCATCGGCCCGGTCGCCCTTCCACAACAGGAACAGCGCCGCGGCAACGGCGAAAACCGGCAGCGAATTCACCGCCGCCGCACCCGGCCAGGACATGGAAACCAGCAGCATTCCCGCCGCCAGGGGCGCTACCGCGTCTCCCAGATTGGCGCCCAGCGCGTGGATCGACAGCGCATAGCCGCGGCTCTTCGGATAACGCGACGACAGGTAGGCGATTGCCGCGGGGTGCCACAGATTATTGGTGGCGCCGATCAGCACGACCATGGCCGCCAGCCACACAAAACCGGCGCCGGCCGCAAAGGCCATCAGCGCGCCGCCGCCCAACGCCAGCGCCACGATCTGGAACAGAACGCGCCGTCCGGTAACATCGACCAGCGGCCCGCTGCCAAAATTGGCGCCCACCGAGGCGATGTGAAAAATGGACACCAGCAATCCGGCCTGTGAATAGCTGAATCCCAGATCGCGATTGATAAAGGGCAGCAACAAATAGAAAGTCGCCGCCACCCAATGCGTCGCCCCATGGCCCAGCCCGACGAGGAAAATCGGGCCCTGTCGCACAATGAGCGAGGGTTCGGTGGCGGTCGGGTCCGATTGGCTCATGCAGATGGATTTCCCGGAAAGAAAAAAACAGCGCCGGAATTTACCCCGGCGCCGCCTTTATGCCTTGAAGTCGGTTGCTAGAGCAATATCCGATCGGATCGAACCGGTTCGGTTCAATTCGACCGGATAAAATTGCTCGCCATTATAAGAAGATAGAGCATCTTTATCCGATCTATTGGATCGCATCAGCGATTCCAATAGATCGGATGATGCTCTTGTCAGCCGCCGTCGATGCGCAGGCCGACGAAGCGCTGGTCGTCGCCGCTTCGTACCGTCAACAGGATCGAACGCAGGCCCCGCGAACGGGCGTCCGTGATCTTTGCTTCGACGGCGTCGGGTGTCAGCACCTTCTCCTGAAAGACCTCGGTGATGACATCGCCCTGCCGCAGCCCGTTCTCGGCCGCGGCGCTGGCGCCATCGACATTGGTGATGATGACGCCTTCCAGGCCATCGTCCAGGCCCAGTTCGGCGGCGAGCGCCGGGGTGATGGTCGACAATGACAAGCCCAGTTCGTCAAAGGTGCGCTCCTCCGGCACGGCAGGCTCGGCTTCGGGTATATTAGCCGGAGCGTTGACCTCGTCAAACTTCTCCAACTCGCCCAGCGTCACATTGAGAGTGACTTTTTTCCCGCCGCGCCAGACCACCACCTTCACCGTTTTGCCGACCGCCGTGTCGGCTACGATGCGTGGCAGTTTGCGTGATTCATTGACGTTGCGGCCGTTGAATTTGAGGATGACGTCACCCTCTTTCATCTTGGCGGCTTCCGCCGGGCTGTTGTCCAGCACGCCGGCGACCAATGCGCCATGCGCCTCGCTCAGACCCAGGCTCTCGGCGATTTCGTCGGTCACCTGCTGGATCTGCACGCCCAGCCAGCCACGCCGCGTCGTACCGAAATTCCGCAGCTGGTCGATAACGCCGTCGGCCAGGTTGGACGGAATGGAGAAGCCGATTCCGATGCTGCCGCCGCTCTGCGAATAGATCGCCGTGTTGATGCCGATGACATTACCATCCATGTTGAACAGCGGGCCGCCGGAATTGCCACGGTTGATCGGCGCGTCGGTCTGGATGAAATCGTCATAGGGACCGGAGCGGATATCGCGCTGCCGGGCCGAGACGATGCCGGCCGTAACCGTGCCGCCGAGCCCCAGCGGGTTGCCGATCGCGATTACCCAGTCGCCGACGCGCATCTTGTCGGAATTGCCCCAGGAAACAAATGGAAACTGCCGGTCGGCCTTGATTTTCAATAGCGCCAGATCCGTCTTGACGTCACGGCCGATCAGTTCCGCATCGTAAGTGACGTCGTCGATCAGGGTCACCGTGATCGTGTCGGCGCCTTCGATGACGTGGTTGTTGGTAACCACCAGGCCGGAAGCGTCGATGATGAAGCCGGATCCCAGCGACTGCGCGCGCTTCGGCCGGCTATCCTGCTCGCCGCGCTTGCGGTTGAACTGGTCGAAGAAATCGCGGAAGGGTGAGCCTTCTGGAAATTCGAATTCCAGCCCTCCGTCCTCGCCGCCGCCTTCCATCATCTGTGTCGTCGAAACATTGACGACCGCCGGCTGCAAGGTTTCAACCAGGTCGGCGAAACTGTCCGGGGCGCCACGGGCAATGGCATCGGCGGGAAGCCAGACCAATGAGGCCGCAAAGGGAAGCGCCAGCAGCCAGCCAAACGATCTGACCGTCACGCCCTGGCGTAGATTTTCAAGCATACGCGTCACCGCAATATCTCCATCATGTCCAAATACGCCACGCAGCCGGCAAAATTATACCCGCGTCGCGGCAAAAACCGTCTTCAGCCGAATCTGGTGCACGGCCCGGCCAGTTTCAATACCGGTGGTCCAACAGATACTATCCGTCAAATGCTTAATAATTTGTGGTCACAATATGGCGATGGCGCGAAATATCATGCGCCTCGCGGACTCAAAAGCCCGAAATACGGGTCATCCAGAAGATTACAAGGCCGGTTATCATGGCGGCCAGCCCGCCCGCCCGCAATGTCGAAGCCGGGATTTCCAGCATGGCGGCCATCATTTTTTTAATTCCGTCGGGGAACAGTGCGTAAACGGCGCCCTCGACCACCAGGATGAGGACGAGCGCGAAAACAACAATTTCACCGCCGTTTTCCACGCTCGCCCCCGATTCCGGTTTAACCTATTGTGCCGTTTCCTGGCCGAAGAAGCGGAAGAAGTCGCTGTCGGGCGTCAACACCATGGTGGTGCTGTCGCCGCCCAGGCTGGCCTCATAGGCTTGCATCGACTTGTAGAAATCGAAGAACTCGGGATCCTGGCCATAGGCCTCGCCGAGGATCTGATGGCGTTTGCCCTCGCCCTCGCCACGCAGGATTTCCGATTGCCGTTTCGCCTCGGCCAGTAGCACCGTGCGTTCCCGATCGGCCTTGGCCACGATGATCTTGGCCTGCTCCTGGCCCAGCGCGCGGGTTTCCTTGGCTTTTCGCTGCTGATCGGTGCTCATGCGGTTATAGACGTTCTGGCTGATTTCCGGCGGCAGGTCGGTACGGCCGATCCGGACATCGACGATCTCGATGCCGAAGCTCTGGCCCTGGCGCTGCACCTCGGCGCGGATCTGGTCCATGATGTCTTCTCGCTTGTCGGACAACAGCCCGTTCAGGTTGACGTTGGCTATGACCCGCTGCAGGGCCGCGCGCACAACCTTGCTGAAGCGATCCTGCAGGGTGCGGTAGTTCCGGACACGCTGGAAGAAAACCAGCGGATCGATGATGCGGTATCGTGCGTAGGCATCGACTTCGATCGTCTTCTGATCGGTCAGAAGCTGTTTTACCGGGGCCGGGTCGAGATCGAGAATGCGCTTGTCGTAGGGAACGACCTCATCGACAAACGGCATCTTGAAGTAAAGGCCGGGTTCCCGAATCACATCCTGAATTTGACCAACACGAAGCACGATGGCCTGTTCGGTCTGGTCCACTTTAAAGGTTGCGGTGTTCCATCCCACGATGACCAGCACCAGCAGTGTGACAGCCGCTACTCCGAAATATTTGCTCATTTTCCGGCCCTCCTATTGGTTGGTGGCCGGCTGTTCGCCGGACTGTTGACGTTTCCGAAGCTCCGGCAGCGGCAGGTAGGGAACCACGCCCGTCCCGCCGGCCCCGGAATCCATGATGACCTTTTCGGCCGATCCCAGGATCGAACTCAGCGCCTCGAGATACATGCGCCGCCTCGTGACCTCGGGCGCCACCTTGTAGGCCGCATAGACCGACAGGAAGCGCTCGGCCTCGCCCTCGGCTTCCTTGACCTGCTGTTCCTTGTAGGCCGCCGCCCCCTCGATCATCTTCTGTGCATCGCCGCGCGCCACCGGAACCACCGAATTGGCATAGGCCTGGGCTTCGTTTTCCAGGCGCTCCTTATCCTGCTCGGCGCGCTGCAAATCGTCGAACGCATCGACGACCTGTGCCGGCGGGCGGGATTTCTGAATCTGCACATCCTCGATAAGAATCCCGACATCGTAACCGTCCAGGATGGATTGCAGCAGCGTCAAGGTCCGTTCCTGGACACCGCCCCGGCCCTCGCCGACGGCCTCAATGAACCTTGTCTGGCCGATCACTTCGCGCATCGCGCTTTCCGCGGCGGCCTTGACCGTGCCTTCCGGATTCCGGATGTTGAACAGGAATTTCGCCGGCTCGCTGATGCGCCAGGCGACGCGGACCTCGATATCCGCGATGTTCTGGTCGCTGGTCAGCATCAGACTCTCGCGCAGTTTGGCCTGCGATGAGGTTCGACTCGCGTCGTCGCTGCTAAAGCCGATATCCAGGCGGTTCGATTGCTGCACATTGACAACGTGGGTCGCGCCGACCGGCGCCGGATAATTGTAGCGCAGACCGGGGGCTGTCTCCATATTGTCCCAGCGGCCAAACGTAAGTTCAAGGCCGCGCTCGCCCTCATTCACCTGATAAATGCCGGTCGCGCCCCACACAATGATGGCGGCCAACAACAGAAGAACGAACATCAGTGCCCCGCCACTGCCACCCGGCATGATTTTCTTCATGCGGTCCTGGCTGCGTCTCAGCAATTCCTCAATGTCGGGTGGCTGGCCGCCGCCACCGCCCCAGGGGCTCTTGCCGCCGCCGCC
>CBFDDT010000045.1:0-23847 GCA_965603635.1 uncultured bacterium | reverse complement strand
TGCAATGTCCTGAGTGCCAGGCTGAAAATCGCGAGGGCCGGCGCTTCTGCGGCGAGTGCGGCGCGCCGCTTGCCGCGCGCTGCCCGGACTGCGGATTTGCGAACGAACCGGACGAAAAATTCTGCGGCGGCTGCGGGCGGTCCTCGGCCGGCAAGCCGGACGCCCCGCCCCGCGGGCCCGCCGGCGAACGCCGCCCGGTCACCGTTTTGTTTGTCGATATCGTCGGTTTCACGAAAATGAGTTCTACAATGGACGCGGAGGAAATCCACCGCATCCTCGGCCGCTTCTTCGAAATCGCCGACGGGCTTGTCACGCGCTACGGCGGGTCGGTCGACAAGCATATCGGCGACAATGTGATGGCCGTGTTCGGCGCGCCGGTGGCCCATGGCGACGACCCGGCGCGCGCCGTGCGGACCGCCATCGACATACACAAGGCCATGCCCGGCCTGGGCGAAGAGCTTGGCATCGACCTGCGGGTTCATGTCGGCATCGCCAGCGGCCAGGTGGTGGCCAGCGATACCGGCAGCAGCCATCACACCGAATATACCGTTACCGGCGACACGGTGAATCTGGCCTCTCGCCTCGAGGGTCTGGCTGACGCCGGGGAGACGCTGATTTCCGACGCCGTCTTCCGGGCCGTGTCGACGCAGGTCGAGGCCGACGACGCGGGCGAAACAACGGTAAAGGGTCTCGACGGTCCGGTGCGGATCTGGCGTTTGCGCGGTCTCGCGGACAGCGGCCACGACAAATCACGGCTTCCCTTCGTTGGCCGGCAGGGCCTGCTGGCGCAATTCGACGGCATCCTTTCCGGCTGTCAACAATCCGGCGCCGGCCAGGCCATCCTGTTGCGCGGCGAGGCCGGGATCGGCAAGACACGCCTGGTGGAAGAATTCGCGGCGGCGGCTGGTCGCCTGGAGTTCCGCTATTACAAGGGGCTGATACTCGATTTCGGCGTCGGCAAGGGCCAGGACGCCATCGCCATGCTGGTGCGCGGCTTGCTGGAGGCGCCCGCGGACGCAGGCAAGGATTTCCTGGACAAGGCAACGGATAGTGGGCTTGTCCAGGAAGACGACAGAATTTTTCTCAACGACCTGCTCGGCCTGCGGCAACCCGGCGAGTTGCGGGTCACCTATGACGCCATGGACAGCGAGGCGCGACAGGCCGGCAAGCGAAACGCCGTGTCCAGGATCGTTCGGGCGGCCAGTGTGCGCGGACCGGTGTTACTGGAGATCGAGAACGTACATTGGGCCGGCCCCGGCATGCTGAGCCAACTTGCCGGGATTGCCGCCGCGATCCGGAACTGTCCTTCCATCCTGGTGATGACATCGCGTATCGAAGGCGATCCGATCGACCAGGGCTGGCGGGCGGAGGCGCGAACACCCCTCGTCACCATCGACCTGGAGCCGCTACGGCCGGAAGAGGCGTTGTCGCTCGCCGGCGCCTTGTTCGATTCCACCGACCGTTTTGCCCGGAATTGCGTAGAGCGGGCCAACGGCAACCCGCTGTTCCTCGAACAACTGCTGCGCAATGCGGAGGAAAGCCAGGACGACAGCGTACCCGATTCGATTCAGAGCCTGGTCATGGCCCGCCTCGACAGGCTGGACCCGGAAGACAAGCGCGCGCTGCAGGCGGCGGCGATCCTGGGCGAGCGATTTGGCCTGGAAGTACTGAGAACTCTGTTGGGCAACGCGTCCTACAAATGCGACGCCCTGATGGAACACGCCCTGCTGCGCCCGGAGGGCGATGGGTTTCTGTTCGCTCATGCGCTGATCCGCGAGAGCGTCGGCGCATCCCTGCTGAAAACCACCCGGCGAGAGCTGCATGAAAGGGCGGCGGGCTGGTATGAGGATCACGACGCCGTGCTGTTCGCCGAACATCTGGACCGCGCCGCCGATGCGCGGGCCCCGCGCGCCTATCTGGAGGCGGCGGAAGCGGAGGCTGGCGAGTACCGGTTCGACCGCGTGCTGGAGCTGGTGGACCGCGGGCTGGAACTGGCCGTCGAAAATTCCGACCGGTTCGCGTTGATTTGCCAGCGTGGCGACTTCCTGCGTGACCTCGGGGCGGTCGAGGAATCGATCGCCGCCTTCCGCCAGGCCGCAGAACTGGCGGAGGACGATACCGGCAAGAGCAACGCCCTGATCGGCCTGGCATCCGGCATGCGGCTGATTGACCAGTACGATGAGGCCCTGGCCGCGCTGGAAGATGCCGAATCGGCGGCCGCCAGGCACAACCTGGACCCGCTACTGGCGCGGATCCATCACCTGCGTGGCAATCTGTATTTTCCGCTTGGCCGGATTGAGGAATGCCGTGCCCAGCATGAACTGGCGCTCGATTTCGCGCGGCGCGCGGGCAGCGCGGAGTGTGAGGCCTCGGCCTTGGGCGGATTGGGCGACGCCGCCTATGGCAGCGGCAAGATGCGCTCGGCCACCGACCATTTCGCTCGCTGCCTCGAGATCTGCCGCGAGCGCGGCCTGGGCCGCGTCGAAGTCGCCAACCACCATATGCTGGGGTGGAGCCGCGTCTATCTGAACGAACTGGAACCGGCGCTGGAGAACAGCCTGCAAACGGCGAAAACCGCGGCGAAATTAGGCCAGCTTCGCGCCGAACTCATGGGCCGTGGTTGCGCGGCCTCCGTGATGCTGGATCTTGGCCGTCACGACGAAGCCATCCAGCAACTCGACTTTTCTCTGGATATCATCCGGCGTCTCGGCGCCAGGCGTTTCGAGGCGCAGAACATGTGCCTACGATCGCGAGCGTCCATGGCGGTTGGCAAGAACGCGCAAGCGCTGTCGTTGATCGGGCAGGCTCTCTCCATCGCAAGGGAAACCGGGGCCAGTTTTATCGCGCCATTCGCACTGGGTTGCCTTGCCCGCGCAAGCGATAGCGAGGACGAACGCAAGGCCGCCATCGAAGAGGCGGAATCCATGCTTGCGGCGGGCACCGTCGGCCACAATTACTTCTGGTTCTATCGCGAAGCCATGCAAGGCGCCCTGGAACGCGGGGAATGGGAGGATGCGCGCCGGTTTGCCGCCGCGCTGGAAGATTACACCAGCGCCGAACCCCTGCCCTGGAGCGACTTCTTCATCGCCCGGGCTCGCGTGCTGGCCGACGTGGGCGAGGGCCGGCGCGACGACGCCCTGACCGCGGAACTCACCAGGCTGCGCGACATCGCCGCCACCGCGGGTTTCAATACCGCGCTGACCGCGATCGACGACGCATTGGCCGCGCAGCAAGCGGCCGAGTAAAGCTCACGGCAACAGGACAATCTTGCCGACGAACTTCTTTTCAAGAAAAAACTCTTGCGCGGCGACGATCCGGTCGAGGGGGAATGTTTTCGCCACAACCGGGCGCAAGCGGCGTTCCGCCAGATAGCGGATGATATTTTCGAAAACGGCGTCCTCTTGAAAGGCGCATCCAAAAAGGGTCAGGTCCTTGAGATAGAGAGACCGAACGTCCATCTCGACGATCGGCCCGGCGATGGCTCCCGCCGTCACGTAACGGCCCCCCCGCCGCAGGAGGGTCGGGTATTGGCCCCACCCTTCGCCCGCCACGAGATCGACGATAACGGTCACGCTTTCCGGTCCAAGAGTCGCCACCAGGTCCTCGCCGCGGTCGACCACCCGGTCGGCGCCAAGCGCCGCAACCGTCTCGGCCTTGGCGCTGGACGCGACCGCGATCACTTCGGCGCCGCGGATTTTCGCAAGCTGAACCGCGGCGGAGCCGACACCCCCGGAGGCGCCCGTCACGAGAACGCGATCCGCCGCCTCGACGCCCGCGCGTAGCAGCATCCCTTCGGCCGTTCCGTAGGCGCAGGGAATAGCGCCCAGCTCGGCATCGCTCAAATTACTATCGACCGCATAAACATCGGCCGCCGGCGCAACGGCGAATTCGGCGAACCCGCCGTCGCATTCCGAGCCGAATGTCCAGCATTCATGCGGCCGGAAATCGACCGGCGCGCGCAGCATGGTTCGCACAAGCACGCGCTCTCCAACGCGGGCCGGCGCCACACCGTCACCGACGGCAACGACGTCGCCATGGCAGTCTGCGCCCTGGATGCGGGGAAAGTGGATCGGCTCTCCGCTCCAGCCGCCATCTTCGTCCTCGGCCATCGCGAAACCGGCTGCGCCGCCGGCGCCAGTTCCGTCCGACACCGCCTTGGAATACCAGGCGGTGCGCGTGTTGATGTCCGTATTGTTGACCCCCGCGGCACGGCAACGGATCAGAACTTCCCCCGCTTTCGGGCGCGGAACCGGATAGTCCGTCCGAAACTCAAGCCGATCAAAACCCCCATGACCGGTCAAGAGCACGGCGGACATGGTTCTGGGTATATCAAAGTTCATTGCCGCCATCGCAAGGTTACAGGTTCTACCGCTCTCCACCCAACGGATTATGGGTACCATCCGTCTGATTCATACCACTAGAACAGCGTTGGTTCCGGGTCTTCGTCGAGCGGCGCAGGCTCCGGCGGTTCATCCGTTGCGGGGGTCGCCGGTTCGATCAGGCCCGGGTCATCATGGGTCGGATCGTTCAGCCGGCGGCTGACGGGATAAGCCGTTAGCTCGCCGCGCCAGGGTTCGACCAGATCCGAGGCTTCAACCGGCGAGGCTTCCAGCCAGGGGCCGAAGCGGCCGATATCCAGAATCACCGGCATGCGATCATGGATCGGGCGCATCGCCTCGTTGGCCTCGGTGGTGATGATGGCGCAGCTTTCGATCACCGCGCCATCGCGCCCCTTCCAGCGGTCCCACAGGCCGGCGAGGGCGAACGGTGCGCCGTCGGCCCGCTCGATCCGCCAGGGCTGCTTGCCGCCGGTGGTTTTCTTCCATTCGTAAAATCCGTCGGCGGGGATCAGACAGCGCCGCTTGCGGAAGGCGTCGCGAAACATCGGCTTGGCCTCGACGGTCTCGCCGCGGGCATTGATCGGCTGGCGCATGGAGGCGGGATCGCGCGCCCAGGCCGGCACGAACCCCCATTGCAGAAAGGCCAGTTCACGCTCGCCCGATTCGTCACCGCGCCGGATCGCCGCGATTCGTTGCGAGGGCGCAATATTGTAGCGCGCCTCCAACGCGGGGGCGTTTTCCACATCCACCCCGAACAGGCGACCCATGGCCTCAACGGGAAGGGTCAGGCTAAATCGTCCACACATAGCGCCCCATCATGCCAGAAACCCTCACATACAGGCGAGTCCTGCCTGCACATTCAATATTTTCGGCGTTTCGCAAGATTCCTTGACCACGGCGGAATAAATCGTATCATCGCTAATGTTCTTGATTTGTTCACAGTGACAACTAATCGAAATATGGTATTGTTGTCAACTGCAACCACGACATCTTGTGTTTATTCACAGGTTTTCCTGTCCACAGGCTGTGTAAAAAGGGGATAAGTATGGAAGACTCGACCGAAATGCTGCAGAGCAAATCGTATGAGAACGAAGAATTGCTTGATAGCAGCATGGATGAGTCGGTCGAGACCCTGGATTCGGTCGTGGCGCTCGAACCTGTGGATAACCTGCCGCTGGAAACCGATACCGGGAAGCATGAAAAGGTTCGCGACTTCGCACAGAACGATCGCGGCATCCGCGTCCATATGGATCGTGGACGCGATGCGCTGCTGACCGTTTTCGGCAAGGCGACCCTGCGCGACCGATATCTGCTGCCGGATGAAAGCTTTCAGGACCTGTTTGCGCGCGTGGCGATGCATTACGCCGATAACTCGGCCCATGCCCAGCGGCTGTACGATTACATCAGCAAACTCTGGTTCATGCCGGCGACCCCGGTGCTGTCCAATGGCGGCGCGAAAAAGCGCGGCCTGCCGATTTCCTGCTTCCTGAACGAGGCTTCCGACAGCCTTGAGGGCATCGTCGATCTGTGGAACGAGAATGTCTGGCTGGCGGCACGTGGCGGCGGCATTGGCAGCTATTGGGGGAACCTGCGCTCCATCGGCGAACAGGTCGGCCTGAACGGCAAAACCTCGGGCGCCATCCCGTTCATTCGCGTCATGGACTCGCTGACGCTGGCGATCAGCCAGGGATCCTTGCGCCGTGGCAGCGCCGCCGTCTACTTGCCGATCAGCCACCCGGAGATCGAGGAATTCATTGAACTGCGGCGCCCCACCGGTGGCGATCCGAACCGCAAGGCGCTGAACCTGCATCACGGCGTGATGATCTCGGACGCGTTCATGCGCGCGGTGGAAAACGACGAGGAATGGGCGCTGACCAGCCCCAAGGACGGGGCGGTGCAGCAGAAGATTTCCGCACGCGGCCTGTGGATCCGGATACTCACGTCGCGGGTCGAGACCGGCGAACCCTATATCGTCTATTCCGACCTTGTGAACCGCGCTCTCCCCGAACATCAGAAGCTGGCGGGCTTGGCAGTCAAAACCTCGAACCTGTGCTCGGAGATCACCCTGCCGACCGGGACCGACCATCGCGGCGAGGAGCGCACCGCGGTCTGCTGTCTGTCGTCGCTGAACGTCGAGAAATATATGGAATGGGAAGGGCATCCGACCTTCGTCGAGGACGTGATGCGTTTCCTCGACAACGTACTGTCCGACTTCATCGCCACCGCACCGGAGAGCATGTCGCGCGCGGCCTATGCGGCGATGCGCGAGCGTTCGGTGGGGCTGGGCGTGATGGGTTTCCATTCCTTCCTGCAGGCCAGCCTGATCCCGATCGAGGGCGTCATGGCCAAGGTCTGGAACAACCGCATGTTCAAGCATATCCGCGGCCAGGCCAACGCCGCCAGCATAAAGCTGGCCGAGGAGCGCGGCCCCTGCCCCGATGCCGGCGAATACGGGATCATGGAGCGTTTCTCGAACAAGATGGCGATCGCGCCGACGGCGTCGATCTCGATCATCTGCGGCGGCGCATCACCGGGGATCGAACCGATCGCGGCCAACAGCTTTACCCACAAGACGCTGAGCGGCTCCTTCACCGTGCGCAACAAACATCTGAAGTGCCTGCTGGAAAAGAAGGGCCAGGACAACGCCGATATCTGGTCTTCGATTTCAACCAACGAAGGCTCGGTCCAGCATCTTGATTTCCTCGACGAAACCGAAAAAGCGGCCTTCCGCACGGCCTTCGAGATCGACCAGCGCTGGCTGATCGAACATGCGGCCGATCGGGCGCCACAAATATGCCAGTCGCAGTCGCTGAACCTGTTCCTGCCGGCCGACGTGCACAAGCGCGACCTGCATCAGTTGCATCTGCTGGCATGGAAGAAGGGCGTAAAAAGCCTTTATTACTGCCGCTCAAAATCAATTCAGCGGGCCGAGGCCGTGGCCCATGATGGAACCAACCATGCCATCGCCAGCCTGCCCCTCCTGGGCACGGTGAATGGCGGGGAAATGCCGACGGAAAGCAATCAGACCGACTACGAGGAATGCCTGGCCTGCCAATAGCAGGCGCCTGACCGAAGGAACTTGCACATGACGACGGAGTTGCTTAGCGAAACGGAAATCGAAAAGGCCTGGAGGCAAGCCAAACCGGCGCCGGGCCGCGACCCAAGGCTATTCCGTATTGCGCCGGATATCATCCAATCGGCTATCCGACGCGACAAGTTCAACGTTTGTGGCGAATTCGGCTGGCGCATCGAACATGGCAAACCGGTTTCTTACCGCAAGACATCGATCGAGGAAGCCATGAAGCTGATGCAATACGAGATGTACTCGCCAACAAGCCACGCCAGAGCCAAATCGAACATCAGCAGGAAAAACTGACCCGCCCATGTCCCTTTTAGATTCCGATCCCATCTACAAGCCCTTCCGTTATCCATGGGCCTATGATGCCTGGCTGACCCAGCAGCGTATCCATTGGCTGCCAGAGGAAGTGCCGCTGGCCGACGACGTCAAGGACTGGCGCAATCGGCTGACCGCGCCCGAACGCAACCTGCTGACCCAGATTTTCCGCTTTTTCACCCAGGCCGACGTCGAGGTGAACAACTGCTACATGCAGCATTATTCGCGCGTCTTCCAGCCGACCGAGGTGAAGATGATGCTGGCCGCCTTTTCCAACATGGAAACGGTGCATATCGCGGCCTACAGCCATCTGCTGGACACCATCGGCATGCCGGAAAGCGAGTATCAGGCCTTCCTCAAATACAAGGCGATGAAGGACAAATACGATTACATGGGCAAATGGGGTGTGGAAACACCGGCCGACATCGCCCGCACCCTGGCCGTCTTCGGCGCCTTTACCGAGGGGCTACAACTCTTCGCCAGTTTCGCAATCCTGCTGAACTTCCCGCGCTTCAACAAGATGAAGGGCATGGGACAGATCGTTACCTGGTCGGTGCGCGACGAATCGCTGCATACGGATTCGGCGATCCGCCTGTTCCATACCTTTATCGACGAGAACAAGGCGCTGTGGAACGACGAGCTCCAACGCGACCTGATCGTTGCCTGCTCAACCATTGTCAATCATGAGGATGCCTTTATCGATCTCGCATTTGAAATGGGCGAGATCGAGGGGCTGAGCGGTGACGAGGTCAAGCTGTACATCCGCTATATCGCCGACCGGCGGCTGATGCAGCTCGGCCTGCCGGCCATGTACAATATCGGCAAGAACCCCCTGCCCTGGCTGGACGAAATACTGAACGGCGTCGAACATGCCAATTTCTTTGAAAACCGCGCCACGGAATATTCCAAGGCCTCAACGCGCGGCACCTGGGATGAAGCGTTCGACTGAACCTGATTTGGCGACGGCGACAGGCCACGCGTCATGGCCATAACAGTTCCTGCGGCCCTGCCCCGGTTGGAGAAATCCACCGGGGCCTTTTTATTTCCCTGACTTTGCCTGAAATACCGCCCGATTATACGTGCATATTGTCTTCTCCCTACCTATATACAGGGATAATAGGGGCGAGGGGCATAACCCGGCTATCAGCGAAAGAAAAAATGAAAAAATATTATTACGCTGCAATTAAACTACTGATTTCTTTTATTATTTCCGGGAGCATGATTTTTGCGGGCACATCGCTCGTACATTATTTCGACCCAACGTTCACGATCAGCCTGTTCGACCTTCTGGCGCAGGTGAATTTGACGGCATGGCTTCTTCTGGGGCTGATGGCTGGCATCATTTTCGCCGGCCTGTCGATGTTGCCGGTGTTTTCGTCCCCCGGCAGGCCAAAAGGCACGAAAAAGCGGTAAGGACAAGTAACTAACAGATTGAGCGGCTACCACGCCTGCCCTATCATCGCGCCGCTGTTTCAGGTGATGAGGATTCAAGAGGCATGTCGAAGTTTGGGATCGGGCAACCGATTAATCGGGTCGAGGACGCGCGGCTATTGACGGGCCAGGGTCGTTATACGGCCGACATCGATTTTGAGGGGCAGGCCTTCGGCCACGTTCTACGGTCGCCGCATGCCCATGCCCGCATCGCAGACATCGACATGCGGGCCGCGCTGGGCATGCCCGGCGTGCTGGCGATCTACACGGCGGACGATATCCGGCGCGAGGGGCTTGGGACCATCCAGTGCCTGGCCCCAACGACACAGCCGAACGGTTCGGTCCAACCCCTGCCGCCACATCCCGTGCTGGCCGAGGGCAAGGTGCGCCATGTGGGTGACCCGGTCGCTTTCGTCGTGGCCGAGACACCGGATCAGGCCCACGATGCCGCCGAGGCGATAATGGTCGAGTATGACCCGCTGCGCGCCGCCGCCAATTCCATGGCGGCGATCGAACCGGGCGTGCCGCCGGTCCATGACGAGGCGCCAGGCAATGTCAGTTTCCGCTGGGAGAAGGGTGATCGGGAAAAAACCGACGCGCTGTTCGCCGATGCCGCCCATATCGTGCGCACTCGCCTGAGAAACAATCGCATCGTTGTCGCACCGATCGAAACCCGCGCGGCAATCGGCGGCTGGGACGGCGAGCGTTTCACCCTCCATACGCCCAGCCAGGGCCCCCATTCCCTGCGCCGCCAGCTTGCCAACGATATCTTCAAAATGCCCGAAGAAGCGTTCCATCTCGTCACCCCGGATGTGGGCGGCGCGTTCGGCATGAAAATTTTCCTCTATGCGGAGCAAGTACTGGTGCTTCTGGCGGCCCGCGAACTGGGGCGCCCGGTCAAATGGGTGGCCGAACGCGCGGCGGATGCGTTCCTGTCGGACAGCCACGGCCGCGACCAGGTCAACAATGTGGAACTGGCGCTGGATGGCGACGGCCGGTTTCTGGCGCTGCGCGTGAATAATTACGCCAATATGGGCGCCTACCTGTCGAACTTCGCGCCCTATATCCCGACCGACTGCGGCGTCCTGATGAATAACGGGGTCTACCGTTTCCAGGCCATGCATGTCAGCGTCACCGGCGTTTTCAGCAACACTGTTCCCGTCGATGCCTACCGCGGCGCCGGGCGGCCGGAAGCGATCTATCTGCTGGAACGCACGGTGGATGCGGCGGCCAGCCAGCTTGGCATCGACCCGGCGGAGCTGCGGCGGCGCAACTTCATCGGCACGGAACAAATGCCTTTCACGACGGTGATCGGCGCGACTTACGATTCCGGCGATTTCGACCGTAATCTGGAAGACGCGCTGGGCCGCGCCGACCATGATGGTTTCGCCGCCCGCAAGGCGGAATCCGGGGCGCGCGGCCGGCTGCGCGGCATGGGCATCGCTCATTACATCGAGAATTGCGGCTCCGGCCCCGAGGAAACCGGCCGCATGCGTGTCGAGCCGGACGGATCGGTTACCTTCTCCATCGGCACCCAGGACAACGGCCAGGGCCACCAGACCGCCTATGGCCAGATTATCGCCGACCGGCTGGGCATCGATATCGCCCGGGTGCGGGTCATCCAGGGCGATACCGATCTTGTGCCGACCGGCATGGGCACCGGCGGTTCGCGCTCGCTGCCCGTCGGCGGCGTTTCCTGCGATCTGGCGGCTGGCGATCTGATCGAAAAGGGCAAGCGTATCGCGGCGGAGGCCCTTGAAGCCGCGGTCGAGGATATCGAATTCGCCGACGGCGCCTTCGCCATTGCCGGCACCGACCGCGCCGCAAGTCTGGCCGATATCGCCCGGGCCGCCGCGGATCCGGCCAATCTGCCCCAAGGTGACGAACCGGGCCTCACCGGCGAGGGCACCCACGGCACAACACTGTACACCTTCCCCAACGGCTGCCATGTCTGCGAGGTGGAAGTGGACCCGGAAACCGGGCAGGTAACGCTGGACCGCTACACGGCGGTGGACGATTTCGGCAAGGTGATCAATCCAAAACTGCTGGCCAGCCAGGTCTATGGCGGCATCGGCCAGGGGGTCGGTCAGGCGCTGCACGAGGCTTGCGTCTATGACGATGACGGACAGCTTCTCAGCGGTTCCTTCATGGATTACGGCCTGCCGCGCGCCGACGACCTTCCCGATATCGCCTTCGCCTATCACGAGGACGCGCCCTGCACCACCAACCCGTTGGGGCTAAAGGGATCGGGCGAGGCCGGCGCGGTCGCGGCGCCCCCCGCCGTCATGAACGCCCTTCTCGACGCCCTGTCCGAGCGTGGCGTGACCGCCATCGACATGCCGGCGACACCGCAGTCGGTATGGCGCGCCATCCAGGATGCAGCATGATGGACAAGGTCCAGGAGCAATACGAACGCTGGATTTATCCCAAACCGATCGAGGATATGGAAGCCTGGCTGGCCGGAGGGGGGACCGCCTTGGGAGACGCCAGGGATTACGCCGACATCTATTGGCCCGCCACCGGCTATCGCGAGGGCATGAATATCCTGGTCGCCGGATGCGGCGCCAATCAGGCCGCCCGCTACGCGCTGCAGCACCCCACGGCCACGGTTACCGGCGTCGACCTCAGCGAGGCCTCGTTGGCCCACGGAGAAAAACTGAAAGCCCGGCACGGATTGAACAATCTGACACTGCGCCAGATGCGGCTGGAGACTGTCGGGGACCTCGGCCAGACCTTCGACTTCATCGTCTCGTCCGGTGTGTTGCACCATCTGCCCGACCCGTTGGCCGGACTGCGGGCGCTGGGCGGGGTGCTGCATCGCGATGGCGTGATTTTCATCATGCTCTATGGCCGCTATGGCCGCGCGCCGGTCTATATGATGCAGGATCTGTTCCGTACCCTCGGCGCCACCGGACAAACCGGCGAAGATCTGGCGCTGGTCAAGGCGAGCCTCGAAATTCTGCCGCCCGAACATCCTCTGCGCACCTACGCCAAACGCTCGACGGACATGAAATACGACGCGGGGCTGGTGGATCTGTTCCTGCACCAGCAGGACCGGCCCTATAACGTGCCCGAAATCATGGAGCTGACCCGCGACGCCGAGCTGGAATTCCAGGCATGGCTGCAACCCATGTATTACAATCCCGACGGCTTCATTCCCGAAAATCACCCGCTGTACCAAAGGCTGGACTCGCTCGGCGACGAGGAGAGATGGCGCGCGATGGAACTGATCGCCAGCATGCTGACCCGTCACGATTTCTGCGTTTGCCGGCCCGACCGCCCCGCGCGGGACTGGCGCATCGACCTGACGGAACCCGGCTTTACCGACCGCGCCACACCCGTTCTGCGCGGCGGTACGCTGACACCGGGCAACGGCCAGCAGCCGGCAAAATTGTTAACGCCGAATGCGACACCGCTGACGCTACCGCCGCCGCTGGTGGCCATGTTCCGGCAAATCGACGGCAGCCGGACGATTACCGAATGCCTGGCCGGCGCTCAACTGAAGGCTCCGCCAGAGGTTCTCCGTCAACACGGAATTCGCTTCTTCCGGACTTTGTGGCGCACCGGGCATGTGGCGTTCCGTTTAAAGGAGACATCGTGACCGAATACGCAAACTGGATGCCCCAACTCGTCGCGCTAGCCCACAAGGCCGGCGAGGCGATCATGGAAATTTACGCCACCGACTTCGAAACCGAGACCAAATCCGACGATTCGCCGGTGACGGCCGCCGATCTGGCGGCCGAGGCGGTCATCGAGACAGGATTGACCGAACTCGCCCCCGATATTCCGCTGGTCGCCGAAGAGGCGGCGTCGGCGGGGCGCATGCCCGACATTTCCGGCGGGCGGTTCTGGCTGGTCGATCCGCTGGACGGCACCCGCGAGTTTGTCAACCGCAATGGCGAGTTCACGGTGAATATCGGCCTGATCGTCAATGGCGCGCCGGCACTGGGCGTCGTCCATGCGCCAGCGCTGAACCTGACCTTCACGGGGCTTGCCGGCGTAGGCGCCACAATGTCTCGCGACGGCGACCCGGCGACCGCGATTTCCGTGCGTCCCGTGCCCGCCGATGGTGTGACCATCGTCGCCAGCCGCCGCCATGGCGACCCGGAGGCGATCGACAAACTGCTGCGCGGCCATCCGGTGGCGGACCGGAAAACCGCCGGAAGTTCCCTGAAATTCTGCCTGGTGGCGGAAGGCGAGGCGGATATCTACCCGCGCTTCGGCCGCACCATGGAATGGGACACCGCCGCCGGCCATGCGGTCCTGACCGGCGCCGGCGGCCAGGTCACCGACCAACATGGCGCCCCCCTCGCCTACGGCAAACCCGGGGTCGACAACCCGCCCTTCATCGCCTGGGGCGGGATGAAGCCCTGGGCTGAGGGCGGCTGAGGGACGCTTAAGCCGCGTCCTCCGCCTGCTCGCCTTCCCAGCCGATCATCGCGAGCTTGCGGCCAAGGCCCCAGCCGTAACCGCCCAGTTCACCCGACTTCCGGATAACCCGGTGGCAAGGGATCAACCAAGAGACAGGGTTCGCGCCATTGGCGTTGCCCACCGCGCGCGCAGCGCCGCCCGGAACACCAATCCGCCGGGCAATATCCTGGTATGTGGCCAGCGTACCCGGCGGGATATCGAGCAGCGCCTGCCAGACCTTGAGCTGGAACCGGCTGCCCCGCAGGAACAACCGGATTGGCGGCGCGTCACGGGCAACCGTACCGCCCGGCTCGGCGAATATCCGCGGCATGAAAGACTGGGTGGCGTCATCGTCGCGCAACAGTTCGGCCTGTTCCCAACCGCGGGCGAGCTTCGCGAGCGCCGTGTCCCGTGCGTCTTCGGCAACGAAACCGAGGCCGCAGATGCCACGTTCGGTCGCCATCAGCAGGCATTCGCCGAACGGGCTGTCGTGGAAACCGTAACGCACGGTGAGTCCTTTGCCGTGCGCCTTGTATTCGCCCGGCGTCATCGCCTCGAAGGTCACGAACAGATCGTGCAGCCGGCCTGGACCCGACAGGCCCGCATCGTACGCCGCGTCCAGCACACTCACCGATTTGCGCAGCCGCCGCTTGGCCTCGGCCAATGTCAGATGCTGCAGGAACTTCTTCGGACTGACCCCCACCCAACGCATGAACATGCGCTGAAAATAGGGCTCGCTGAGCCCGACATGGGCCGCCAATTCCGCCAACGAGGGCTGGTTCGGAAACTCGTCGGCCAGCTTGTCCAGCACCATTCCCATCCGGGCGTATTCGGAACGGCCGGGCACGCGGGCTGGATTATCACCGCTATCGCCGGCTGGTTGCGCATGCATTTCAATACCGTCCATGGTCATCGTTAAATCCTCCGGTACTATCGGATCTTCGTGCGTTTCGCTCAAGATCCCTCCGTTGCAAGCCGATGTCGCGGAGCATGTGATCGTTCATAGCCCAATCAAGGCCGCGCGACTTTATTTTTCGGCGCATGCCGCGAAACAGAAGGCGAATGGCGATCTCGACACGTCGTGCAAAGTACAAGAAACCTCGTCTGTTTTGCCGCGCCGTGGTCGTATCCACCGCCATCCCCGCCCCCCATACCGCGACTCTCGTTCTGCAGTATCAGGGCAACCGGCATGGCGACCCACCCGGTTCTTGCGGTGATTTTCGGTGTTGGGGTTATCCGATCAGGTCGGCGAGTGCGCGCGTATAGCAGACGATCCGCGAATCCGTCCCCTCCGCGCAGGGCGATCTCTCGAAACCCAGCTTTTCATACATCCCGACGGCGGTTTCCATGCGGTCGGGGACTGTTTCCAGCCTGATCGACGCATAACCCGCCTCGCCCGCCATGCCCATGGCCAGCCAGGCGAGGTTGCGCCCGATCTTCATCTCGCGGAAATCGGGACGCACATAGAGGCGTTTCAATTCCGCCATGCCCGGCAAAAAACGACAGGTCGCCACGCATCCCGCCGGTTCGCCACCCACGCGACACAGCAGCAACTCGCCCCCGGGCGGCGCGTAGGGGCCCGGCAATTCCGCCATTTCCTTGTCGAATCCCTCGAAACAAAGCTCGAACCCCATGAATTCTGCATATTCGCGAAACAGGCCGCGGACGGCCTCGATATCCTCGGGCGTCTCGGCCGGGGCCACCGTAATGTCGATCTGTTTTTCCATGATTTTCCCCGAGGGCCAGACGTAGTAACGGGATGTTAAACCCGACCCGTCACAATTATCAGGCTTCCCCATGCGGTGGAAGCGTCGAAAAGTCAGGGATCGAGGAGAAAACAACATGAACGAGCGATTTGGACGGGGCGCCGTCGCCTCAATGGCGAAGGCGTGCGGCAAGACATTAGGTATCCTGTTGCTGGGGATCGCGACGCTCGCCGTCGCCGGCTGCATGGAGATCGAGACTGTCGTGCGGGTCCAGCCCGACGGCAGCGGCACGATCACCGAGCGCCTGGTGATGAGCAACGAGATCGTCGAAATGATGAATGAAATGGCGCCCGAGGGGCAGCCGGCCGAACTCTATAATGAACAGGAATTACGCGATGCCGCCCCCGGTTATGGCGAGGGCGTGACTTATGTTTCGGCCAAGGATATAGAGACCGAATTTGGCAAGGGTTACGAGGCCAGTTATGCCTTCGCCGACATCAACAAAATCCACGTCGGACAGGACCCCGGCGACAAGATGCCCGGCGACGGACCGGTGGAAGGCGAGGACGACGCAGGCGACTTCACCACATTCACCATGCAGCCCGGCAGCCCGACCGAACTTGTAATTCACTGGCCGGTCAATGAAGCGAAATCCAAATCCGTGGAGACCACGGAGACAGCGTCAACGGAAGAAGCCCCCGTGGAACAGTCCGCGGAGGAACAGGAAGCGGCGATGGAAATGATGAAGATGGCCTTCAAGGACATGCGCATGTCGATGCATGTGGAAGTCGCGGGCTCGGTCGTCGATAGCAACGCCACGCACCTGAATGGCAGCCGCGTGACCCTGGTCGATATCGCCTTCGCCGAGTTCCTGAATAGCGAGGAAGCCATGACCAAGATGGCATCGAACAGCGAGCAGAGCGTCGCCGACATGAAGGAAATGATGGCGCTAATCCCGGGCCTGAAAATGGAAATCGAGCCCGAGGTCACCGTCCGGTTCGAGTAAACGGTAGCGCCAACCCTATTCGTCCCGCCGGGTCTGCACCGCGAAAAACGAGGATTCGGTGTAGATTTCCGGCAGTTCGAACTCCATGGGCTCCAGCCTGACCCGGCCAGTCGCGGCGCCGCGCACGATGGCGCCCTCGACCGCGACAAAACCGTCTTTGCGGTATTTTTCGATTTCGGCGGCGGTCAGAACGGGGATTGGTTACCTCACCCCTTACGGCGAATTCCGTAGCAGGTCTCGAATTTCTCGAACCCCGTATGCAGATAATAATCCTCTACACCCGGGGCCGACAGCAACAGGAAGGTCGCGCCATCCCCGGCGGCCTCTTGGCTTCGGCGAACCAGTTCCCGGCCAATTCCCTGGCCATGCTGTTTACGGTCCACCGCCAGGTCCGAGCAGTAGCAGCAATAGGCATAGTCGGTGATGCAGCGCGACACGCCGATCAACCGTCCGTCCCCGTCTCGCGCGGTGACGATCAGGTTGCTGTTTTCCAGCATGGTGGCGACCCGTTCGCGTTCATCCACCGGACGGCGCGCGGCCAGGCCGGAACGCATCAGCACATCGATGAATTCGTCCGCCGTAACGTCGTTCTCTATGTTCCACCTTATCGTCATCGTTTCACCCTCCGGCCGCGGCGGCCTCCTCCAGCGTAAACAGCGGCTCGCCCGCCAGCGCCTGTTGCAACACGTCGCGCGGCAGATTGGCCCCGGTCAGCAACAACACCACCCGCTTGCCGCGGATCGCGTCGCGCCGCTCCCAGGCGCCGGCCAGGGCCGCCGCGCCGGCGGGCTCCACCAGCACGTGGGCGCATTCCGCGATGGTGCGGATCGCGGCCAGCATGACATCGTCGGAGACCGTCATCGCATCGTCACCCAGCGCGATCAGCCCCTGCAGCGCGCGTTCCGCCGGGATGCGGCAGGCCAGCCCGTCGGCCACGGTGCTGATCGCCGCCTGGACCGATTTACGCGCATGGAAGCTTTCCACCATCGCCGGCGCGCCCTTGGCCTGAACCGCAACGCATTTGCAATCCGGCTGCAGCGCCTTGACCGCGGCCGCGGCGCCGGTGAACAGGGTCGCCGCGCCCATCGGCACGAAGAACCAGTCGATCCCGTCCAGCTTGCGCGCGCATTCCAGGCCGGTCGTGCCGGCGCCCTCCATCATGTCCAGGCTCTCACCGTCATCGATGAATTCCATGTCGTTTTCGGCCGCGAAATTACGCGCGGCATCCTTGGCGACGTCAATATCGGCGCCGACCTCATGCAGGGTGGCGCCGAAGGCGCGGATCATCGCGCGCTTAACCGGATTGTTCACCGCGGGCAGGAAGATATGCGACGGCACGTTCAGCATCCGCGCGCCATAGGCCACGCCATGCCCATGGTTGCCGGTCGATGAGGTTACCGCGCCACGCAAATCCTTCGCGCGCAGCAGATGGGCCAGCGCGCCGCGTAGCTTGAAACTGGCGATCGCGGTGACGGTCTCGTTCTTGATCCAGACATCGGCGTCCAGCGCGCGGGAAAGCAGTTCACAGCGCACCAGCGGCGTGTCATCCATATAGGGCGCCAGCTGTTCATGCGCTCGTTCGATCCCGGCCAGGCCCGGCAGTTCGAGTTTGTCTTGCGTTGCGGTATCCATGCCCGCCTTCTCCCCGATGAAGTAGCCACACTAGAGCATCATCCGATCGAATTGAACCGAACCGGTTCGATCCGATCGGATATTGCTCTAACAGAATTCAGCCGCGCCGCGCCATGGCGACACCAATCAAAATCACCGCGCCCGACAACAGCAACACCGGCGTCATGGCCTCGGCGAAAAGGATCACCGCGAGGATCAACGTGACGGCCGGCTGCAGAAACTGCAACGTCGATATCCGCGCGACCCCGCCACCAGCAAGGGCCCAGTACCAGGCGACATAGCCCAGCAACGAGGAAACCACCGCCAACCAGCCGATCGCCGTCCAGGCCGTTAACCCGGCGTCGGGCCAACCGCCGATCGCGAACTGAGTCGCCACAACGGGAACAGCCACCGCGCATCCCAGCAGCGCCCCCCAGGCGGTAACGCTCCAGGTACCGATGACAGGCGACAGGCGGCTGCCAGCCACATAACCGCCCGCAACCGCGAAACAGGCCGCCAGCGCCATCAGATCGCCATACAGCGTCGCCTCGCCGCTGCCCTGGCCACGCAACAGGATCAGCGCCGCCGCGCCGGCCGACGCCACGGTCACGCCGCCCCACCACCAACGGCCCGGCCGACGGCGTTCAACAACGGCGCCAACCAGCCCCGTCAGGACCGGCGCCAGGGCCAGCACCAGCGCCGCATGGGCCGTCGAGGTATGGGCCAGCGCCAGGCTGAACAGCAGCGGAAAGCCGATAAAGCCGGAAGCCGTCGATATCAGCAACAGCCGCCACCCCGTCCGGTCACGAGGCAGCGGCAGGCGAAGCAGCAACAGCGCGGGGGCAACCGCCAGTCCCGCCAGCGCCGTCCGCAACATGCCGACGGCCAATGGATCGATCTCAGCGACAGCATATTTCGTGGCGGCCGGCGTCGCGCCCCAGATCACAATGGCCAGCATGCCGGCGGCCCAGGGGCCAAGCGCGGTGACTGGCCGTATTCCGCTCAAGCGTCGATCAACTCAGCGCGCGGAGAGGCTCCAGTGAGATCGAGCACGCCACTGCCGCGGATCGCGGCCCGGCCGGCGATGGCGACGCGGTCGCCCCGGTCGGTACAGAACAGCTCTCCGCCACGGGTCGAGGCCTGGACGGCATGAAGTTCGGCCTTGTCCAGTCGCGCCGACCAGTAGGGAACCGTCGTGGTATGGGCGCTACCGGTGACCGGATCTTCGTCGATGCCCGCGCGGGGTGCGAAACATCGCGACACGAAATCCACATTGTCACCGGGCGCCGTGGCGATGATCATGCGGTCTTCCAGCGCCGCAAGCGCCGCCATGTCGGGCGCCAGGCCACGAACGGTATCCTCGCTGTCGAACACCGCCATGCAGGTGGCGCCGGGAATGCGTAGAATATCGGTCGGCGTGGCGCCAATCGCGGCCGAGAGGCCGTCCAGTCTACCGGGGGCAGCCGGGCGGGCGGGGAAATCCAGTTCCAGCAGATCGCCATGGCGGGTCACGGTAAGGATTCCGGCTTTCAGCGTGTGAAACCGCACGGCCGACGCGCCGGGATCCAGATGCGTGAAGAATACCGCCGCCGAGGCCAGGGTGGCATGGCCGCAAAGATCGACCTCTGTCGCCGGGGTAAACCAGCGCAGCAGGTAACCATCGCCTTGCGGCGCGAAAAATGCCGTTTCGGATAGCGCCATTTCCCGCGCCACCGACTGCATTACATCGTCGGTCAACCAATCCTCGCGCGGGCAGACAGCCGCCGGATTGCCGGCCAGGCCTTCGCCCACGAATGCGTCGGCGATAAAAATGTTGTTGTTTTCACGGGTACTCATCTTTCTCTCCCTATCACCAATCGTTCAAGCGCGCCAGAAGGGCTTGCGAGCCTCTTCGGCGGCAGATTGCCGGTCAATTCCGATATCGCGCAGTTGGCGTTCATCCAGCCACTGCAAATGACGCCGGCTTCGCGCACGATGCCGCCACAGGCTAATAATGGCGACCAGGTCGCGCTTGCTCAGCCCACTGACGGGGAAACTTTTCTCGATCCTTTGCGTCCAGGCCATTTCACTCTCCTTGAATATCAACCGCCGCTTGACAGGAATGGCGGCATATTGTATCGATACAATACACCACCATCCCCGCCGTTCTGCAGGGACAACCATGATTATTTAAAGGTACAATAGAGTCAATGGATACATTGTCACCATGACAATATGGACACCCGACATTACCGGCTATAACGGGCCCAAATACCGGGCTCTGGCGGATGCGATCGGCAAGGCCGTCGATTCCGGTGAACTGCCGGAAGGCGCGCGGCTGCCGACCCACCGCGACCTTGCATGGAAACTGGGCGTCACCGTGGGCACGATCACCCGCGCCTATGCACTGGCGCAGGCCCAGGGGCGCATCGCGGGCGAAGTTGGCCGGGGCACCTATGTTCTGTCTGAACAGCAGCGATCGACCACGTCGCGCGACATGGCGTTCAACTTTCCCATGGCGGCCTTCGACCGGCACGGCGTGGAACCCGGAAAATCATCCGGCCCGATCGCAATGAATCAAAATTTCCCGGCCGACCCCTGGGTAAACGAGCTTCTGGCGCAAGCGATGCAGCGCCTGGCCACGCCCGAACGCCTGAACGCCATCGAGGGCTATTTACCGTCGAACGGGCTGCGACGGCATCGGATCGCGGCGCAATCCTGGTTACGGCAGTTCGGCATCGAACGCAGCGAGGATTCCATCCTGATCGTCAATGGCTGCCAACACGGGCTGAGCGTCGCTTTCATGGCGCTTGCCAAGCCCGGCGATACGATTCTGCTCGAATCGCTGACCTGGCCGGGCGCACGCCAGTTGGCGGAAATGCTGGGGCTGAAGGTCGCGGCGGTAACGATCGACGACCAGGGGATAATCCCGGACGCATTCGAGACCGCCTGCCGCGAAACCAATCCCCGGTTACTCTACACCGTACCCACCCTGCATAATCCGACGACATCCGTTTTACCCGAAGACCGAAGGCGCGCCATCGCCGAGATCGCCATGCGTCATGGCGTTTACATCGTCGAGGACGATGTATTCGGCTATGTAGTGGAAGATTCACCCCCGCCGATCAGCAACTTCGCGCCGGAGTTGGGTCTTTATATAACCAGCCTTTCAAAGCCGGTGGCGCCGATTCTGCGGACCGGCTTCATTGCGGCGCCCGACGCCCTGGTTCCGGCGCTGGCGGGAGCGATCCGCGCCACGGCGCTGATGCCATCGCCGCTGAATACGGAACTGACAACCGACCTGATCCTGTCGGGCGCGGCCGGGGCGTCGGCCGAACGCCAGCGGCGCGAAGCGGCGACGCGTCAGATAATGGCGACCGAAATACTCGGACAAATCCCCAGGCTGGCCCACCCCAACAGCACCCACACCTGGTTGCGACTTCCGCCATTATGGACAGGCGCCGCATTCGCGGCCGAGGCATTGGCGCGCGGCGTCGCGGTCACGCCCGGCAGTGCATTTACCGCCGGCGAGAACGGTTCGGCCGAACAAGCTGTACGGATCTGTATAAGCGCCGAACAGGACCGCGAGCGCATTCGCCAGGGTCTGGAAATTTTATCGGGCTTACTGAAATCGTCCCCGCCAGCCGCCGATCCGATCGTCTAACGGATATTACTTCTCGGGGTGATAAGGGGCCACTGTGTGGACATGGTTCAACGGCCCGTGCCCCTTGCCGAAACCCGGCGCCGTCAGAATCGCCTGACGCACATAGGCCCGCGCGCGCACCACTGAATCGCGCAACGTCATCTTCTGGGCCAAACCCACCGCGATTGCCGAGGCCAGCGTACAGCCGGTCCCGTGGGTGTGTGGCGTATCGATGCGGGTACTCTCGAAAACTTCCAGCCCTTCCTCCGAGAACAGCACGTCATAAATCTCGTTCCCCTCGCCCTCGAAATGGCCGCCCTTTACCAGCACCGACTGGCAACCCAGCGTAATCATGATTTCCGCGGCATGTTTCATATCGGCGAGCGTGTGGATTTCCATGCCCGTCAACACCTCGGCTTCGGGGATATTGGGGGTGGCGATATAGGCGTGCAACAGGAAATGCTGGCGTACCAGATGGATCGCCTCGCGGTCGATCAGCGGATGCCCGCCCTTGGCCATCATTACCGGATCCAGCACGATGGGGATGTCGGGCGCGAATTCCCGGTAGGTGTAATGCACGGATTCGATGGTTTCCTCGTTGGGCACCATGCCGATCTTGATAACGTCGGCGCCGATATCCTTCAGCGCCAGCCGCATCTGCTTGGCGACGAACCCGCCCGTGGATTCGACAATGCCGTTCACGCCCTCGGTGTTCTGCGCCGTCAGCGCCGTGACCGCGGTCATCGCATAGCCGCCCAGCGCGGTAATTGCCTTGATGTCGGCCTGAATGCCCGCGCCGCCGCTGGAATCCGAGCCGGCGACAACCAGAATACGGCCGTCGATTTTTGTCCCCTGGCCTGTCATGTCACCCGCCATCTCGTCCGCCAATGCTTTATCATGCATGACCGTCATTGGCCGCCCACCTGTTCAATCGCCTCTACAATTTCAGCGACCACGGTGCCGACCAGAGCTTCATCGTCGCCCTGCGCCATCACGCGGATCAGCGGCTCGGTGCCCGATTTTCGTATCACCAGCCGTCCGCCGGACCCCAAGGCCGATTCGCCCTCGGCAATGGCGTCACGCACCAGTTTATCGTCCAGCGGCGCGCCGCCGCCGCCAAACCGTACATTACGCAGCAGTTGCGGCAATGTTTCGAAGACACGGCAAATCTCGCTGGCGGCCGCGTTGCGCGTCACCAGCGCCGCCAGCACCTGAAGCGCCGCAATCAATCCGTCGCCCGTGGTGCCGTAATCCGACATGATGATATGGCCGGACTGTTCGCCGCCCAGATTGTAATCGCCTTGGCGCATTTTCTCGACGACATAGCGGTCGCCCACCGCGGTCCGTGCAAGCTCCAGCCCCATGCCGCCCAAATGGCGTTCGAATCCCAGATTGGACATCACGGTAGCGACCACGCCGCCACCGCGCAGACGATCGGCGGCAAGCCATTCACCGGCAATCAGCGCCATCAGCTGGTCGCCATCGACGATGGCCCCATGCTCGTCGCAGATAATGACCCGGTCGGCGTCGCCATCCAGCGCCAGACCCAGATCCGCTCCCGTTGCGACGACGCGCTCGGACAGAGTTTCGGGCGCCGTCGCGCCGCAATTCCGGTTGATATTGGTGCCGTCGGGTTCCACCCCGATCGAGACCACATCCGCGCCCAACTCCCACAGAACAGTCGGCGCCACCTTGTAGGCGGCGCCATTGGCGCAATCGACCACGATGCGCAATCCATCCAGCCGCAGGCCGCGAGGGAAGGTCTGTTTGACATATTCGATATAGCGGCCCTGCGCATCGTCCAGCCGACGCGCCCGGCCCAGATCGCCAGATTCGGCGGGCTCCAGATCGGGGCTGTCCATCAGTTGCTCGATCGCCGCTTCTTCCTCGTCCGACAGCTTGTAACCGTCTGGACCGAACAGCTTTATCCCATTGTCGAAGTATGGATTGTGGGAGGCGGAAATCACGACACCGAGATCGGCCCTGAGCGAACGCGTCAGAACCGCCACCGCCGGCGTGGGCAACGGCCCCACCAGCACCACATCCATTCCCATGGAAACGAAACCGGCGGTAAGGGCGGGTTCGAGCATATAGCCCGACAGACGAGTATCCTTGCCTATCACCACGAGATGCCGATGGTCGCCGCGACGAAACCGTTGGCCAACAGCCATCGCCAGCCGCAACACGGTCTGCGGCGTGATCGGTTCCTTGTTCGCGAGTCCCCGAACCCCATCGGTTCCAAACATCTTGCGCGTCATGCGATTCCCCGCATTCATTTCGGCAAACGGCTCGTGCCGCCTACCATATCCCACCTGTCGAGCAGAATA
>CBFDDT010000044.1:0-23869 GCA_965603635.1 uncultured bacterium | reverse complement strand
GACACATACGATACCGAGGCCGGAGCGGAAAAGGTGGCGCGGCTGGCCCCCAAGCTGGCGGCGGACGGGATCAAGCTGGCCGGGGTCAGGCTGGACAGCGGGGACCTGGCCGACCATGCGCGCAAGGTGCGGGCGATCTTCGATCGCCACGGGCTGACAAACATGTCGATCTTCGCCAGCGGCGGCATCGATGAGGACAAGCTGCTGGCATATGAGGCCGCCGGCGCGCCGATCGACGGCTATGGCATCGGCACCGCGCTGACGACCTCGTCCGACGCGGCGGCGCTCGACTGCGCCTACAAGCTGCAGGAATATGCAGGTCGGCCGAAACGCAAGCGTTCCGAGGGCAAGGCGACATGGCCCGGCCGCAAACAGGTATGGCGCCGCTATGGTGAGGATGGGGCCATGCGGGGCGATGTGCTGACCATCGAGGGCGACGAACAGGACGGTGAGGCGCTGATCCGCCCGGTGATGCGGGGCGGCAAGCGCATCGCCGGCTTGCCCGCGCTGGAGGAAACCCGCGCCCACTGCGCCGACCAACTAACCCGCCTGCCGGCGCATCTGAAGCGCCTGGAAAGCAAACCCTGCTATGAAGCGAAAGTCGCCCCGGCCTTGTGCGACCTGGCGGCCGAGGTGGACCGGGAGACGGCCTGACCATCGACACGCCCCCCGGCATTGCAGTGGCTCAAGGCGCCTTGGCCGCCTCCAGCACCTCTTCCACATGGCCGGGGACTTTTACCTTGCGCCAGGCGCGGGTGATTTTTCCGTTGGCGTCGATCAGGAAGGTGGAACGCTCGATGCCCATATATTTCCGGCCATACATGGATTTTTCGACCCACACGCCCCAGGCCTCGCAGGCCGTGCATTCCTCGTCGGCGACCAAGGGGAAGTTGAGGTCGTATTTGGCCTTGAACTTGTCATGTTTCGCGGCGCTGTCTTTCGACAGGCCGATCACCGCGGCGCCGGCCGCCTCAAAATCCGCCAGTGCGTCGCGGAAGGCGATCGATTCCGCCGTGCAGCCGGACGTGTCGTCCTTCGGGTAGAAATAGAGCACGACTTTCCGGCCTCTCAGCGAGGACAGCGTCAAGGCGCCGCCACCATCCGTCGGCAGGGTGAAATCGGGGGCCTTGTCGCCAACATCGACGCGCATGGGATGTTCTCCTGTCTGTTGAATTATGGAAACCGGTATAGCGGATGGGCGCGCCAGATCAACCCGGCGCGTGGCGTGGTTTTCAGGCTTTTTCCTCTTCCGCCGGCAGGCGCTTGCGGGCCTCCCCTGCCGGGTCGTCGACGATCCGGCGATAGAGGACCGAAATCCTTTCACAGGCTTCTTCCATGGTGGTTTTCAGGGTCTCGAAATCGGGCTGGGTGGCGGCGCGCGCCAGGGCGGCCTTCGTCGAGTCCGGGATGTTCTCCTCATTCAGGCCGCCGGGGGCGATCAGGCGCAACGTGTCCTGCAGGCGCCACCACAGGCCCAGCGCATGGATCAGGCTGGCGGCATCGTCTTTGTCGAGAGCTTGCACCACGCCCATCCGTTCCAGCGCCTCCGCCGTGTTTTCCGCGAACACGCGCGGGTGCGCCGGCCCGTGCAGCAGTTGCAGATACTGCGCGATGAATTCGATATCGACCAGGCCGCCGCGGCGATGTTTTACGTCCCAGAGGCTCTCTCCCCGGTGTTGGCCGGCCATGCGCAGCCGCATATCGGCCACGTCGACAACCAGGCGGTCGGGGTCGCGCGGCCTGGCCAAGGTTGCGCAAATAATGCCGGTGGCGCGATAGTCGATGTCTTGCGATGTCGCGGCGACGACGCGAGCGCGGGTCAGCGCCATATGCTCCCAGGTCCAGGCCTCTTCCCGGTAGTAGCGCTCGAAGCTTTCCAGCCGGCTGGCCGTGGGGCCGGCGCTACCCGACGGGCGCAGCCGCATGTCGATTTCATAGAGGTTGCCCTCCGCGGTTGGCGCCGTAATGGCGCTGATCAGCCGCTGACAGAGACGGGCGAACCATACGCCGGGGGTCAGGGGTTTTTCGCCGTCCGATGCCTCGGCGTCCGCGGCATGGTCGTATACGAAAACCAGATCCAGGTCCGAAGTGGGCGACAGTTCCCCGCTGCCCAGCTTGCCGAGCGCCATGATCGCCAGTCCGCCACCGGAAACCCGGCCATGGCGGCGCGCGAATTCCGTCTCGACACGAGGCAGCAGGGCGCTCAGCACCGTGTCGGCCACGGCGGTCAGGGACTCGCCGGCCGCCGCGCCGCCGACCACACCGCGCAGGATCTGAACCCCGACCCGGAATTTTTGGTCATTGGTCCAGCGCCGGGTCAGTTCCAGCACGTCCTCATAGTCATTGGCCTCCTCCAGTATGACCTCAAGCTCCTTCTCGAGTTCAGACCGCGGGCCCAGCGGCTCCATGAAATCGCCGGTCAGCACCGCGTCCAGCAGCGACGGGTTTCGGCTCAGCCAGTCGGCGATGCGCGGCGCGCCGCCCATGATTTCCGCCACCATGTCCAGTATCGGCGGGTTGGCGTGGAACATCGAGAAAATCTGCACGCCAGCGGGCAGGCCGGCGACGAATTCGTCAAACCGCGCGAAGGCCTTGTCGGGGGTGGCCGTGCTGGCGAACGCCTGCAGCAGCCGGGGCATCATTTCGGTCAGGATCTGGCGGGCGCGCTCACTGCGGGTCGCGCGGTAACGGCCATGATGCCAGCTGCGCACGATGTTGGAGATCGAACCGCCGTCGGCAAAGCCCATCTCCTCCAGCGTCCTGACCGTGTCGGGATGATTCTCGCCGCCGGTGAACACCAGCGCGCCGCCGGCCCCCAGTTCCGGCGCTTCCTCGAACAGATGCGCGTAGTGATGCTCGACGCGGCCCAGATGATGCAGCAGGTCGCCGCGGAAGGCCGCGTCGGTGTCGTATCCCATGAAGGTGGCGATGTCGGCGACGCCCTCGTCGGTACGGGGGATGTCGTGAGTCTGTTCGTCGTTGACCATCTGCAGCCGGTGCTCCAACCGCCGCAGGAAGCCGTAAGCCTCGGTCATCTCGTCGGCGGTTTGCCGGTCGATCCGCTCGATCCTGGCCAGCGCGGCCAGGGTTGCGACGGTTCCGCGATCGCGTAGCTCGGGAATGCGGCCGCCCCAGATAAGCTGTTGAGTCTGGCAGAAGAACTCGATCTCGCGGATGCCGCCCCGGCCCAGCTTGATGTTGTGGCCGTTGACCGCGATTCGCGCGCCGCCGCGATGGGCATTGATCTGGCGCTTGATTGAATGCACGTCCTGGATTGCCGCGAAATCCAGGTTCTTGCGCCAGATATAGGGGCGCAGATGGTGCAGGAACCGTTCACCGGCCTCGATATCGCCGGCCACCGGGCGCGCCTTGATCATGGCGGCGCGCTCCCAGTTCTGGCCGACACTCTCGTAATAGGACTCCGCGGCCTCGGCCGATATGGCGACGGGGGTGACGCCGGGGTCGGGGCGCAGCCGCAGATCGGTGCGGAACACATAGCCGTCGGCGGTGCGTGCGTCGAGAAAGCTCACAAGTTGCCGGGTCGCCTTGATGAAGGTCGATCCCATGGTTTCCGGCGTGGCGCCGCGCACGCAGTCGGCGTCGTACAGCACGATCAGGTCGATATCGCTGGAATAGTTCAGCTCCCGCGCCCCCAGCTTGCCCATGCCGAGAATGATATATCCGGATCCCTTTTCCGGATTGGATGCATCGGTCAACTCGATCGAGCCTTGCGCGGCGGCGGCGCCCAGAACGTAGCGCGCCGCGACGTGAATGCTTTCCTCGGCGAGATCGGTCAGCGCGCCGGTAACCTTCTCCAGGGGCCAGAGCCCCGCGATATCCGCCAGCCCGGCGATCAGCGCGGTGCGGCGCTTGGCATGGCGCAAACCCGTCATGACCCGCGACTGGCTGGTTTCGCGATCGAGCGACTGTTCGGTATCGGCCATGAGGGCTGCAAAGGCCGCGTCCGGCCCGTCGGCCAGAAACGCGCGCAGGCTGTCCATTTCCAGCGCCAGGCACCGCCCCAGATAGGGGCTGTTGCCGAACACGGCGTCCAGCAGCGCCCGGCCGGCGGGATCGGATTCAAGCCCGGCCAGGAAGGACGAGCGGGCCTCATCCTGCGCAAGGGACTCGCGCAGCCGGGTCAGCCCCGCCTTCGCGCGGTCCGGGTTGGCGGGTTTCGGCAGCAGGTCGGGATCGATGGAGATGCGTATCGGAGCCATGGATATGTGCCGCGTAATATATTATGTTGGTTGCATGTTTTCATGATCGGCCGAAAAGAATAACAGAACCGTGGTCCGCCGCACATCGCTTATCGTTTCCGAAATTATTGCCGGCCTTCTCGCCGGAATAGTCGCGCTTAGTCTGCTGGTTGCCTGGCGGCTTCATGCCGGGCCGGTACCCCTGGACTTCCTGACCCCCCATCTTGAAGACGCGCTGAAAACGGAAGGGCGTGGCTACACCGTCGATATCGACCAGACCGCCGCCGTCTGGGCCGGCTGGCGCAACGCGGTGGATATAATCGCCACCGAAGTCGTCGTAACGGCGCCCGACGGCTCTACTTTGGCCCGGCTCCCAAAATTGTCGCTGGGTTTGTCCCTGCGGGCGTTGATCCGGGGCAATGTGGCGCCCACCAGCCTTGACGCCATCGGCCCGAATATCCGCGTCATCAGGCAGGAAAACGGGGAATTTGCGCTGGGTTTTGCCGATGCCATCGATGCATCGCAGCCCGTGCCCGTGGATGGCCCCCCGCACGCGCAACCCGCCGCCGGGTGGGATGTCGTGGACTTCCTGGTGGATGAATTACTGGCGGAGCCCGACTCGTCGCGCTCGTTCGGCTATTTGCGGCGCATCGCCATTCTGGGGGGGCAGGTCGTGTTCGAGGACCGTGTCGCCGGCAGCTATTTCCGTTCGCCTGACGCGGGAATCGTGCTGCTTAAGAGCGAATCCGGCATTACGGGCGACGCAAAACTGAAACTGCAATACGGCGACCGTGAAGCCGACTTCACCATACGGACCGGTATAAGAAAAGACGATCTGAGTTATTTCGCGGCGCTTGATTTTCGCGATGTCGAGCCGGCGGCCTTCGCCACCAGCCTGCCGCCGCAGCTTTCCGGGATTACCGCGCTCAGCATGCCGCTCAACGGTTCTGTCAGCCTGAATGGAAAGGTGCGGGGCGAGCTGGAGAGTTTTGATTTCGATCTGCTGGGCGCGGCCGGTAAACTTGAATTGCTCGATCTTTACCGCGAGCCGCTGAATGTGAACTCGCTGCGGGTACAGGGAAACGCCACCGCGGATTTCTCGACCGTGCGAATCGAGTCGGCCATCGTTGATCTGGGCGACGTGACCGCTTTCGCCGAGGCCACGATGGAGCCGGTTGAAGGTGGCGAGGGCGTGCGACTGTCCTTTTCCGCCCATATGGAAAACTTTGAGATGCGCGAACTGCATCGTTTCTGGCCGGTCAGCGCCCATCCGGGAGCCCGGAAATGGGTGACCGAGAATATTTACGAGGGAATCGTCGATAAGGGCACGATCGAACTGGCCCTGAAACTGGGCGGCGGCGATGGCGATGGCGGGGGTGTTGCCCTGGAAAAGCTGGAAGGGACGCTTGCCTATACCGGTCTCGGGATCAGCTATTTCAGGGAAATGACTCCGGTCGTTGGCATCGGCGGCGCTGGAACTTTCGACCAGCACGGCTTTTATCTCGTCGCCGAGGAGGCCAGCCTGGCCAAGGACATAAAGGTGATCGGCGGGCAGGTCGGGGTCCTCGATCTCGACAAGAAGGGCAAGACCCGGCTGGTTATCGACGTAAAGACCGAGGGGCCGGTCGCCACGGCGCTGAAGGTTATCGACGAAGATCCGCTGAACTATGGCGACAAGCTGGGCTTCGATCCGGCCGACCTTGGGGGGCAAGCCGTCGCCGACCTGCATTTCGAGCTGCCGCTGGTCTCGGGAATAACCGGCGACATGCTGGATGTCGGCGCCAAGGGCAAGCTTACCGGTGTGTCCGTCCCCAATGGCCCGTTCAACCTGGCGGTCAGCGAGGGTGCGCTGGACCTGGATCTTACCCGCGCGGACATGAAGCTTGCCGGAAATGTCCGCCTCAACGGGGTTCCGGCCGATATCGTCTGGAAGGAAAATTTCGAAGCGGGCGCCAGGTTCCAGCGCCGTTTCGTGGTCAATGCGAGCCCGGACGACGCCCAGCGGTTAGCCCTTGGCCTGCCCGACCTGTCGTACTGGATCAAGGGGGCCGCACCCACCAAACTGACCTATACCGTGGCGGCCAAACGCGCGCCGACATTGGTCGTGAAGTCGGATCTGGCGCCGGTCCTGCTCAGAATTCCCGAGGCGGCCTGGCAAAAGGATCCCGGCCAGCCCGGCCGTCTGGAAATCGACGGCAGGGTGCTGAAGGAAGGCAACCTGATTCTTGACCGTCTGAATGTGAAGACCGAGGACGCCGATGGCACCGTGAAGCTGGAATTTCTGCCCGATATGTCGGATATATCCAGGGTAACGCTGGGGGATATCCGGTACCGCGGTAACGACGTCAAGGGCGAGATTACCCTGATGGACAAGGGCGGCTACTTCATTAACGTCGAGGGCGAGCGGATCGATGTCCGTCACTTCCTGACCGAGGAATACGAAAGAATAAGCGCGGAAGCCGTGGGCGGTTCGGGCGCCGATGGCGAGGCCAAGGGCAAGCCTTTCTCTGTAAAGGCGAATTTCAAGGAAGCCGTCACCGGCGAGGGCCGGCGCATGCATCGCGGCACATTTAACGGCGCCTATGATGGCAGTGATTGGGAGTCGGTTATCCTGTATGCCACGCTGGGCGAGGGCGCGGAACTCAGGGTCAATTACGGCAAGGGTGAAAAGGGATACGAACTTCTCGTGGAGTCCAACGATGCCGGTCAGGCCCTGCGCTCGCTAGACTGGTCGGATGAAGTCCGGGGCGGTTCGATGGTGATCGAGGGCCGCCGCGAAACAATCGACAGCCGGCTGACCGGTAATGTCTGGATCGAGGATTTCCGCATGAAGTCGGCGCCGGCCGGCATCAAGCTGCTGCAGATCATCACCCTTGTCGGGGTTCCGGCCGCGGCGGCGGCGGGCGATGGCATCAGTTTCGCCGGGTTCGAGGGGGCTTACATCTATGACGACGGATTGCTGACCCTGGGCGAGATGGAAGCCTGGGGCCCGGTGGGGGTCTATGTTTATGAAGGGGGCTGGCTGGATTTCAACAAGAACGCGATCGCCATGAAGGGGCATGTGGTTCCAGCCAATACCCTGCAGAAAGTCCTCGGTTTTATACCGTTTCTTGGGCTCATTTTTGGCGATGGCCTGGTAGCGGCGGATTTCAAGGTTAGTGGAACGCTGGACGAACCTAAAGTTGTTGGAAGTGGCGCAAGCATCTTCAAGATCGGCTTCCTGCGCAAACTGTTCCGGGTTAAGGGCGACCCGGAAGGTGGCGCGGACGACCAGCCCGGGGCCGAGCCGCCCGGGATTCGCGACTGACCGATATTCAGGCCGGGCGCACCAGGGCGTGGCGCTTCTTACCGGCCGACAGTTTTATGACACCGTCCGGGTTGACGTCGGCCAGGGTTACCTGGGCCGTCTCGCCGGCAATCGCCACGTCGTTCAGGCGGGCGCCGCCGCCCTTGATCAGCCGCCGCGCCTCGCCGTTGGAATTCGCCAGGCTGGCGCGCCGCATCAGTTCGAAGGCGGGAATGCCGGCCTCCAGATCGCCGCTCGCCACCTCGATGGTAGGCAGGTCCTCGGCGGTCACGCCCTGCTCGAAGGTTTTGGCCGCGGTTTCCGCCGCCACCGCCGCCATCGCCTCGCCGTGGCACAGTCCGGTCGCCTCGTTCGCCAGGATCTTCTTGGCCTCGTTGATATCGGCGCCCTCCAGCGCCTCCAGCCGGGCGATTTCGTCCAGCGGCAGGTCGGTGAACAGCTTCAGGAAGCGGCCCACGTCGGCGTCCTCGGTGTTGCGCCAATATTGCCAGTAGTCATAGGCGCTGAGACGCTCGTCGTTCAGCCACACCGCGCCCGAGGCCGTCTTTCCCATCTTGGCGCCCGACGAGGTGGTCAGCAGGGGCGTGGTCAGCCCGTAGAGCTGCTTGTGGTCGCTTTTATGGGTGAGTTCTATGCCGGCGACGATATTGCCCCACTGGTCCGAGCCGCCCATCTGCAACACGCAGTTCTGGCGGCGCGACAGTTCGAGGAAATCATAGGCCTGCAGCACCATGTAATTGAATTCCAGGAAGCTGAGCGGCTGCTCGCGGTCGAGGCGCAGCTTGACCGAATCGAAACCCAGCATGCGGTTGACCGAGAAATGCCGCCCGTATTCGCGCAGAAACGGGATGTACTGAATATCGTCCAGCCAGTCCGCGTTATTGACCATGACGGCGTCGGTGGGGCCATCGCCGAAGGTCAGGAAATTTTCGAAGATCCGGCGGATGCCCTGGATATTGGCGTCGATCCGCGCGTCGTCCAGAAGCTGGCGCTGCTCGTCCTTGCCAGACGGGTCGCCGACCTTCGTGGTGCCGCCGCCCATAAGCACGATCGGCTTGTGCCCGCAGCGCTGCAGCAGGCGCAGCAGCATGATCGGCACCAGGCTGCCCGCATGCAGCGAATCGGCCGTCGCATCGAAGCCGATATAGGCGTGGATCGGCCCCTTGGACGCAAGTTCGCCCAGCGCCGCCATATCGGTGCACTGATGGATAAAACCACGCTCCGTGGCGGTTTTCAGGAATTCGGGGCCAGATGTCGTCATTGCTTGCATTTGTCCAGATTTCAGGGCCTCTTGCCGGCGGGCCGAGGATTTATCACATTAGCCCCCGGTGGACAATGACGAGCGGAGAACAAGTGGAAAAGGGACTGGACCGGCCGATCGCCGCCATCGGACTGATGAGCGGCACCTCGCTGGACGGCATCGACGCCGCGCTGGTGACGACCGACGGCGTCTCCATTCAGTCCACGGGGAAATCGCTGACCGTGGTGTATGATTCCGGCCTGCGTGGCCGCCTGCGTGAAATACTGGGTTGCCGCGACCGTGACGAACGGATCGATTCGATTGAGCGGGAACTGACCCTGGCGCACGCCGTCGCCGTTCGGCGCCTGTTGGACGAGGCCGGATTGAGCGCCGGGGATATCGGGGTTGTTGGATTCCATGGCCAGACGGTAATGCATGCGCCCGAAGAGGGCCTGACCTGGCAAATCGGCGACGGTGCGCTATTGGCCGCGGAATGCGGAATCGACGTCGTTCACGATTTTCGCACCGCCGACATGAAAAAGGGCGGCGAGGGCGCGCCATTGGCGCCGGTCTATCACCGGGCGCTGGCGCGCGATCTTGAACGTCCCCTGGCGGTCCTCAATGTCGGCGGGGTGGCCAATGTCACCTGGGTCGGCGCCGACGATTCGCTGCTGGCCTTCGATACCGGCCCCGGTAACGCGCTGATCGACGACTGGGTCATGCGGCTGACCGGCGAACCGTCCGATATGGACGGCCGGTTGGCGCGCGCGGGCGAGGTTGACGAGGCGGCTCTGGAAGCCTTGTTGGATAATCCGTATTTCAATCGCGTACCGCCTAAATCATTGGACAGAAATGCATTTGATATCAAACGAATAGATGAATGTTCGGTCAAGGACGGCGCCGCCATTCTGACCGCCTTCACGGCGGCGTCCGTGGCCCGCGCGGCGGCGCATTTTCCGGTGCCGGTGCGTCGCTGGCTGATTACCGGTGGGGGCCGGCTGAATCCGGCCCTGATGGCCGAATTGTCGCGGCGCCTCGATTCCCCGGTGCAGCCGGTCGAGGCGGCGGGGTGGGATGGCGACGCGCTGGAAGCGCAGGCTTTTGCCTATATGGCCGCCCGCTCGCTGGCGGGTTTGCCGCTGAGTTTTCCCTCATCAACGGGAACCGGCGCTCCGACCCCTGGAGGCCGGCTTGAAAAAAGTTATGGTTAAGCGTTTCCTCATTAACGATTTCCAAGTAATTTCAGTTTAATGTCAGCCAAGAATTCGTAAAAGCATGCGTACGCACATAAGGCGGCAGAGTATGACAGCTACAAGATTAAGGCCCGTTTCCCGCAAACCCTTCACTGCGGAACTGCAACAGCGGCGGGATTCCCGTGTCAGCAACGAGCAGATTCTGTTGGAAATCCGGTCGCTCGAAGGCCGGCTCGAGAAGCTCGCGGTCGGCAATGTGGAAGTTGAGGGCTCGACGCCCGGCACTTTGCTGGATCAGGTGGAGCGGACCAAGAAGGAAATCGCGACACTTATTACCCAGAACACCAAGGACGACAGGCTTGCGACCGCCGCGCGCGAATTGCAGGCCGTGGTCCGCGCGACCGAGGGTGCGACATTCACCATCATCGATATCGCCGAGCGGGTTGACGAGTTGTTGCACGATCTGAAATCGCATACCGGCGATTCCACTGTCGTCGCGACCGCCGACGAGATCGCCGAGACCACGGTGGACCTGTACGAGGCCTGTAATTTCCAGGACATCACCGGTCAGCGTATCAAGAAGGTGGTCAACACGCTCCAGTTCGTTGAGGAACGTTTGGCCGCGATGATTGAGATCTGGGGCGCCGACACGCTTTCGGTCACCGAGCATCCCAAGGAAGCCCGCGCAGGCGAAGAAGGCCTGTTGCAGGGGCCGCAGATGGAAGAAGACGCCATCGCGCAGGAAGACATCGACAAGCTGTTTGACTAGTGTCCCTAATCTGAAATTCGATTGATCGAATTTCAGATTCAAAGGGACACTAACTTGTTGAATCTAGTGTGATTCAGCTTCCGAAATTCGCCACATTTAATGTGACGAACTTCGGAACCATCACACTAGAGCATCATCCGATAATTTGGAATCGCTTTTGCGATCCAATTTATCGGATAAAGATGCTCTATATCTTCTTAAAATAGCGAGCAATATCCGATTGGATATTGGTCTGGACCTTTTCAGGTCCACGCGGACGACGAAAAACGGCGGAGCCACAAGCTCCGCCGTTTTTATTTTTACCGGATGGTTTTACCCGCGGCCACCGACTTCACGCGCTCGTCCAGGAAGTGGGTCACCGACTGTTCCATTTCTTCCAGCTTGGCCTGGAAAAAATGGTTTGCGCCGGGCACGACGTCGTGCTGCACATTGATATCGCGCTGCTGATTAAGCTTGTCCACCAGCTTCTTGACCGATTCGTATGGGACAATCTCGTCCTTGTCGCCGGTCAACACCAGGCCCGAGGACGGGCAGGGTGCCAGGAACGTGAAATCGTACATGTTGGCCGGCGGCGCCACTGAAATGAATCCGGTGATTTCCGGCCGGCGCATCAGAAGCTGCATGCCGATCCAGGCGCCGAAAGAACAACCGGCGATCCAGCATTCGCGGCTGTTCTGGTTATAGGCCTGCAGCCAGTCCAGCGCCGACGCTGCATCCGACAATTCGCCCTCGCCCTTGGTGAATACACCCTGCGAGCGGCCGACACCGCGGAAATTGAATCGCAAGACCGCAAAGCCCCGTTTCACAAATGTGTGGAACAGCGTGTAGACGACCTTGTTGTTCATCGACCCGCCATGCTGCGGGCTGGGGTGCAGGATCAGCGCAATCGCGCTGTCGGGCTTGGGGCCTGGGTGGTATTTGCCTTCGAGCCTGCCTTCGGAACCGTTAAAAATGATTTCGGGCATCGTTCCTATCGCTTCAATCGCCAGTTCGCCGGATCGGTATTAATCTGACGTAATTGGTTGGTTTTTGCGCTGAATGGCGCGGAAAGCCGGTAAAAAATCCCATAAAAACTTGACTGTTATTGTCAGTGGCCATATATCCATCTATCAATAATGGTTGCTTGTTTACGCGATACGAAGCCGGACGGGAAGCTTGTTGGTGAAGTCCGCCTGTTTTCGTCGGAGTCGCATAGATAATGGAAGGCAAGGCGAATGTTCAAGGGTTTCAGGGAAGAAATCGACGGAATGATGGCGCGGGACCCCGCGGCGCGCTCCCGGTGGGAGGTCGTTTTGTGCTATCCTGGCTTCCACGCCATCGTCTTTCACTGGATTGCTCACCCCCTGTGGAATAGTGGCTGGCGCATTCTGGCGCGCTGGATTTCGCAGCTTGGACGTTTCATGACAGGCATTGAAATTCATCCCGGCGCCAGGATAGGCACGCATTTTTTCGTCGATCACGGCATGGGCGTTGTGATCGGCGAGACGGCCGTCATCGGCGATAACGTCACATTGTATCATGGCGTGACGCTGGGCGGCGTATCCCCCTCGCTGGATTCCGAGGCTCAGCGCGACCAGAAGCGGCACCCGACGCTGGGCGACAATGTGATCGTCGGCTCGGGCGCACAGGTTCTGGGGCCGATAGACGTGGGCCACGGCGTGCGCGTCGGCGCCAACGCGGTGGTTACCAGGGATATTCCCTGCTGCGTGACCGTCGTCGGCATTCCGGCCAAGCAGGTTTCCAAGGTGGCGCGGGAAGAAAACTTCGAGCCCTATGGTACGCCGATGGGCGAAATGGCGGATCCAGACGCGCAGATTATTGACGGCCTGCGCGTCCAGATCGGCGAACTCAAGAATCATCTGGCCGACGTGGCCGCGATGCAGGCCAGGATCGCGGATCTGGAACGGGAACTTGCCCAGGTCGAGGACCAGTTGACGCCAGCGCGGGCGCCCGGCCGGTCGAGCGCCGAACAATCGGCCACAACAAAAAATTGACGGATAAACAGCGGCAAAGCGTCGCCGCGGAGAGATTACAGGAGTTAGAACAGTGCGATTGAGTACAAAAGGACGTTACGCCGTGATGGCGATGGTAGATTTGGCGATGCATGGCGAAAGCAAGCCGATGGCGTTGGCCGCGATTGCCGAGCGGCAGGACATTTCCCTGTCGTATCTGGAGCAGTTGTTCGCCAAATTAAAGCGCAATGCGCTAGTGAAGAGCGTGCGCGGTCCTGGCGGCGGCTATATGTTGGCCCATGGCCCCGACGGCACCCGCATTTCCGATATCATCCTGGCGGTCGACGAGCCGATCCGCGTGACGCGCTGCGATCCGCAGTCGCCGCATGGCTGCACCAAAACAAAGATGCGCTGTGCGACCCATGACCTGTGGTCGGAACTCAGCAACCAGATTCATCTGTTCCTGAACTCGGTAACGCTGGCCGATGTGGTGAACCGCCGTATCCTGGGAACCAGCGGGCGCTTCATGAATGAGGTCATTCCGGAGACGGCCGAACTGCCGATTGCCGTCGGCGCGGCCGAATAAATCCGCGCGGGGCAATGCGGTGACCCCCTGTTATTTCGACCATAATGCGACAACGCCTCCGCGGTCCGAAACCGCGGAGGCGGTTTCGCATGCGCTCAAGCAATGGGGCAACCCGTCGTCGGTCCACTCGTACGGCCGCGCGGCGCGCCGCATTGTCGAGGATTCCAGGCGCCAGGTCGCCGGGCTTGCCGGGGTGGACCCGGCAGCGGTGGTATTCACCAGTGGCGGCACCGAGGCCAATAATCTGGCGCTGCGGGGCTGTGGACGGGCGCGTATTCTGGTTTCCGCGATCGAGCATCCATCCGTGCTGGAGGCCGCCGACAATATCGAGACAATTCCCGTGGACGCCAACGGCATCGTCGATCTCGGCGCGCTTGAGGCCATGTTGCGCGGCGGGGAGGGGGCCATCGTCTCGGTCATGCTGGCCAACAACGAAACCGGGGTCATTCAGCCGGTAACGCGGGCCGCCGCGCTGGCCCATGAGGCGGGCGCGCTGTTCCATTGCGACGCGGTGCAGGGCGCGGGCAGGCTGAAGCTGGATTTCAGCGCGCTGGGCGCCGACATGATGACCCTGTCGGCACACAAGATCGGCGGACCAAAAGGCGCCGGCGCTCTGGTCGCCGCCGACCATGTGCGGTTGGCCCCGATTATTCGTGGCGGCGGCCAGGAACGCGGCCGGCGGTCGGGCACCGAGAACCTGCCCGGCATCGCCGGCTTCGGCGCGGCGGCTGAATTGGCGGCAACGGAGGCCGCGTCGGCGGGCGGTCTGGCAGGGCTGCGTGATATGTTGGAGGAAAGAGTGATCGCTGAAATCCCGGGCGCCCGGATTATCGGGGCCGGCGCTGAGCGGATCCCCAACACAAGCTGCATCGCGCTGCCCGGCATTTCCGCCGAAACCCAGGTCATGGCGCTCGATCTGGCGGGTTACGCCGTCAGCGCTGGTTCAGCCTGCTCGTCGGGCAAGGTAAAACCCAGCCATGTCCTGGCCGCCATGGGCCTCGACAACGACATCGCCGCCTGCGCCATCCGCGTCAGCCTCGGCCACGGCAATAGCGAGGCCGAGATTGAGGGCTTTGTTGCGGCGTACCGCGATTTTGCCAAGCGGGCAGGGGCGACGGCGGCCTGAAAAAGGCCTTGTTTGGGACGATCGGAACACCCCCTGCGACAATCTGGACCAAATTGTATCTGTTTTATGCTTGAAATCAGGACCAAATCGTATATGTTTAAACCGTACTAAAACAGTGCGGTATAGAAATTATGTTCAAGATCAGCAGGATGACCGATTACGGGGTCGTTGTGATGGCCCAGCTCGCGCAGGCGACCGATGCGGTGGTGACCGCGCCGGACCTGGCGGCGGAGGCTGGTTTGCCGGCGCCGACGGTGGCCAAGATCCTGAAGCGCATGACTCAGGGCGGGCTGGTGACGTCGCACCGCGGCACGAACGGGGGCTATGCGTTGTCGCGCCCCGCTACCGAGATCAGCGTGGCCGATATTATCGGGGCGCTGGAAGGTCCGGTGGCGGTGACGGCCTGCGTTGACGGCGCCACCGGGGACGCCTGCTCGGTTGAAAGTCTCTGTTTGATCCGCGGATGCTGGGACCGGGTCAATGCCGCGGTCAACCGCACCTTGCAATCCATGTCGCTGGCCGAAATCGCGACGCCGCTGAATTTCATCGACTTACCGGTGGCGCGCAAAAACGCGCCGGCCGATAGCTAATACAACGGGAGAACAAGACATGGCGGCAACGCCTGAAACCGTCGAACAGGTCCGCACGCTGGCGGACGACAAATACAAATACGGCTTCGTCACCGATATCGAGTCCGATGTCGCGCCCAAGGGGCTGGACGAGGATACCGTGCGTTTCATCTCCGCCAAGAAGGAAGAGCCCGAATGGATGCTCGAATGGCGGCTGAAGGCCTATCGCGCCTGGCTGGAGATGGAGGCGCCTGACTGGGCCAAGCTGGAGATCGCGCCGATCGATTACCAGGATTCCTATTACTATTCCTCACCCAAGCTGGGGGACGGCCCGAAGAGCCTCGACGAAGTCGATCCCAAGCTGCTGGAAACCTATGAAAAGCTGGGGATTCCGCTGAAAGAGCAGGAATGGCTGGCCGGCGTGGCGGTGGACGCGGTGTTCGACAGCGTCTCGGTCGCCACCACCTATAAGGCGCGGCTGGAGGAAGAGGGAATCATCTTCTGTCCAATCTCCGAAGCCATCAAGAACCATCCCGAACTGGTGAAGAAGTACATGGGCAGCGTGGTGCCCTATACGGATAATTATTTCGCGACCCTGAACAGCGCGGTCTTCACCGACGGCTCGTTCGTTTACATTCCCAAGGGCGTGCGCAGCCCGATGGAGCTGAGTACCTATTTCCGCATCAACGCCCAGAACACAGGCCAGTTCGAGCGCACCCTGATCATCGCCGATGAGGGCGCCTATGTCAGTTACCTCGAGGGCTGTACGGCGCCCCAGCGCGACGAGAATCAGCTTCATGCGGCGGTCGTCGAACTGGTGGCGATGGACGATGCCGAGATCAAATATTCCACCGTCCAGAACTGGTATCCGGGCGACGAGAACGGTGTCGGCGGCATCTATAATTTTGTCACCAAGCGCGCCCACTGTATCGGCGACAATGCGAAGGTTTCCTGGACCCAGGTCGAAACCGGCTCGGCGATCACCTGGAAATATCCCAGTTGCATCCTGTCGGGCGACAATTCGGTGGGTGAGTTCTATTCGGTCGCCATCACCAATAACCGCCAGCAGGCCGACACCGGCACAAAGATGATCCACCGGGGCAAAAATACGCGCTCGACGGTGATCTCGAAGGGCATTTCGGCGGGCCGCGCCGACAACACCTATCGCGGGCTGATCCGCATGCAGCCCAAGGCCGACGGCGCGCGCAATTATTCCCAGTGCGACAGCCTGCTGATCGGCGACCGCTGCGGGGCCCATACGGTGCCCTACATCGAATCGCGTAACCCGACGGCCAAGATCGAACACGAGGCCACCACGGCCAGAATCAGCGAGGACCAGCTCTTCTATTGCCGCCAGCGCGGCCTGTCGGAAGAGGAAGCGGTCTCGCTCATCGTCAATGGTTTCTGCAGGGAGGTCATGCAGCACCTCCCGATGGAGTTTGCCGTCGAGGCGCAGAAGCTGATCGGAATCAGTCTGGAAGGCAGCGTCGGCTGACGCCGCCCCGGACATAAGGAGAGTTATAGATCAATGGCATTGCTGGAAATCCGCAATTTGCATGTGAACGTCGAGGGAAAGCCCATTCTGAAGGGCCTGGACCTCACCATCGACCGGGGCGAAGTGCACGCCATCATGGGCCCGAACGGCGCCGGCAAGAGCACGCTGTCTTACGTGATCGCCGGGCGCGCGGGCTATGACGTGACCGATGGACAGGTGCTGTTCGACGGCAAGGATATCCTGGAAATGGAAGCGGACGAGCGCGCCCGCGCCGGCCTGTTCCTGGCTTTCCAGTACCCGGTGGAAATTCCGGGCGTGACCAATACGACCTTCCTGAAGACGGCGCTGAATGCCGTGCGCAAGGGGCGGGGCGAAAGCGAACTGGACGCCATGCAGTTCCTGAAATTCGTGCGCGAGAAGGCGAAACCCCTGGGCATCGGCGACGACATGCTGAAACGCGGCGTCAATGTAGGATTCTCGGGCGGCGAGAAGAAGCGCAACGAGGTGCTGCAGATGGCGGTGCTGGAGCCGAAAATGGCGGTGCTGGACGAGACCGATTCCGGCCTCGATATCGATGCGCTGAAGGTTGTGGCCGAGGGCGTCAACGCGCTGCGCAGCCCGGAAAACGCGACCCTGGTCATCACCCATTACCAGCGCCTGCTGGACTATATCGTGCCCGACCATGTGCATGTTCTGGCCGACGGCCGCATCGTGAAGTCCGGCGGCAAGGAACTGGCGCTTGAGCTTGAGGCCAAGGGTTATGCCGAGTTCAGCGGCGCCGAGGCGGCCTGAGGAACGACAGAGACATGGCACAGGACCAAAACTTGGAATTCTCCCTCGCCGGCCCGTTCGACGAGGCCGCGCCGCGCCTGCCGGGCGCCGACCTTTCCTGGCTGGATGCGTTGCGTTCCCAGGGAATCGAAGCTTTTCGCGCGAACGGCCTGCCGAATCGCAAGGTCGAGGCCTGGCGCTACACCAATGTGGGCGGACTGGAAAAGCAGGGCTTCGCGCCGCTGGCCGAGCCCGCGCTGCTGGATGCCCTGCCCGAGGGCGCGGCGCTGGACATTGACGGGGCCTGCCGGATCGTCTTCGTGAACGGGCGGCTGCGCGCCGACCTGTCCGACCTCGACAAGCTTCCCGAGGGCGTTGAGGCGTCGAGCCTGGCCGATGCCCTTGGCGGCAAGGGTGGCGAGCTGGAAGAACTGATCGCCCCGGCCTCGAAAGAGCGTGACGGCGCGCTGGCCGCGCTGAACGACGCCTTCATGGAAGACGGACTGGTGCTGCGCATCGACGCCGGCGCCATTGTGGAAATCCCGATCCATCTGATTTCCGTCGGCGTCCCGGTCGATGGGCAGGCGGTTGCTTTTCATCCGCGCAATCTGGTTGTCGCTGGCAAGGGCAGCCGGGCGACGCTGATCGAATCCCACATTGGCGCGGGCGAGGGCTCTTATTTCTCCAACTCGGCCACCGATATCCAGGTGGCCAGGGGCGCGACCCTGACCCATGCCAAGCTGCAGGACGAGGGGCCGAAGGCCTTCCATGTGGCGCTGGCCCGCGTGCGCATCGGCGACGCGGCGGTCTACGACAATTTCATCCTGCATCGCGGCGCCGAACTGGCGCGCAACGAAATCCATGCCCATATCGACGGCACGGGCGCCGAATGTCGGCTGAACGGGGCCTATCTGGGCGCCAACCGCCAGCATATGGACAACACCACGGTGATCGAGCACAAGGCGCCGGGCAGCAGTTCCAGCGAGGTCTTCAAGGGCGCGCTGGATGGCCGCGCGCGCGGCGTGTTCCAGGGGCGCATCGTCGTCCATCGCGACGCCCAGCAGACCGAAGGCAATCAGCTCAACAAGACGCTGCTGCTAAGCCGCGACGCCGAGATGGACACCAAGCCGGAACTGGTTATCTACGCCGACGATGTAAAATGCAGCCACGGCGCGACCATCGGCGAGTTGGACGATGCCGCGCTGTTCTACCTGCGCAGCCGCGGCATCGACGAGGCCACGGCGCGTGACATACTGGTCTCGGCCTTCCTGAACGATGCGGTCGAGGAATTGCGCGATTCGACCCTGGCCGACGCCTTCCGGGCGCGGATCGAGGGCTGGGTGGATGCGCGCCATAAAAGCGAAGGGGAGAAGGCGGCATGAGTGCGATCGCTGAAGCAATGACGAGTCCGGTCTTCGATGTCGAGGCCGTCCGGCGGGATTTTCCGATCCTGACGCGCGAGATCCACGGCAAGCCGCTGGTCTTCCTGGACAGTGCGGCGTCGGCGCAGAAGCCGCGCCAGGTGATCAACGCCGAGCGCTATATTTATGAGAACGAATACGCCAACGTCCATCGCGGCATTCACTATCTCAGCCAGATCTGCACCGATCGCATGGAGGCCGCGCGCGAGAAAATCCGCGCCTTCCTGAATGCGGGCAAAACCGGCGAAATTATCTTTACCCGCAACGCAACGGAATCGATCAATCTGGTCGCCGCGTCCTGGGGTCGCAAGTTCCTGAAGGCGGGCGACGAGATCATCCTGTCGGAGATGGAGCATCACTCCAACATCATCCCCTGGCAGTTCCTGCGTGACGAACTGGGCGTGGTGCTGCGCATCGCGCCGGTGACCGATGACGGCGAATTCCGCATGGATGCCTTCGCCGAGCTTCTGGGCGAGCGCACCAAGTTGGTGGCGATCACCCATATGTCCAACGTGCTGGGCACCATCGTGCCGGTCGCCGATGTGGTGCGCATGGCCCACGACGCGGGCGCCAAGGTGCTGCTGGACGGCGCCCAGGCGGTGACGCACATCCCGGTCGATGTGCAGGCGCTGGATTGCGACTTCTATGTTTTTTCCGGCCACAAGCTTTATGGCCCGTCGGGTATCGGCGTGCTGTACGGCAAGGAGGAAATGCTGGAGGCCATGCCGCCCTACATGGGCGGTGGCGAGATGATCCGCAGCGTCACCTTCGAGAAGGCCGAATGGGCCGACCTGCCCTACAAATTCGAGGCCGGCACCCCGGCGATCGCGCAGGCCGTGGGCCTGGGCGCGGCGGTGGATTATGTCACCGGGTTGGGGCTGGACGCCATCGGCGCCCATGAGGCCGATCTGCTGACCTACGCGACACAGCGGCTTTCCGCCGTCGAGGGGCTGAAGATCATCGGCACGGCGCCGGGCAAGTCCAGTGTGCTGTCTTTCACCATGGATTGCGCCCATCCGCACGATATTGGCACGCTGGTCGATCGCGCCGGCGTGGCGATTCGGGTCGGGCATCATTGCGCCCAGCCGCTGATGGACCGCATGTGCCTGGCGGCGACGGCGCGGGCGTCCTTCGGGCTCTACAACACGCGCGGCGAGGTCGATGTGCTGGCCAATTCGCTGGAAGCGGTACAGGAGTTTTTTGGCTGATGTTCGATGAACTGAGAGAGCTGTACCAGGAGGTCATCCTGGACCATGGCAAGAGCCCGCGGAATTTCCGCGAGATCGACCATGCGAAATATCACGCTCACGGTAACAATCCGATGTGCGGCGATCAGTTGGAAGTGTTCGTTCAGATCGATGATTCCAGCAACATCACCGACGTCAGCTTCCTAGGCAAGGGATGCGCGATTTCCGTGGCCTCGGCCTCGCTGATGACCGAGATGCTGCGCGGCAAGAATATCGAGCAGGCCCGCCGGATGTTCGAGGGCTTTCACGAAATGTGCACCACTGGCGACGATAATGCGCTGGTGGATGTGCCCGAGGAGGACGCCGACCGGCTGCAGGTGCTGTCGGGGGTGAGTGAGTTTCCGATGCGGGTTAAATGCGCGACGCTGGCCTGGCACACCATGAATGCGGCCACGAAGGGCGAGGCGGAGATATCCACCGAGGACGAGCGGGGTTGAGCGACATGACAGAACATAGCCAGCATTTCCGTGATTTCATGCCGGTCTCGCCCACACCCGACGGCAAGGCGCGTGCTGGTGCGCCGCTGACCGCGGATGCCACGGTGGCCGACAGCGAGGCGGTGATCGACGCGCTGCGCACCGTCCACGATCCGGAAATCCCGGTGAACATTTACGAGCTGGGCCTGATTTACGGCATGGAGATCGACGGGGCGGGCAATGTCGCGATCGACATGACCCTGACCGCGCCGGCCTGCCCGGTGGCCGGCGAGATGCCGCAATGGGCGGCCGACGCCGTGGCCGCCATCGAGGGCGTGGGCGAGGTCGAGGTTTCGATGGTCTGGGACCCGCCCTGGTCGCCGGCGCGCATGTCCGATGATGCCAGAATGATCCTGGACATGGGTTGAGCACGGCTGGAATAATTGGAGAGCAAGATTATGGAACGACCCCAATTGATGACATTGACGGACGCCGCGGTCGAGCGCGTGAAGAAGCTGATGGCGATGACCGACAAGCCGGTTCTTGGCGTGCGCGTGGGCGTGACCCAGCAGGGCTGCTCGGGCATGAGCTATAAAATGGAATATGCCGAGGATGAGCGCCCGGGCGAGGAAATAATCGAGGACAAGGGCGTAAAGGTCTTCGTCGAGCCGACCGCGACAATGTTTCTCATTGGCTCGGAGATGGATTGGCTGGAAGATAAGCTCGAGTCCCGGTTCGTGTTCAACAACCCGAACGCCAAGGGGACCTGCGGCTGCGGGGAATCCTTCCACGTGTGATTTGCGTGGTTGTTTTTGTGCGCCGCCGCGGATAGGAATGTCCGCGGCGCTTTCATGAGTAATCGAGGCAACATGGCGAAAATGATCTTCATCGAACCAGGCGGCAACCGCCTCGAAGTGGATGCCCCGCTGGGCCTGTCGGTCATGGAAATTGCCCACCGCAACGATATCGACATCGAAGGCGCCTGTGGCGGCTCGCTGGCCTGTTCCACCTGTCACGTCATCGTCGATCCCGCCTGGGCCGGCAAACTTCCGGAACCCACCGAGGAAGAGGAAGACATGCTCGACCTCGCCTTCGCCCTGACCCGCACCTCGCGACTGGGTTGCCAGATCATCGTTACCGAAGAACTGGATGGCATCACCGTCACCCTGCCGGAAGAGACGCATAACTTTTTGCTGGATTGATTGTCGAGATTTTTTGCTGGCGGCGCCCTAAGACCCTGTTAATCATAAGACTGCTAAAACAAAGCAGGCTCAACAATCCCGCCGGGAATCATGCGCGTCATATGCTGGGGCACATACGATCTGGGCAAGCCCAGAAACCGGATTATGTTACGCGGTCTTCGCGAGGCAGGGGTGGAGCTTGTCGAAATTCACAAGGAAGTTTGGGGCGGGGTCGAGGACAAGGGGCATGTCTCCGGCATCGGGCGCAAACTGATGTTGGTATTGAAATGGCTGGCGGCCTATCCGGGATTGATTTGGCGCTATATGCGCGCGCCCCGGCATGATGCGGTCCTTGTCGGCTATATGGGGCAGCTTGATGTGCTGGTCCTGTGGCCGTTTGCCAAACTGCGCGGCGTGCCCGTGATCTGGGACGTATTCCTGTCGCTTTACAATACGGTTGTCGAGGATCGCCGAATTGTCGGGCGTGGCAATCCGCTGGCCTGGCTGTTGTACGCCTGGGAATGGCTTGCCTGCCGCGCGGCGCGGCGTGTCGTGATGGATACGGCCGCGCATGCGGATTATCTCGCCCAACTGTATGGGATCGCGCCTGAAAAGACCGCCAGCGTTCTGGTCGGCGTCGAGCCGGAAGCCTTTCCGCCATCGGCGGCCGGGCAGGGCAATGGCGACGAATTGACCGTCCTGTTCTATGGCCAGTTTATCCCGCTGCATGGGATCGAGACCATCGTGCGCGCCGCGCAGGCCGCCGTGGGCGAACCGATACGCTGGAACTTGATCGGCAAGGGCCAGGAGGACGGCAAGGTTCGCCGGCTGCTGGCCGAGGCGCCGGCGAATGTGGAATGGATCGAGTGGGTGGAATACCAGGAACTGCACGACCACATCGCGCGGGCCGATATCTGCCTCGGCATTTTCGGCGATACCGACAAGGCGGCGCGCGTGATCCCCAACAAGGTCTTCCAGATTCTATCGGCCGGCGCGCCATTGATTACACGCGATTCGCCGGCGATCCGGGAATTGCTGTCGCCGGACATGCCGGGGGTGTATCTGGTGCCACCGGCGGATGCGGAGGCGTTGCTGGAGGTGGTGCGGCGGGTTGAGGCGGACCTGTCCGGCCTGCCGAGCCGCCCGCTGCATGGCGCTACGCGCGGGAGAATTGGCCCAGACGAGATCGGGCGTTTATTTGTCGAACTGATCGGGACGACTGCGCGATGAGCGAGAATAAAGAGGTTATCCGCCACCCTCTATACGGCGCCGCGGTTCCCGGCCGGAACTGGGTGCCGGCACCGAGCTATGTGCTGCGCCGTCGCCGTATCCTCAGCTTGTTTTCGGCCTTCGAACCAGGCCGGCTGTTGGAAGTAGGCAGTGGCGCGGGGGCGATGCTGGCCGACCTGTCGCGCCTGGGTCATTGTTGCGATGCGTTGGAAACCTCGTCGGACGCTCGAAGTCTGGCCGATCTGATTAACGGCGGCGACGGCAATGTAGCGGTTCATCCCGAAGCGCGGGACGGCTGGGCCGGAGCCTTCGATACTGTCCTTGCCATGGAGGTGCTGGAACATATCGAGGACGATGCGGCGGCTCTTGATGCCTGGGCCAGCTGGCTGCGCCCCGAAGGGCGTTTGGTATTGTCGGTTCCCGCCCATCCGAGGCTGTGGAACGCCAGCGATGTATGGGCCGGCCATTTCAGGCGCTACACGCGCGACCGGGTTATACAGGTGGTCGAATCGGCCGGCTTTCAAATCGAGCATATGGAGTGCTATGGCTTCCCCCTGTCCAATATCATTGAACCGGTCAGGGCCCGTATCCATGCAAGGCGGCTGGAAGAGGAGAAGGCTGCCGACGCCCTGGGCGGGCAGGAAGGTCACGCCCATGGCTCGGCGCGCAGCGGCACCGAAAGAGGCATCGAAACGCGGCTTTACCCCTTGCAGGCAAGTTGGGCCGGTGGCCTTGCGATGCGCGCCTTCTTTGTCTTGCAATATCTTTTCCTGCGAACGAATCTCGGCACCGGATATATCCTGGTCGCCAGGCGGCGTTGACGGGTCGATAATGCGATGAACGAAAAACCCAGATTGCTTGTGGTAAGCCCGTTACTGCCGTGGCCGCTGGATGCGGGCGGGAAGCTGCGCATGTATCACATCATGAAGGGAATGTCGGCGCGCTACCGGATTACGTTGCTCACTCTTGCGGTGGATGAGGAGAATTCGGAGGAAAACCGGAAACCCTTCGATTTTCTGGAAGACCTCATCATGATCCCGATCAGTCAGGGACGTGTGTGGCAGGTTCTGCGCATGCTCGTTAATTTACCCCGGTGGCTGGGTGGCATGCCCTCCGAAACTATCGTAAAGCGGTCTCCGGCCCTGCTGCGCGCCTGCCGCGAAATGG
>CBFDDT010000043.1:0-24483 GCA_965603635.1 uncultured bacterium | reverse complement strand
GCCGTGGAGGTCCACGGCCTGACGAAATATTACAAAACCGGCGGAAAACAGGCCGCGAAACCGGCGCTGGACAATGTCGATCTGGCGATTCCGCGCGGCTCGCTGTTCGGGCTGCTGGGGCCGAACGGGGCCGGCAAATCGACGCTGATCAATATTCTGGCCGGGCTGGTCGTCAAGACGTCGGGCAAGGCCGGCATCTGGGGCATCGACATCGACAAGGACGCGCGCAACGCCCGCGCCGCGATCGGCGTGGTGCCGCAGGAGCTGAACATCGACCCGTTCTTCACGCCGCGCCAGTTGCTGGATCTGCAGGCCGGGCTCTATGGGGTGCCGAAAGGCGAGCGCCGCACCATGGAAATCCTCAAGGCGCTGAGGCTGGACGACAAGGCGGAGGCCTATGCGCGCACCCTGTCGGGCGGCATGCGGCGCCGGCTGCTGGTCGGCAAGGCGCTGGTCCATCAGCCCCCGGTGCTGGTGCTGGACGAGCCCACGGCGGGCGTCGATGTGGAATTGCGCCGCCAGCTCTGGGATTACGTGCTGGATCTGAACAAGCGCGGCGTGACCGTGCTGCTGACCACCCATTACCTGGAAGAGGCCGAGGAGCTGTGCGACCATATCGCCATCATCAACCATGGCCGGGTGGTCGCCCATGACGAAAAGAAGGCCCTGATCGGCCGCCTCGACGCCAAGACGGTGAACATCACGCTGGCCGCCGAGCTGGCCATGTTGCCGCCGGTGCTGGAGGCCTATTCGGCCGAACTGACCGCCCCCAACGCCGTCACCATCCACTATCAGCCGAGCCGCGTCCATATCGGCGAAATCCTCGACGCATTGCGCGGGGCGGGCCTGGACATTGTCGACCTGACCACGGAGGAAACCGACCTGGAGGATATCTTCCTGCAGCTCACCCGTGACGACGAGCCTTCCGGCGAGACCTCGGACGCCGCCTGAACGATGAGGCATTCGGTCCCCCTGCTGTTTGCGGTCCTGCTGCTGGCGGGCGGATGCGGGCCCACCGTCGCCGCCATGGGACCGCCGGTTATCGAGCCGGCGCTGAACGGCGATCATATCCTGACGGCCGACGAGGCGAAGTTGCCGCTCAGGGTCTGGAAGCCGGACGGCGCGCCCACCGCGGCGCTGGTCGCCCTGCATGGTTTCAACGATTACTCCAATAGCTACGCGGGGCCGGGCGCGTTCTGGGCGGAACATGGCCTGATCACCTATGCCTACGACCAGCGCGGTTTCGGCGAGGCGCCGGACCATGGGCTGTGGGCCGGGACCGAAACGCTGATCGAGGATTTGCGGTTGGCCGCGCGGCTGGTCGGCGAGCGGCATCCCGGCATCCCGGTTTATCTGGTCGGCGAGAGCATGGGGGGTGCGATCGTTCTGGCCGCGCTGGGAACCGACGATCCGCCGGCCACGGACGGCGCCGTGCTGGCGGCGCCGGCGGTGCGTGGCTGGCGGGCCATTCCCTGGTATCAGAGCGGCGCGCTGACCTTCGCCGCCTACGTCATGCCATGGGGAACCGCCACGGGGCGGGGCATCAAGGTGCGGCCGTCGGACAATATTGAAATGCTGCGTGGTCTGGGCCGCGATCCGCTGGTTATCAAGGAAACCCGGTTTGACGCCATACATGGGCTGGTCACGGTGATGGACGATGCGCTGGAGGCGGCGCCCCGCCTGCCGGTGCCCACGCTCATACTGTATGGAAAAACGGAGGATCTGATCCCGCGAGGCGGCCGCGAGATGCTGCTGGACAGCCTGCCCGCCAATGGCGCATGGCGGCTTGCGGTATATGCCAAGGGCTACCATATGCTGTTGCGCGACCTGAACGCGGAGCAGGTGCTGGCCGATGTTGTCGCATGGTCCGCCGATCCGGCCGCGCCGTTGCCGTCCGGCCACGAACGCCCCAACCGCAAACTGGAGCCGCCGCCGGAAGAGGAATAAACGAAAAGGGGAGTAGAAACCGGAAAAGCTTTCGGTTAATGTGCGCCCCGCTCACAAATGATGCGCCCGTAGCTCAGCTGGATAGAGTACCAGATTCCGAATCTGGGGGTCGCAGGTTCGAGTCCTGCCGGGCGCGCCAATTTCCAGCCTAATACCAAGGCTCGCCGTTATTCGGCGGGCACCATCCGGAATTCGCGGCTCTCGCCGTCGAGCCAGTAGAGCGCGCCTTCGGCGACCGAGAACCATGCGCCTTCCAGTTTCAGGCCTCGCGCTTCCATGGCCTCGCGCACGAAGGGGAAAGTCTTCAGATTGTCCAGCGACAGAAGGATCGCCTCGCGCTCCAGTCTGCGCCGCTGTTCGATCTCCGTGGCCTGGCTCATTGCCCCCATCACCTCGTCGCGGGCCGGGGCGGCGATCTCCACCCAGGGGCCGACGAAATAACTGGCCGGTTTTCCGTGACCCGCCTCCATGCAGGCCTGGATGCCGCCGCAATCGCCATGCCCCATCACCACGATCTGGTCGACTTTCAGGTTTTCCACCGCGAATTCCAGCGCCGCCGACGTGCCGTGGTGGAAGGGGTCGTCGGTGAAGGGCGGCACCAGATTGGCGACGTTGCGCACCACGAACAGTTCGCCTGGCCCGGCGGCGAAGATGGTGGCCGGATCGACCCGGCTGTCGCAGCAGGCGACGATCATGGTGTTGGGCTGCTGCCCCGCCGCCAGGCGGCTGTAGGCGGCCACCTGGGAGGCGTAGGCATCGCGGCGGAACTGCCGGTAACCGTCGATAAGATGTTCTTGTGGGGTCATTGATTGGGCCTGCGACATGGTTGTTGCTCCGGCGTATCCGCCAACAGGTAGGGGTCGGAACGCGGCCGTTCAAGCGTGAGTGACGGGCGGGACTTGCAGGGGGCCGGTTTTGGTCCGATATTTCCAACCATGCAACACCATTCGACAGAAAGGAACCCCGGGCCATGCCGCGACCCGCGATCTTCACCCGCCGCGCCCTGCCGCGCCTGGTGGGCGTTGCGCTTGTTATCGCCATGACCGGCTGGTTCGCCTGGGGGCGCGGCGACGGCGCGGTGGCCGAGCCGATGCCGGATTTCGAAACCCTGGTTCCGCCGTCAAGCCCAAACTATTATATCGTCCTGCCGACGAATTTCTCCACGGCGGCGGCGGATGCGGAAAGCCCGGTTTTCACGGTGCCGGTCGAAACCCTGGAGGCCGTTGCCCTGTCGGTTATCCGCGCGCAGCCACGCGTGACGGAGGTCGCCGCCGATCCCGATACCCGGCAATATGCCTTCGTGCAGCGCACGGCGATCCTGCGCTTTCCCGACACGGTGACGATACGGTTTTTCGATCTCGGCGACGGACGATCTACGCTCGCGATGTTCAGCCGTTCGAAATTTGGCCGTTCCGATCTCGGGGTGAACCGGGCGCGGGTGGAGTCCTGGCTGGCGGCGATCCGGCCGGGGCTGGCGCAATAAGCGGGCCGCGGTGTCCGCCCTTACACCTCGTCGGTGACGTCCGAGGCGACGGTGTCGTCGCTGGCGCCGATGGCGTTGAGATCGGCCTGGATGCTTTCGGGATCACGGTCCGCGAAGGGGATGGTGACCAGTTGCGCGACGCGTTTTTCCAGCTTGTCGCAAACCCTGGAGAATGCATCGCGCACCGCCGCCTCGTCGCCCAGCGCCGAAACGGGGTCGGGCAGGCCCCAATGCAGGCGCAAGGGAGAGCCCGGCAAGATCGGACAGACTTCGTTGGCGACCGTGTCGCAGACGGTGATAACCAGATCCATCGTCGGTGCGTGCGCATTGCCGAATTCGTCCCAGCTCTTGCTGCGCAGCCCCTGGGTCGGCACGTCGCGCGCCGTCAGCATCTCCAGGGCCAGCGGGTGCGGCTCGGCGGCCGGCTGGCTGCCGGCGCTGAAGGCGGTGAACATGCCATCGGACCAATGGCGCAGCAGCGCCTCGGCCATTACGCTGCGGGCCGAGTTGCCGGTACAAAGAAACAGAACGTTCTGCATCGCGAGATCTCCAAAATGCCACAACCTTTATACCCGCAAATTACGAACAAGAGGTTTCCAAGCGGCGGAATCCCAAAAGTCTTTCGTACTTGTTTTGTTCATGGTAGCATCGCTCCATGCTTGGGGGCTTGCAGGGAGATTTTGTGCCAGACGGGCTGGCGGGGGACCTCGCCCGGGGGGTGATACGCGCCTTCGGGGACAGGGGGCATTCCTGTATCGCGGAACTGCCGCTGGGCAACGGGCGGCGGGTCGATGTGATGGCGCTGGGTCGTGGCGGGTCGCTGACTATTATCGAGGTCAAAACCTCGCTTGCCGATTACCGGTCCGACAATAAATGGCGGGAATATCTGCCCTATTGCGACGAATTCTTTTTCGCGGTGGCGGAGGATTTCGACCGGTCGGTGCTGCCCGATAACGTCGGGATCATGGTAGCCGACCGTTACGGCGCGGCCAACCTCGCCCCCTCGCCGGCGTTCAAGATGGCCCCCGCCCGGCGTAAGGCCCTGATGCTGCGATTCGCCCGAACGGCAGGGCGGCGGTTGATGCGGCTGGACGAACCGGTGTTTCTGTAAACTTCACGCCTGCATAAAATCCCTCTTCTCGCCTTCCAGGGCCAGGGCGGTCAGTTTTCCGCCATAGCAGGCGCCGGTGTCGATGCCGATGCGGTTGGGCTTGATTTCGGGGAAATCGCATGGGGTGTGGCCGTGCACGACCATGAAGCCATGGTCTTCGTCGGAGTCCAGAAACCGGTTGCGGATCCACAGTATGTCGGCGGATGTCTGGTCTTTCAGCGCACGTCCGGGCCGGATGCCGGCATGAACAAACAGGTAGTCGCCCTCCACATGATATAACTCCAGCGCCTCCATGAAATGCCGGTGCCGGTCGGGCAGGTTTTCATCCAGCGCGTCGCGCAGTTCGCCCGAATCCTGGCGCCACAGGCGGTGGCCGCGTATCTCCACCCCGTATCCTTCCAGCGTATTCAGCCCGCCATTGTGAAACCAGCCGGACGAGTTGTCCCCGGTTTCCAGGAATCGCATCATGAATTCCTCGTGGTTGCCCTTCAGGAAAACCGACTCGAAGCCGGGTAGTGGGTCGCCGATCAGCCGTTCGACGACACCGGGACAATCGAGGCCGCGGTCGATGTAGTCGCCCAGATAGACGGCGACCTTGCGCTCCGCGGCGCGCGAACGCGCATCGGCGCGGATCATCGAATGCAGAAGGTCCAGCTTTTCGCTTTCGCCATGGATATCGCCGATCGCGTAGACCACGCTGCCGGGCGGCACGGAAGGCGCGGCCCTTTTGCCCGATGATCCGGTCAACTGCGTGGCGCGTACTTCGCCAGGATGCGCTGCAGGGTCCGGCGATGCATCTTCAGCCGCCGCGCGGTTTCCGATACGTTGCGGCCGCATTGTTCATAGACCCGCTGGATATGTTCCCAGCGCACCCGGTCGGCCGACATCGGGTCTTCCGGCGGCGGTGGCAGGGCGCGTTCCCTCTCGGTCAGCGCCGCGGTGATTGCGTCGGCGTCCGCCGGTTTGGCCAGATAATCCACCGCGCCGGCCTTCACGGCGGCCACGGCCGTCGCGATATTCCCGTACCCGGTAAGCATCACGATGCGCATGTCCTCGCGCGCCTCGCGCAGCGCCTCGACGACCTCCAGCCCGTTGCCGTCGGCCAGCCGTAAATCGACTACCGCATAATCCGGCGGCGCCGCCCTTGCCGCGCTTAATCCCTCGGCAACGCTGGCCGCCGTTGCGACGGTGAAACCGCGATCTTCCATGGCGCGCGCCAGACGATTGCGTAGCGGCGCGTCGTCATCGACGATCAGCAGATTCTTCTTTTCGCCAATTTCGCCCATCTACCCTTACCCAGCCGGTTGCCGGCTAGTCCCCCGAATCATTCCGTTCAATAGCTTCAAGCATAGCGCGCGGCCAGCGGATGACAACCTCCGCGCCTTCATCATTGCCGAAAGAGATCGAGGCGCCGGTACGTTCCAACAGTGTCTGAGCTATGAAAACCCCCAATCCCATATGGCCTTCCTCGTTGCGGCGGCTGGATACATAAGGCTCGCCCAGCGTCATCAACACGTCATGGGAAAATCCCGGCCCGTCGTCAAGAATGCTGATTTCCGCCTCATTCGCCGACCAGGCGACGGTAATTTCCACCTTGGCGCTGGCGAACTGCACCGCATTTTGTATCAGCGTGCCAACAGCCAGCAGGATTTCCGGGCTGCGCACGATCGCCGGCTGGGGCGACTCGTCCTTCGGGTCCAGCTCGATATCCAGCTCAATGTTTTCGCGGTCGCTTTTATGCGGGTCCGCCGCCTCCTCAATCAGCGCCGACAGCGGGGTATGCTCGAACGGCATGCCGTCCATCTCGCTGGGGTGTCGTGACAATTCCGCCAGGATATCGCGGCAGCGATTGGACTGGCTGATCAATAGCTGGACGTCCTCGGCGAATTCGCTGTCGGGCGGCACCGTTCGCGACAACTCCCCCGCGACCACGGCGATGGTGGCCAGTGGCGAACCCAATTCATGCGCCGCCGCCGCCGCCAGCCCGCCCACCGCCGCGAATCGCTGTTCACGCCCCAGCGCCTGGCGCGTCGCGGCGAACGCCTCCGACATGCTGCGCGCCTCTTCCGCGACCGACCAGACATAGGCCGAGACGAAAACGGCCGCCACCGAAAGGCCCGTCCACAAGCCCAATACATAGATTAACGGGTGAAAAAACTGCCCCGGCGGGTCCCAGGGCAGTGGCATATGCCACAGCCCGAGAACGCTGGCGCAGACGATTGCCAGCGCCACCAGTACGATGGTCGCGTTGCGTGACAGGATCGTGGCCGAAACAGTCACCGGCGCCAGTATCAGTACGGCAAAGGGGTTATGCAGCCCACCCGTCAGGAACAACAAGGCCGATAGTTGCAGCAAGTCGAAGCCCAGCACCAGGGCAGCCTCGCGATCGCCCAGACGCGCCCTCGGCGCCCTTCGTTTGGCCAACCAGCCATTTGAGATCGCCGAGGCCAGGATTGCGGCGAAACAGGCCACGACCGGCAATTCGTAGCCCATGCCAAACCGCACGGTCAGGATCGCCACCGCCTGGCCGCCGACCGCGATCCAGCGAATCAGGATCAGCGTGCCGACGCGCAGCCGACCCATCCGCACAATCGTCAACCGCCGCCGGTCACTGAAACTGGTACTCTGCGATTTATCCCCGTCCATTACCGGATAAGACGCTGCCCGCGCGCGAAGAGCAAGGGGGTTTATGGGGCCACCAGCCCGGCCAGTTCCTCGCTGACCCGCCACAGCCGCGTCGCGTCGTCGTCGTTCAGCGCCTGTGAGGCGAGCGCGCGGATCTTGCGGTCCTTGAAATATTTGCCGGTCACGCCCTCGATTTCGGGTGTTGCCGCCAGCCAGACCGCGGTTTCCGCGCCCTTTTTGTTGCTGCGGCAGAACGGGCGGTACAGGGCCTGCAGGTATCGCATCCAGCCCTTCCTGTTGTTGCGGCCGAACTCGGACGCCACCACGCCGGGATGCAGTGAGTTGGCCGTTACCTCAGCCGGGTTCAGCCGCCGCGCCAGTTCGCGGGTGAACAGGATATTGGCCAGTTTGGCCTGCCCATAGGCCTTCCAGCCGCCATATTGCCGCTCGCCCATCAGGTCGTCGAAGGCCATGCGCCCGTCGCCATAGCCGATTTTATGCGCCTCCGACGAGACGTTGACGATCCGCGCCGGCGCGCTCTCGCGCATCCGGTCGAGCAGCATGTTGGTCAGCAGAAAATGGCCCAGATGATTGACGGCGAAGGTGGTCTCTATGTCGTCTTCGGTCAGACTGCGGTCCATATGGATGGCGCCGGCATTGTTCACCAGCACATGAAGCGGCCGGCCCGACTCGAGGAATATCCCCGCCGCCTCGCGAACCTGGCGCAGGGAGCCCAGGTCAGCCAGCAGAAGGTCGATATCCTCGTTGCCGCTGCGCAGCGAGATTTCCGCCATCGCAATCTCGCCAAGATCGCGGTCGCGGCACAGCAGAACCAGGCTCGCCCCCTTCTTCGCCAGACTAATGGCGGCGGCCTTGCCGATGCCGTTGCTGGCCCCTGTCACCAGGCAAACCCGTCCCTGCATCGTTTGTGGCATTGGTATTTATTCCTTGTCGCTGACCCCGGCCTCGGCAAATGTTGCCATTCCCATATGGCAATTCACCGCCGACCTTAAAAGACCCAGCGCCAGGGCCGCGCCCGACGCCTCGCCCAGCCGCATGCCCAGATTCAGCAGCGGTTCCTTGCCGATCGCCCGCAGCAGGCGGGTATGGCCGGGCTCGGCGGAACAATGCGCGACCACGCAATGATCGATCAGTTTCGGGTCGATGCAATGCAGAATCGCCGCCGCCGCCGTGGTGGCATAGCCGTCCAGCAGTACCGGCACCCGGCCCATGCGCGCCGCGATGACGGCGCCGGTGATGGCCGCGAGCTCGCGCCCGCCCAGCCGGCGCATGATCTCCAGCGGGTCGTCCTTCGCCTCGGCATGCAGCGCCACCGACTCGGCGACGATTCGCGTTTTGTTGTCCAGCGCATCGCCCCGCACGCCGGTGCCCGGGCCGGTCCAGTCCGACGCCTCGCCGCCGAACATGGCCAGGCACAGGGCGGAGGCGCTGGTGGTGTTGGCTATGCCCATCTCGCCCAGGCAGATCACGTCGATCCCGTCCTGCACCGCCAGCATGCCGTAGGCCATGGCGTTGGCGCATTCGGCGTCGCCCATGGCCGGGCCCTGGCTGAAATCGGCGGTCGGTTCCTCCAGCCCCATCTCATAGACCTGCAATTCCGCGTCGAAGGTCTTGCAGAGCTGGTTGATCGCCGCCCCGCCGGCCCGAAAATTACCAACCATCTGCACCGTGACCTCGGGCGGGAAGGCCGAAACGCCCCGCGCCGCGACCCCGTGATTGCCGGCGAACACCGCGACTCTGGGGCGTTCCAGTTTAGGCGGGTGGTTCCCCTGCCAGCGGCACATCCATTCGCTCAATTCCTCCAGCCGGGCCAGCGCGCCGGGCGGCTTGGTAAGCTGTCCCTCACGGTCCGCGGCCTTTGTGGCGGCTTCGTCGTCGGGGCCCGGCAGAGTCCCCAGAATTTCACGAATTTCCTTCAAAGAGCCGATAGTGTCGCTCATGCAATCCCCCTGTTCGTCCTTAGAGTCTGGCCCGAAATATGTTGCTGTTCTATAAAACATCGTAGCGGCTGGCGGCAGCCGAAATCGCGAATGAGGGACATATTGGACCGGATAAGCGACAAGCAGGAGAATGACCGTCCCGGCATCGGGCGCTGGTTGAGTGCGCCCGCGGTGGCGCTGATGTTCCTGACCCGCCTGCCGGTACGTGGCCCCCGGGTCGCGCTGGCCGGTGCCGTGGTTGCCTTCCCACTGGTCGGTATCCTTGTCGGGGCGCTGGGCGGCGGCGCGTTCTGGGTGGCGGCGATGGCCGGGTTACCGCCGCTGGCCTGCGCCCTTATCGCGCTGGCGGTGACGGCAATTATGACCGGGGCGCTGCATGAGGACGGCTTGGCAGATACCGCCGACGGGCTGGCCGGCCACACCCCGGAAGATTCCATCCGCATCATGCGCGACAGCAGCATCGGCGGCTACGGCGTGCTGTCGATGATCTTCAGCGTGGGTTTGCGCGCGGTGGCCCTGGCGGCGATCGCCGACCCGCCGGCGGTGGTTCTGGCGATGGCGGCGGTCGGCGCGGTGTCGCGCGCGGCCATGCCGGGCGTCATGCTGGCCCTGCCCAAGGCGAGCAAGACCGGGCTGGGCGCCGCCGCCGGCAAACCCGCCGCCGTGGACACGGCAATCGGCATCGCCCTGGCCGCCCTGCTGGCGCTGGTGTTACTGGGGCCGGCCGGGGCGCTCGCCATTCTTGCCGCCGCCGCGGTCGCGACGCTCGTCATCGCCATCCTTGCGCGGCGCAGGCTGGGCGGTTACACCGGCGATATTCTTGGCGCGGTGCAGCAGACGGCGGAAATCGCCGCGTTGCTGACGCTAGTGGTAATATGAGGGAAGCCCTGAAATGACAACAACCGTTACACGCTGGTGGTGGGTCCGCCACGCCCCCGTGCCGAACCCCGAGGGCCGCTGCTATGGCCAGGGCGACATGGATTGCGACGTTTCCGATGTCGAATCCTTTCAGGGGCTCAGCAGCATGTTGCCCGCCGATGCGCTGCTGGTGACCAGCGACCTGCTGCGCACAAAGAAAACCGCCGCCGCCATCGCCCAGGCCGGACTTGATCTACCCGACCCGATCGAAGAGGTCAGCCTGCGCGAACAGTCCTTCGGCGCCTGGCAGGGCATGACTCACCCGGAAATCTGGGATACGCGTGGCGGCCGGCATCCCTACTGGCTGGCCCCGGCCTATGAACGCCCGCCCGAGGGCGAGAGTTTCGCCGATGTCCTGGCGCGCCTCGCACCGACGGTAAACCGCCTGACCCGCGAACATGCCGGGCGCGATATCGTCTCGGTCGGCCATGGCGGCACGGTGCGCGCGGCGCTGGCCGTGGCGCTGGGGCTGCATGCCGAGGCCGCGTTGACCTTCACCATCGAGAACCTGTCTCTCACCCGCCTCGATCACATCATCGGGGCCGACGGCATCACCCACTGGCGCGTCGTGGCGGTCAACCAGCGGCCGAAGCTGGACGACGTCTCCCTGCTGCGCGACAGCTGGGTCAAGGCCGAAGCCGGGGCCTGAGGCGGGAGACTGGCGCATGAACGGCAAAATCCTGCCCCGCTTGACGCTGATCCTGGGCGGCGCCCGTTCCGGCAAGAGCCGGCATGCGGAGCAGTTGATCGAGGCGGCGCTTTCCGGTGAGCTTTACGAAGGCGCCACCTACCTGGCGACGGCCGAGGCGCTGGACGACGAGATGAAGGCGCGAATCGCCGAACATCAAGGCCGCCGGAGCGATGATTGGCGCACAGTGGAGGAACCGCTGGATCTGGTCGGCGCGCTGACCGCCAACGCCGATCCCGCGCGCGCCATCCTGGTCGATTGCCTGACTTTGTGGCTGTCCAACCTGATGAGCGCCGGGCGCGACATTGACGCCGAAACGACGGCGCTTGCCGCGCGTTTGCAAGATTTCGGCGGGCCGGTCGTGCTGGTATCCAACGAGGTCGGGCTGGGCATCGTGCCCGACAACGAACTGGCGCGGCGGTTCCGCGATCACGCCGGGCGCTTGAATCAGGCGGTGGCGGACATAGCTGATCGAGTATTATTCGTCGCGGCCGGGCTGCCGCTTACATTGAAGGACTGAACATATGGCCGCACGCATTCCCGCGACCGTCATCACCGGATTTCTGGGCGCCGGCAAGACCAGCCTGATCCGCCATATGATCGAGAACAACCAGGGAAAGCGCCTCGCCTTCCTGATCAACGAGTTCGGCGATCTGGGCATTGACCGCGAACTGCTGCTGGGCTGCGGCATCGAGGGCTGCGACGAGGACGACGTGGTTGAACTGGCGAACGGCTGCCTCTGCTGCACCGTGGCCGACGATTTCCTGCCCGCCATCGAGGCGCTGATCGACCGGCCGAACCCGCCGGACCATATCCTGATCGAGACCTCCGGCCTGGCCCTGCCGAAACCGCTTGTCCGCGCCTTCAACTGGCCGGAAGTACGCGCGCGCGTCACCGTGGACGGGGTGATCGCCGTGGTCGATGCGGCCGCCGTCGCCACCGGCCGTTTCGCCGACGACCCGTCCGCCATCCAGGCCCAGCGCGAGGCCGACCCCTCGCTGGACCATGAAAACCCGCTGGAAGAAGTGTTCGAGGACCAGTTGCTCTGCGCCGACATGGTGGTGCTGAACAAGGCCGACCTACTGGACACGGGTGGGCTGGCGCGGGCCGAGGCCGAACTGGCGCCGAACCTGCGCGCCGGGGTCCATCTGGTGCATTCCGCCCATGCGCGCGTCGATGCGGCGCTGCTGCTGGGCATCGACGCGGCGGCCGAGGACGATCTCGACGCCCGCCGGTCGCATCATGACGGCGTCGATGGCGAACATGACCATGACGATTTCGAAAGCTTCACCGTGGCGCTGGGCGCCGTGGTGGACGCCGAAGCGCTGGAAGCCCGCCTGATCGAGGTGGTCAAGGCGCATGACGTTCTGCGCATCAAGGGTTTCCTCGACCGCCCCGGCCGTGAGAGGCGCGAAGTCGTCCAGGGCGTCGGCCCCCGCTTCCAGCGCTATTTCGACCGCGATTGGCGCGACGGCGAAGCGCGCCGCAGCGAACTGGTGGTGATCGGCCTGACGGGTCTGGATCGCGCGGCGATCGAATCGGCCATTCGCGATGCGGTGGCCACGGCCCAGGCGGCGGAGTAAAACGCTTTCCAGTTAAAAATATGTTGCCCCGCGGGCAGCTTTAACCTTTCGTGACGCCATGCATCTTCTTGCCGCACAGCCGGGGACTATCGAGGACGGGTCGGAGGCCGTTGATCTTGGCCAGACACCGGGCGATATCGTCTTTCTGACCGCCGCCGATACCGAGATCGCCTGTCTCGCCCAGGCCCAGGCGGGGCGGCTGGCGGAGGATGCGGACGCGCCCAGCCTGCGACTCGCCGGCCTGCTGCATCTCGGCCATAACCTTTCCGTCGATCTTTATGTCGAGGAAGTCGCACGGCACGCCAAAATCGTGGTGGCGCGGTTGCTTGGCGGGCGGGGTTACTGGCCCTACGGCGTCGAACAACTGACCGAGGCCTGCCGCAAGCATGATATCGCGCTGGCCCTGCTGCCCGGCGACGACCAGCCGGACGCCGAACTGGCCGGCATGTCGAACCTGCCGGCCGAGTCGCTGCACCGGCTCTGGCAATATTGCGTCCAGGGCGGGGTGGAAAACGCGACGGAGCTGCTGCGCCATGCGGCAACCCTGATCGGGCGCGAGACCGAATGGGCGGAACCCGCGCCGCTGCTGCGCGCGGGGATTTACTGGCCGGGCATGGCGCGACCTTTGCTGGAGGATTTGCCGAGCAAGGAAAAACGCCCCATCGCCGCCATCACCTTCTACCGGGCGCTGGTGCAGGCCGGAAACCTGAAAGCCGTGGACGCGCTGATCGAGGCACTGGACGCCCACGGCGTGAATGCGCTGCCCGTCTATGCCGCCAGTCTGAAAGACCCGATCTGCGACGCGACGATCCGCGAACTCTTCGACCGGGCCAAACCGGACATCATCCTCAACGCCACCGGCTTCGCGCTGTCGCAGCCGGGCGCGGCGCGGACCGCTTCGCCCTTCGACGAGGCCGACTGCCCGGTGCTGCAGGTGGTGTTCTCCGGCGGCAACGAAGAGACCTGGCGCGAGGGCACGCGCGGCCTTTCCGCCCGCGACATCGCCATGAACGTGGCCCTGCCCGAGGTGGACGGCCGCATCCTGGCCCGCGCGGTTTCCTTCAAGGGCCGCGCCCGGCGCGACGACGCGACCCAGGCGGACGTGGTGGAATATGTGCCCGTCGCCGACCGCGCCGATTTCACCGCCGCCCTGGCCGCCAACTGGGCGCGGCTGCGGCGGACCCCGGTCGGCGAGCGCCGCGTCGCCCTGGTGCTGGCCAACTACCCGAACCGCGACGGGCGCATGGGCAATGGCGTCGGGCTGGATACGCCGGCGGCAACCGTAACTATATTACGGGCGATGCAGGCCGCCGGTTACCGCGTCGAGGACATTCCGGCCGGCGGCGATGCGTTGGTGGCGCGGCTGGCGGAGGGGCCGACCAACGCCGCCGTCAAGGGCCGCGAACTGCGCGAAACCCTGCCCTTCAACGAATATCAGCTATTCTTCGCCGCCCTGCCCCGGGCCGTGCGCGAGGCGGTGAGCAAACGCTGGGGCGCGCCGGAATCCGACCCCTTCTATCTGGCCGGCGAGACCGATTGCGGCGCATTCGCCATTCCCGCCTTCCGTTGCGGGGCTGTCGCGGTCTGCCTGCAGCCGGCGCGCGGCTATAATATCGACCCGGTGGCGTCGTACCACGATCCGGCGCTGGTCCCGCCGCATAACTACCTCGCCTTCCATGCCTGGCTGCGCCATGAATACCGCGCCGACGCCGTGGTCCATATGGGCAAGCATGGCAATCTGGAATGGCTGCCGGGCAAGGCGCTGGCGCTGTCCGACGAATGTTTCCCCGAGGCGGCACTCGGCCCACTGCCCAATCTCTACCCCTTCATCGTCAACGACCCCGGCGAGGGCACCCAGGCCAAGCGCCGCACCGCCGCGGTCATCATCGATCATCTGACCCCGCCGCTGACCCGCGCCGAAAGCTATGGCCCGCTCAGCGATCTGGAACAGCTCGTCGATGAATATTACGAGGCCGCGGGCGTCGATCCGCGCCGCCTGAAACTGCTGGGCCGCCAGATCGTCGAGCTGGCCCAGTCGATCGGGCTGGACAAGGACGCGGGCGTCGCGCCGAAGGCCAGCGAGGAAGACACGCTCGCCGCGCTGGACAATTACCTCTGCGAGCTGAAGGAAATGCAGATCCGCGACGGGCTGCATATCTTCGGCGAATCGCCCGAGGGCGGCCTGCTGACCGATTTGCTCGTCGCCCTGGCCCGCGTGCCGCGCAACAAGGGCGAGGGTGCCGACGCCTCGCTGATCCGTGCAATTGCACGCGACTTTGATTTAAATGCTTTCGATCCCCTGGACTGCGTCATGGGCGAGGCCTGGACCGGCCCGCGCCCCGCCGCCCTTGAAACCGCGGAAAACTGGCGCACGCAGGGCGACACGGTGGAACGGATAGAGCTGTTTGCGCACCGTCTGGTGGCCGGGGAAATCGATCCGCCGGGCCCGGCCAGCGCCGCCGTCCTGGATTGGATGAAGGCGGAGCTGCACCCATCCGTCGCCGCCTGCGGCGTGGCCGAGATCGCCGGCCTGCTGACCGGGCTGGACGGGCGCTTCGTCGAACCGGGCCCGTCCGGCGCGCCAACCCGGGGCCGCCCCGACGTGCTGCCCACCGGGCGCAATTTTTATTCGGTCGATACCCGCACCGTGCCGACGCCCACGGCCTGGCTGCTGGGCTGGAAGTCGGCGCAGATGCTGGTGGAACGCCATGCCCAGGAACATGGCGGCTGGCCGAAGGCGATGGCGCTGTCGGCCTGGGGCACCTCGAACATGCGCACCGGCGGCGACGATATCGCCCAGGCGCTGGCCCTGATGGGGGTGCGGCCGACCTGGGATTCCGCGTCCCGAAGGGTTACCGGCTTTGAAATTCTGCCGCTGAACATTCTCGACCGGCCGCGCGTGGATGTAACCCTGCGCATCTCCGGTTTCTTCCGCGATGCCTTCCCCGGCCTGATCGACCTGGTGGATTCGGCGGCACGCGCCGTCGCCGCGCTGGACGAACCCGAAGCTAAAAACCCGCTGGCCACCCGTGCGAAGGCCGAGGCCGCACACTTGGCCAGCAACGGGCTTGACCAGGCCGCCGCCATGCAACGCGCCGCGACACGGGTGTTCGGCTCAAAACCCGGCGCATACGGGGCCGGCCTGCAGGCGCTGATCGACGAGCGCGGCTGGGACACCGATGCCGACCTGGCCCGCGCCTATGTCGCCTGGGGCGGCTATGCCTATGGCGCGGGGGCCGAGGGCGAGGCCGCGCATGGCCTGTTCGAGACCCGCCTGAAATCGGTCGAGGCGGTGGTGCATAACCAGGACAACCGCGAGCACGACCTGCTGGACTCCGACGATTATTACCAGTTCGAGGGTGGCATGACGGCGGCCGTCCGGGTGCTGTCCGGCCAACAGCCCACCGTCTGGCACAACGACCATTCGCGCCCCGAAACCCCGCGCATTCGCACGCTGGAGGAAGAGGTTGCCCGCGTCGTACGGGCCCGCGTCGTCAACCCGAAATGGATCGCCGGCGTGATGCGCCACGGCTACAAGGGCGCCTTCGAGATGGCGGCGACCGTCGATTACCTGTTCGCCTTCGCCGCCACCGCGCGCTGCGTCGCCGACCATCATTTCGACGCGGTGTATGACGCCTATCTGGGGGACGAAGAGGTCCGCGATTTTATCGAGGAACATAATCCCGCCGCCCTGCGCGAAATTGCCGAGCGCCTGATCGAAGCCCAGGACCGCGGCCTCTGGCGCCCGAAATCCAACAGCAGCCATGCGGAACTGAGCGCGTTGGCGGGGGCGCCATAGAACCCTCTCCCCTCGCGGGAGGGGGTATAGCTATATCGATTTCAGTTCACACTTTTTGGAATGTTGCCACAGCTGGTCGGTCGATTTGGATGTGCGAACCGGCTACGCGGCTTCTGGGTCGCGTCGGTACGTTGCTGCTACGTCTGCTTTCTGTGAAACGTTGTCCGCTTAGGCTTCAGCTTCGGACGTAATAAGGTTGGTCAGTATACCACCGCAGTTGACCCTTTCCGGTCATCAAGGAAAATTATCGTTCAAGGAAATATCCCCAACAGAGAGTCTGCACAGAAAGTCAAAACTGCGAGAAGGCTCCGTTGAAATACCTCCCCGAATGGACACTTAAGGCAGACTAACGTCAGGCGACTTTTCGGGACTTTGAGGCCCTGGCCGCAGCACACCGTTCGCGGAATTGCTCACCAAAGGGATCAACCTGTCCAAATCGGTTAGGGCGGAAAGGTGCAATATCAAAAGCAGGCTCCCGCCCCAATACCAGATCGGCGATCACATCGCCCATCCCCGCCGACAGGGTAATCCCGGAACCGCAAGCTCCGGCGGCGGCATAGAAGCCCGAAACGCCAGGAATAGGCCCCAGGATGATTTCTCCATCCGGGGTATAGGATGACAACCCGCATATGTAGCTGGAGAATCGAGCACTCTCGATAGCCGGGAAAAATTGCGCCACGGCCTCATAGGCATTGGTCAGAACGTCCCAGTGTTCTTCTCCTTGTGTCGGTGAAAAGGCCGCCGGGTCATCGGGCAAGTCACGGGCATCGAAAGTCGCGGAACGGGGTTCCTGGACCCCAAGAATCAGACCGCCCACTTCGGGGCGAGCATAGGCAGCAACATCGGGAAGGATCGTCACCGGATGTTCACCCCCATAAGACTCTGTAGGCTCTGTTATCCAGTAATGACTGCGCACCGGTGCCATGGGGAGCGGATAGCCAACCCGTTCCGAGAACAGAGCCGCCCAGGCACCACAGGCGTCAATGACGGTGCCACAGGCAATCTGCCCGGCCTCGCTCATAACACCCGTGACCTTTTGTTCTTCCATCAAGACATCGCGCACATCTGTGCGTGGGCGCACAACAGCGCCGCGTGCTTGTGCGGCCCTGATATAGGACATGCTCAGTAGATAAGGATCGGCATACCCGTCGGTGGGCAGGAAAGCCACTTTGTGAACGGTGCCGATATCCAGCCAGGGAACCATTTGGCTGACCTCTGTCACACTCGGCCATTCAACTGGAATGTCCCACTTCAATGCGTCACCCGCCATGGCATCCAGCTCTGCGGCGCGATCTTCAGAGGCCGCAATACGCAGGCTGCCAACGTTGTGATATCCCACGCTCTCGCCCAATTCTTCTTCGAGTACCGGTATGGTATTCGTGGTCAGTTTTGCCAAAGGCGTTTTTGAAAACTTTGTGGAGGCTTGTAGTACTAATCCGGCGGCCCGACAGGACGCTGCACTGGCCAGTTCGTTACGCTCCAACAGCAATACCGTTCCGGCACCCTTGCATGTCAAATGATACGCGATTGAGGCTCCGACTATGCCGCCCCCAACAATAACGTGATCGAAGGTTTCCATTCACCCACCAAGTGACAATTGATACGGCATCGATCCTCAGCGGCCTAAATCGAGAGGACGTAATCTACAGGACGGATGCTTTCTTACGTCGAACAATTGCCCAATCCATAATAGATCATAATTGCCTGGAAATATCGCCGTAAGTTGTCAATTCGAGGATTTCGACCTTTTCCGAGTCCAAGCGTTCCACTTTGTCTCAATTTGGCTAAGAGCGGCGGTACGGATGCCACGCAACAAACGACCGCTATCGCCCCAAGAACAGACCTGCCACCTACATCGCCGATTTTGCCTGTCTGGCGGCGAAGCTGATCGTCGAACTCGACGGCGGCCAGCACGCGGATAACGAGGAAGCCGACGCCGAGCGCACGGCATGGCTGGAAGGCCAGGGCTTCCGGGTACTCCGCTTCTGGAACAACGACGTCCTGGCCAACACCGACGGCGTGCTGGAAGAGATACTGGTGGCGTTGCGTGACGGGTAAGGTTTGCGCTTCACTCTCCGGCCACCCCCTCACCCTGCCCTCTCCCGCGAGGGGAGAGGGTTCCTTTCTTTGAGCCAGCACGCGACCAGCCTTGGAAAGCTCTAATGGCGCCTCCGCCGGCGGTTCACGCACCGCGTTCGGCGATGGCCAGCAGGGCGTCCAGGTCGCAGTGGTCCTCCAGGTGGGCGGCCAGCGCATCCAGCGTCGTTTCCACCCTGGCCTCGTAAGCCTCGGCCCGAGGGCGGCCTTCGCGCAGGCGCGACAGGAATGCCGTGCGGAAATCGTCGGCGGCGAAAAGGCCGTGCAGGTAACAGCCCATGACGAGCCCGTTGGGCGAGACCGCGCCGTCCGGATGGCCGGCGAGCTCCAGCATGGGGCGGTCGAGGCCGGGGCCGCTGGTCTTGCCGATATGCATTTCGTAACCGCGCACGGGCTCGCCAGTGGAGATTTCGCGGCCCTCCGCCTCCACCAGGCGCTTGTCGCCGGTCAGAACCGTTTCGATCTGCAACAGGCCGAGCCCATCCACCGCGCCGGGCGGGCCCTCGGTGCCGTCCGGGTCATTCAGGCGCGTGCCCAGCATCTGATAGCCGGCGCACAGCCCCATCACCGGCTTGCCCCGGCGCAGATGCGCCTTGATATCGATATCCCAGCCCTGCTCGCGCAGCATGGCGAGGTCTGGAATGGTGGATTTTGAGCCGGGTAGCAGCACCAGGTCGGCCTCTGCGGGGATCGGGCGGCCAGGCTCGACGATGTCGATGGCGACGTCGGCCTCGGCGGCCAGCGGGTCTAGATCGTCGAAATTGGCAATGCGCGACAGGCGCGGCACGGCGACGCACATGGCCCCGTCGGCGCGGCCGGGCCGCTTGTCCAGCGCCACCGCGTCTTCCGCCGGCAGGGCCGCCGCGCCCGCGAACCAGGGGATGACCCCATGGCAGATCATGCCGGTGCGCCTGGCCACGATATCGACGGCGGGCATGAACAGCGCCTTGTCGCCGCGGAACTTGTTGACCAGATAGCCGCGCAGCAAGTCGCGTTCGGCAGCCTCGATCAGCATATGGGTGCCGGCGAGGCTGGCCAGCATGCCGCCGCGGTCGATGTCGGCGACCAGGATCACCGGCACGCCGGCTTCCAGCGCGAAACCCATATTGGCGATATCGCCCTCGCGGATATTGACCTCCGCCGGGCTGCCCGCGCCCTCGACGAGGATCAGATCGGCCTCGGCCTTCAGGTGATCGAAACTCTCCAGCACGCGGGGCATGAGTTTCGGTTTCAGCGCATGGTAATCGGCCGCCTTCGCATTGCCCTCAACCTTGCCCTGCACGACAATCTGCGCGCCGATCTCCGACTGGGGTTTCAGCAGCACCGGGTTCATATGCACCGACGGCGCCACCCCGCAGGCCCGCGCCTGCAGCGCCTGGGCCCGGCCGATCTCGCCGCCGTCGGGCGTGACGGCGGCATTGTTCGACATGTTCTGTGGCTTGAAGGGCCGCACAGCCAGCCCGCGCCGGGTAAAAGCCCGCGCCAGCCCGGCCACGATCAGCGACTTGCCGACGTCGGAGCCGGTGCCCTGCAGCATCAAACTGGCGGTCATCGCGAGGTTGGCTCTCCTCACTCTTCCGTCGGCATCGTGGCCAGCGCGTTGCGCAGGGGGTCGGCCTGGGGGTTGCGGTGCTTGCCCTCGATGACGATCGGCTTGGTTAACACTTCCTCGCCGTAATATTCACCGTTCAACCCTTCGCGCGGCTCCACGATGGAACCCTCCAGGCTGATGCCCAGATAGGCGCCCTTGGAGAGCGACCACACCAGCACATCGGCGCTGCCCAGGGTCACGGCCGCCTCGGCGCCGCCGCCCACCGGGCCCAGCGCCACGCCAAGGTCGGCGCCGAATTTCAGCTTCTTGTCTTCAAGCAGGGCGTTTACGCCGCTGTCGGTCATCAGCAGCATCATGATCTGCGACGACGAGCCGCCGATCTGCAATCCCCAGCTGATACCGCCCAGCGTGAAGAAGGCCGGATAGCTCCAGGCGCCGTTTTCGCCCTTCACCAGCAGCACCCCGCTGCCGCCCTCGCCACCGAAAATGAAGGCGCCCTTGATCATGTTGGGCACGATCAGAACGCCCTTGGCGTTTTTCATGAATTTGCGGACATACTGGCCGAATTCCTCGTTTTCGGCCATTTCCTCGACGGTCCACTGGGCCTTCAGGACCAGTTCCTCGGTCGGAGTGATGGCGGCGGCAGGCTGCGCCGCCAGCGCGAACCAGCCAAGTGCGGAGACCAGTGCGATAAGACGTTTCATCATGTCGGTCACTCTCCCGGTTTGCCGCGCCCGTGGGCCCGGCCGTTGCAATGTGAAATCCAGCCCAGCCTTTGACACGCCACTGTGGCGATTTTCAGGCGGCCTTTCTAAAACTCGATACCGAGTTGCGCCTTCACCCCGTCGCGGAAATGGTGACGGATCTCGGTCATTTCGGTCACCAGGTCGGCGGCCTCCAGCAGCGGCTCCTTCGCGTTGCGCCCGGTGACCACCACATGCAGGTCCGGGCGCTTGTCGCGCAAGAATTCCACCACCTCGTCCAGATCGATGTAATCGTAGCGCAGCACGATGTTCAGCTCGTCCAGCACGACCATCTTGTAGCTCTCGTCCGCCATCATTTCCTTCGCGGCTTCCCACGCCTTTTGCGCGGCGGCGATGTCGCGCTCGCGGTCCTGGGTGTCCCAGGTGAAACCCTCGCCCATCGCCTTCATCACGCAGAGGTCGGGGAAATGTTCCAGCACCTTGCGCTCGCCGGTGTTCCACACGCCCTTGACGAACTGGACGATGCCGACCTTCATGCCGTTGCCGACGGCGCGCACGGCCAGCCCCATGGCGGCGGTGGTCTTGCCCTTGCCCTTGCCGGTGTGGACGATGATAAGTCCTTTCTCCTTCGTCTTGGTGGCCAAAATCTTGTCGCGCGCGGCCTTGCGCTTGGCCATTTTCTCGGCGTGGCGCGCGTTGATCTCGTCGGGTGTCATGCCTTCGGTCTTCATTCGATCCTCTCCTGTCTCCAGGCCGACCATACGCCTTGCGAGCCCCGCTTCAAATAGCTCTTCGCGAGCGGTACAAAACATGTCGGCGCAGCGGGTCGCCGGCGGGTATGTTCGGATGGTCGAAATCCTCGGCGGGGTCGTGCGTCATGCCGATTCGCTCCATGACGCGCCGCGAGCGCTGGTTGGCGGGCACGGTAAAAGAAACGATCTCATCCAGTCCCGCACGGTCGAACCCGAATTCAAGCAGCGCCCGCGCCGCTTCCGTCGCGTAACCCTTGCCCCAAAAAGCCGAGGCAAAACGCCATCCTATCTCGACGCAAGGAGTGAAATGGGCCTCGAAGGATGGAACAAGAAGACCGGCAAGGCCGACGAAATTCGCCACGCCCGCCACCTCGACCGCCCAGAAACTATGTCCATGCGCGACGAAATGGTCGTCGATCCGCCGGGCCAGAGCGTCGCTTTCGGTGCGCGTTAGTGGCGCGGGGAAGAATTCCATCACCCGCGCATCGGCATTCATCGCCGCGAAGGCCGGCATGTCGCTATCTCGCATGCCACGCAGAATCAGTCGCGGCGTTTCGATGATCGGGAAGGGCTGGGTCACGGGTTCTTTCCGGGCCGGTCGGTTGAAGACCGCGCGAGGATACGCCGGGCCGCCCGCCGCTTCAAAGACTGAAACCGGTCGATCACACGAAATTCATGCGCCGCCCAGCCGGCGATGGCGAGTTCGGCCAGGAAGGTCCAGTGCAACACGAAGCTCCAGACCCACCAGTCGAAACGGGCGGGGATTTCGACCAGCAGGAAACGCTGCAGGCTGACCGGCCAGCCCCAGGCGATGCCGCCGGTCACTGTGTCGAGGACAAGATGCAGGCAAACCCCGGCAAAGAAGGCCAGGAATTCACGCCACGGAATCCTCGCGCGCGCCAGCCACAGCAGCCCGGCGGCGACCAGCATCGCGGCCGGCCAGAAGGCGGGGATATGGGTCCAGTAGTCGTGATGCAGGGTCTGGCGCCCATCGGCCAGATAAAAATAGACCAGATCGATATCGGGAAACACCGACGCCGCCAGCCCGACGGCCATCAGGCGGCGCACGTCCTCCGGCGCCGCCGCAAGGCGCGGAGCAATACGGCGAGCCAGCAGATAACCGGCGGGCAGATGGGCGATCAGCATGACGGTTTCTTTCCGGGTGGCGTCACTTTCCGTTATTCGTCGAGTGGCTGCATCCTTCGACAGGCTCAGGATGAGGATTTTCATTATATTTCAACGACTAACTCCTCATCCTGAGCCTGACGAAGGATGCGCCGGGGAGGATACTCCCCCATCCAGCCTCACAGAGAAAAACCCGGCCCTCCCCCAGGAGAACGGGGAGGGCCGGGAAGTCTAGGCGCGGGCCCCGGGAGGCGAAAGGCATCCGCGCGGGTTGGCATTGCAGGGAGAACAATGCCGTGGGCATTTACCGGGCGGCGACCTTGGCGAGGCCGGCCGCCGTGCGAACGAGCTGGATGAACTCGGCGCGGTAGCCGAAGGAATCCCTGCCCTTGGCGCCGTTGGCGATTTCCACCACGTCGTCGTAGGAGAAATCCCCCACCGCGCCGCTGTTGCGCAGTAGCTGGGCAAAACCGGCCACGGCGGTGGCGAAACGGGCATCCGCCGGGGCCTCGGCGAAACCGGTGTGCGCGCTAATATGGACCGGCTGGTGGGTTTTGGTGCTTTCCGACTCGCCGGGCAGCTTGTAGCGGATTTTCAGCCAGGCAAGCTCGCCGTTGGCGACGCCGGCCTTCCGTTTCGGCGCCTCGGTGCCATAGCGTAGCGGATCGACCCGGCGCGAGGCGCTGTCCGGCGAGATGATTTCATAGAGCGCGGTGACGCTATGGCCGCTGCCGACCTCGCCCGCGTCGATCTTGTCGTTGTTGAAATCCTCGCGTTTCAGCATGCGGGTTTCGTAGCCGATGAGGCGGTATTCGGCGACATAGGCCGGATTGAACTCGACCTGCACCTTCACGTCGTCGGCGATCGGGAACAGCGTGCCGCCCATCTCGTCCACCAGCACCTTGCGGGCCTCGCGGTAGCTGTCGATATAGGACGCGTTGCCGTTGCCGGCCTGGGCCAGCGCCTGCATGATGTTGTCCCGCAGGTTACCCATGCCGAAGCCCAGCACCGACAGGTAGATGCCGGTCTTGCGCTTCCTGGCGATCAGCTTTTCAAGCTGGTCCGGATTGCTGATACCGACATTGAAATCGCCGTCGGTGGCCAGAATCACGCGGTTCACCGCGCCCTCGCGCATATTGTCCTGGGCCAGGCGGTAGGCCAGCTCGATGCCCGCGCCACCGGCGGTGCCGCCGCCCGCCCGCATATTGTCGATGGCCGACAGGATCCTCGATTTGTTTTTGACCTCGGTGGGTTCCAGAATCACGCCGGCGGAGCCCGCATAGGCGACCATCGCCACGCGATCTTCCGGCCCCATTTCCTCGACCAGCATGCGCAGCGATTTCTGCAGCAGCGGCAGCTTGTCGGGGCTGTGCATCGAGCCCGAGGTGTCGACCAGGAACACCAGGTTCGCCGGCGGGCGCTGTTCAGTGGGAATGTCGAAACCCTTCAGGCCGATGCGCAGAATCTGCGCGCCCTCGTCCCAGGGTGCGTCGAACAATGCGATATCGGACCTGAAGGGCGTCTCGCGGTTTTCGGGAAGCGCGTAATCATATTTGAAATAATTGACCAGTTCCTCGGTACGCACCGAATCGGCGGGCGGCATATGGCCGTCGTTCAGAAAGCGCCGCATCCGCGAATAGGACGCGGTGTCGACGTCGACCGAGAATGTGGAGACGGGCTCCAGCGCGACTTGCTTGGTTGGATTGTTTTCAAATTCAGGATAGGACTCGCGGCCCTCGTCCCAGTATGCGGCGGTTGGGCCGCAGCATGCGGGCGGCGGTGGAGAGGATGCCATCGCCTCGCTTGCGGTCGTCATCGAATAGTCTCCTGACGAGTGCCGCGAGCTCTCACAGGCCGCGAGGATAGTGGCCAGGGCGATTGCAGTAACGGGAATGATATTACGAACAGTCATGATAACCCCCATTTGGGCCGGGATGGCCCGTGCTAAAAAAATCCTGTCGAAAAATTCTTATGGCGGCGACGGTAACGCCTCTCTTTGGCGATTTTGGGTGCGCAATCCGGGCGAAGCGGACCGTAAGGTGACTATTTCGGGGCGCCACTGAATTTCTTCGGCGAAGCGAATCGGCGAGAGCATCATCCGATCTATTGGAATCGCTTATGCGATCCAATAGATCGGA
>CBFDDT010000042.1:0-24746 GCA_965603635.1 uncultured bacterium | reverse complement strand
CTCGACGCCTGGTCCAAGATCGTGTTGGGCGATATCGCGCTGCGGTTCGATGCAAGCGCGCTGTTCCCCTCCGACGGACCGCCCTACATGCCATTCCAGCGCTGGGCGAAGAAGGCGGAGCCGTTGGCGTCTTCTCCGCTGGGCATTTTGATCCACCCCGATTACGGGCTGTGGCACGGCTATCGCGGGGCGCTGGCCTTCGCCGAGACGCTGCCGCTGCCGCCGCGCGACGAACGCTCCAACCCCTGCGACAGCTGCGTGGACCGGCCTTGCCTTTCCACCTGCCCGGTTGCGGCCTTCGGCGAAGGCGGCTATGACGTGCCCGCCTGCGCCGCCCATCTGCGGACCGACGCGGGCGCCGACTGCATGGCGCAGGGCTGCCGAGCACGCCGGGCCTGCCCAATGGGTCGGGATTATATCTACGAACCGGCGCAGGCGGAATTCCACATGGCGGCGTTTCTCAAATCGCGGAGCTGACAAGGGACCGAGTGATGAAGAAATTCAACAAGGGGCAGATTGTTATTCTGGCGATGTTCGCCGTGGTGGCGATCTATGCGGGGTCGCTGGTTCTGATGAAAGAGCCGACGATCTGGCGCGACATCCCCGACGAGGGGATGAGCCGCAACGGCCTAGCCTTCAGTGAAGAGATCGCCGAGATGCGGCTCTATCACATGCCGCGCCGTGGCTTCCCCTTTTATTTCGCCGACGAGCGCGCCCATTTCGAACCGCTGGCCAGCGTCGGCGACCCTGCCACCATCGAAGCAATCCTCAACATGCTGCTGCCCGGCGAGCCCCCGGCGGAGCCGGGTTGCCGCCCGGCCAAGCGCGACGCCATGCTGCATGTCGTCACCTATCGCGCCGACGGATCGGCATACGGCTACATAGTGCTGCAGGCCGGAGAAATCACCGCCGCCGGACCGGCGGACGCGAAAGATTGCACCATCGCCTGGCTTCACCAGCAGGATGAATTCGTCTCGTGGGAGACCTACGGTTTCCGCACCCGCCTGACCGAAATAACCGGTGTCGCGATGTGACGCGGCGGCCCGCCATCCATACCCCAATTTAAAAACCGAACCGGAGAAAACACCCCATGACCGACGCGCCCAAGACTCTGCTGCAGATGGCCGGAGCCCCACTCGACCCGTCGCCCCTGTCGGAATCGACGTTGGTGATCATCGACGCGCAAAACGAATACCGCACTGGCGCGCTACCGTTGACCGGCGTTGACGCGGCGGTCAAGGAGATTGAGACGCTGCTGAAACGCGCGCGGGCGGCCGGCGCGCCGGTCGTGCATGTACAGCATAAGGGCAAGCCCGGCGGCGCCTTCGACCTGGACGACGAGCGCGGCCGCATCATGCGCGAACTCGCGCCCGAATGCGCCGAGGCGGTGGTGCAGAAGCCCCTGCCCAATGCCTTCGCAAGCACGGACCTCGCCGAAAAGCTGGAAGCCTCGGGCCGCAAGCAGCTCATTATCACCGGCTTCATGACCCATATGTGCGTCAGTTCCACCGCCCGCGCGGCGCTGGACCACGGCTACCGCGTCACCATCCCGGCCAGCACGGTCGCGACCCGCGACCTGCCGGCACCCGACGGCGCCTCGATGAAGGCCACCGACATCACCCGCTACGCCCTCACCGAACTGGCCGACCGCTTCGCGATCATCGCGAAGGACGCGGCGGCCGTGCCTGACTGACGACCTTACCGCCTAATGCGGATGCCCGTGGTTTGCTTCGGATGCGGTTTCCGCCGCCGCGGGCGCGGGTGGCAGGGGTTTGCCTTTAGCGTAGGCCAGGGCGCCGGGGTGTATCGGAAACCCGGCCGCGTTGGGCCGCATCGGGGAACCACCCTGAATCCCGGCAGTATTTTCGGTCAGGGTCGCAGCGACGAGCCAAGCATGCCGGTCCGGGAAGTCGGGCCGGCAGACCAGCAGATGGTCGCCCATGGCGAACAGGCTGCGTAGCGTCACCGCCCCCACCGTCTCGAACAGGCCGCGTCCCGCGACGAGGTCGGCGGCCTCCTCGCGGCGCAGCACCGAAACCTGCCACTGGTCAGACGCCAGCAAGCTGGCGATACGGCGCTGATCGGGCGCGCGGCTGGCCCTGGCGCTGCTCTCGGGCAGTTGGCGGACCAGCGTCTCCGCAATCTGTTGCGCCAGCGGATAGCTTGGCGCGTCCGTCTTGCAGGAACCGATCAACAGATGCTTCTGGCGGTAGATTTTCCAGTGGCCGTACGGCGTGTGCCCGCTGAGCGCGAACCACGCCGTACCCGCCATGCCGATCCGTAGGAGATGGCGCCGTCTCATCGCGGCCCCGCCTATTTTGCGCCCTCCTCGAACACGTCGAGATCGAGGATCGCCGAGACCGTGTAGTTCGGCACATCGACCACCTGCCCGATCACGAGATCGACCGCGACGCTGGACAGGATATAGGCCTGCTCACGGTTGAGGCCGTGCTCGCGCTGGATATAGTCGACCATGTCGATCAGCGCGGCCCGCGCCGCCAGCGACAGATCCTCCGACAGGTTCTCGAGGCTGGCGATCCGCTCGCCATCGATATAGCTGTGGGTGGGCGGAATCTCGCCGCTCGCCTTCAGCGGGAAACCGACCGTCGCATAGAAGTTATTGGGCGCGATATATTTCAACTGATCCCCGCCCTTGAAATGCGGCGAGGTGATGTCCTTGCCCTTGCCTTTGAGGATTTCCGTTCGCACGGTAACGACGGCGCCCATCTCAACCGCTGTGCCCGAAACCTCGCCATCGCCCTGCGCATAATGCACGTCGCCGACGAACAGCCCGCAGCCGTCGATGAAACAGGGCAGCAGCAGCTTGGTGCCAATCTGCATCTGCTGCACGTCCATATTGCCGCCGTTCTCACGCGGCGGGATGGTACGCAGGCACAAATCCTTGCCGCTGCCTTCGGGTCCGCAAACGTCGGCCGGAAGCGCTCCGACCGGCTGCGGCGGCAGCGCCACCCCGCCGACTTCGCCTAGCTTGCTCTCGCGCGCCAGCCAGGCCTTGGCTTCCGGCTCGCCCGGCAGCACGCCGACCGACCCCATGAAAGCCGCCATGGGAACCCGGACGCCCGGCATCTCGGCGGACGTGGCGGCGAGGCGCGTCAGCTTCCAGTTAACGACATAAGGTTCGGTATAAATATCGCGCAGGAAGCCGAAGCCGGGTACGATTACGGTGTAGCCATATTCGTCCGGCGCGATATCGATCAGTTCAACGACCAGCACGTCGCCGCGTTTCGCGCCTTCGATATGGACCGGCCCGGTCATCGGATGCACGAGGTTCAGGTCGATCGCCGTCACATCCGCGGGAACCGAATTCAGGCCAAGGTCGCTGTCCAGCGCATCGCGTGTCTCGAACACGACCATCTGGCCTGGCTTGGCCGTTGCCACCGGCTTGATCGCAAAATGATAGCGGTTGAAGCAGTTGGAATCATCGACACAATGGTCGCCCGTTTTCGCGACCCGGACCGTTTCCTGCCATTTCTGATCCGTGGTGTCGGCGCGCGCCAACCCCGTTGCCGCCAGCATGGTCGCGGCCGCCAACAGCCATATTTTCCCGGAAAATACCGTTTTCATCTCGTTCTCCCTGTTAGACGTTTATGAAAGCGCGTTTACGATTCGACACTTTCTTGTTGGTCTTCAGAAAGAATATTACACCTCGGGCGTAAGGCTGCAACCATACGAAATGTGTGGACAACTGCATCTTCACCCTACGGAATGGGCGCATCGCTACTCGAGTAAGCGCATACCGGACCGAAATCCTTCCTCAAAACCCCAGTGCGCAGCCGTCCTTGCGGTGTTCCGATCCCGCCGATAACACGCCCTTCTCGCGGTCGATGATGATCATCTGGCCGCCGCCCAGCGGGGAAGAGGCGAAGTTCAGGATGTGGCCGCGGGCCCTCAGGCCCTCGTAGGTTTCCGCCGGAAAGGTCTTTTCGATATCGACCAGCGCGCCGGTGGCGAAGACGCGGGGCATGGAGATTGCGGCCTGCGGGTCGAGGCCGAAATCGATGACGTTGGTCAGCACGCGGGCATGGCCGTAGGGCTGGTAGTCGCCGCCCATCACGCCATAGGGCGACACCGCCTCGGCGCCCCGCGTCAGCATGCCGGGCATGATGGTATGCAGCGGGCGTTTGCGCGGGCCCATGCGGTTCGGGTGGTCCGGATCGATGCGGAAGCTCTCGCCACGGTTCTGGAAATGCACACCGGTCCGGGGGCAGAGGATGCCGCTGCCGAAGGAATGATAGACCGAGTTGATGAAGCTGACCGCGTTCAGGTCCTTGTCCACCACGCTGATATAGACGGTGTCCGAGGTCTTCAGGCCCAGATCGGGGATATCCGGCATGGCGCGGTCGAGCGAGATATTGGCCCGCAGGTCAGCCGCCCATTCCTTCGAAACAAGCTGTTCCGGCGAGACCTTCAACGCGCGCGGATCGGAAATCGCACTGTCCCGCACGGCGAAGGCGATGCGGCCGGCTTCCATCTCCAGATGAGTGCGCTCGGCCGACAGCGGGTCGTATTGCGCCAGGTTAAAGCCTTCCAGGATGTTCAGCATGATCAGCGCCGTCACGCCCTGGTTGCTCGGCGGAATCTGGTGGATGGTGTAGCCGCGGTAGTCGGTGGTGATCGGCGTCACGTAATCGCCCTCGGTCGCCGCGAAATCCTCGACCGTATGCAGCCCGCCCAGCGCGCGCAGTTTGGTCGCCATGGCCTCGGCCACCGGGCCCTCGTAGAATCCGGCGCGGCCCTTTTCCGCGATGATTTTCAGGGTCTCCGCCAGCTTCGACTGGACGTGGATCTGACCTTCCTCGGGCACCTTGCCGCCGGGCATGAAAACCGCCTTGGCGTCGGCATCCCAGGAGACCGTCTCCACCGCCCGCAGCCAGTCGTGGCGGACCCGCGCATGGACGGCGTAGCCTTCGGCCGCATAGTGGATGGCCGGGGCCAGCAGGCGGTCCAGCGGCAGCTTGCCATGATCGCGGTTCAGGGTGCACCAGGCATCGATGGCGCCGGGGACCGTCACCGAATGGGGGGTATGTTGTTTAATCTCATCAATGCCCTGCTCGCGGTACCAGCCCACCGTCGCGGCGGCCGGGGAGCGCCCGGAACCGTTATAGGCGATGACCTCGCTCGAGCCCTTCGGGCACATCAGCGCGAAGACGTCGCCGCCGATGCCGGTCGATTGCGGCTCGACCACCGCCTGCACCGCGGCGGCGCAAATCGCCGCATCCATGGCGTTGCCGCCCTCCTTCAGCACATCCAGTGCCGCGCCGGTGGCCAAGGGGTGGGAGGTGGCGGCCATGCCGTTAACGGCATGAACCGTGGACCGGCCGGGAACTTCGAAATCGCGCATGGAGAGCCTCTGAAATATCACTGGAAGAATCGGCCACTAACCTACCGGGCAAACGGTAGCAACGCCAGCCCGATCCGACCTGCGCGACCTTCCTTCGCACCCCGTCGCCGTCGCGGAGAACACACGGAAGACAGCGCCGCCCAAGCTGGCGTAATGGCGCCAGTTGGCGTCACGGCGCCAACAGGGTTTCCTCGAAGGGGAAATCGGACAGTAGCTCGGTGCCGGCCTCGGTGACCAGTATCTGTTGCTCCAGCTTCACGCCTTCCGCGCCACCTTCCGCGCCGATATAGGCCTCGACACAGAGCGTCATGCCCGGCTCAATAATGCCGTCATAGCCGGCCTCGGCATAATCCGCGCGATGATAGAGGTACGGATATTCGCCGGTCATGCCGACGCCGTGGGCGGACAGGTAATAGCGATTGGCGGCGTACGTGTCGGGGATCGTCCAGGCCTGTTCAGAATATTCCCGAAAGCTCATGCCAGGGTGGATGACGCCCATATTATGATGCACCTGTTCATGTGCCGTGCGGTAAAGCGTACGCTGTACATCCGAGGGTTTTCCAGGCCCCGAATGGAAGGTGCGGGAGAAATCGCTATAATAGCCGTAGACGCCGACCACGTCGGTATCCAGCGCTATCAGCTCATTTTCGCCAATCACCCGGTTGCCGCATTCCTGGAACCAGGGATTGGTGCGTACACCCGACGACAACAGCCTCGTTTCGACATAATCGCCGCCCTGGGCGATGATCCCCTGATGCATCACCGACCATAGCTCGTTCTCGGTAATACCGGGACGAATTGCCGAGCGTAGCGCAGCCATGGCGCGTTCGGTGGCGCGCAAGGACGCTTTAACGCATTCTATTTCCATCGCATTCTTGATCGCACGGGCGCGTTCGACAGGTTCCTGCGCATCCACCAGGTTCCAGCCATAACCCGCAAGGGCCGCCGCCACGCCGGCATTGACGCGCTCGATCCCGACCCTGCCGGCGTCGGGGCAATGCTCGCGCAACAGTGAGTCCGCCTCCGCCGCCCAGGCCTTTTCGCGCGCTTCGATCGCCGGCCCGGCGGCCACGTAGGACGCCGTTATCGCGGGGCGTACGTCATCGATAGTGGCAAGAGTTTGGGCCAAATGCATGCAGCCGGTAAACTCGAACATGATCACCGGGCCGTCCAGCGCGACGAACAAATATCGCGCCGGATTGCGCGACGAAAACACCTGCATGTTCCGCGCGCCCGTTGCATAGCGGATGTTCACCGCATCGAACAGGAAACAGGCGGCGATGTCGCGCTTGCGCATTTCCGCGCGTATGCGCCCCAGCCGGTACGCCCGCACGGCCTCCAGGTCTATTCCGTCGGCCCCCGCGTCGGGCCGCCGCTCAACGAGCCTCAGTTCCGGGAAGGTCCCCCGGTCCGCATGCCAGTCCAGATGCGCCATTCCACCGCTTCCCTTATGCCACTCGCGCCAGCCTATATGCGGCCAACCGGCGCGCATTCACCGGACGCGACCGATAACCGCGAATCCACGTCAATACCGGCGCCATGACACCCGCAGGCGCCGTGGCGCCTAGGCGCCGCGGGCAAAGGGGACGACGTAGGGGCCTTCGGGGATGACGGCGACGTCCGGGTCGCCGGCGCGGGCCACGGCGGCGGCGATGGCGTCTTCAAGGGAATCGACCATCTCGACGCCGGTGATACGGCGGTCGTCGTCGGGCATGTTCGGCGCATAGAGCTGGATATTGCCGACGCGCATGGGTTTTAGCTGCATTTCGGTCTGCCATTCGTCGACGTCGGCGTGGCTCTTGGCCAGCAGGGTGTCGAGGAAGGCATCGGGGCCCAGCGCCACCAGCCGTTCCTGAGCCGCGCGAAATTCCGGCGAACCGAAACCCTCGGAAATTTCCGAGGCGACAATGATGGTCCCGCCGGGCTCCAGAATATCCATCGGCACCACCATGGCCTTGACCGTCTGGTAATAGGTCTTGTCCAGCGGATAGCCCGCCGACGAGGTCACGATGGTCTTGAACTTACGGCCCACCGGAACCTCGGTGGAGGCGCGCACGAATTCAACCGACGCCAGATGACTCTCGATGATCTCGCCGAAGGTAACGTTGATCAGGTTGCGCTCCTCGTCGATCACCGTGTTGAGGGCATAAACCTCGCCCAGCATTCGGATGATCGCCAGTTGCTCCTCATGCAGCGGGTTGCCGTCCAGATTGCACTGCACGGCGGCCGGGTCTTCCATGAATTTCGCGTTGTGGAAGGTGCGGATGGTCTCGTGATGGGCCACGCCCGGCGCCACCACCTTGCGCCCGCCGGAATAGCCGGCCATGAAATGCGGCTCCACCAGCCCGGTGGCGATCCTCAGGTCGGCCTCGACCAGGCGCCGGTCCAGTTTCACCGCCACGCCGCGGCCCGGCGTCACGCCGAGGTCCACATGGTCCTCGTCATTGCGGGCGAAATGGTTGACCACATTGACGTTTTCCAGCACCCAGGGGTCGCCGACCAGCTCCGCCAGCTCCTCGCCCTCGTTTGGGCGGTGCAGGCCGGTGGCGACCAGCACGGTTATGCGGTTCGCCGGGATGCCGGCCGCTATCATGTCGCGGATCATCGGCTGCAGGAACAGGTGGTTCGGCACCGGCCGCGTGATGTCGCAGATCAGGATGCAGGCGCTGGTTTTGCCCCTGGCCAGTTCGCTTAGCGGCGGCGCGCCGATCGGCTTGTCCAACGCCGCGCGGATGGCGGCGGCCGAGTCGGCCATGATCGGCAGCCGCGTCTTGCGGATCACCGTTGGATTAACGCCTTCCGGCAGGTCGAGTTTCAGGGTGGATTTCCCATAGGCCAGCTCGACGCTCATGGTCTCTCCCTCAGCTAAGTTTCACCAGCGTACGCCCACGGATCTGGCCCTTCAAGATTTTGGCGCCGGCTTCCATCACGCCGTCGAGGCCGATTTCACCGATCATGTCTTCCAGCTTGTCCATCGGCAAATCGTGGCCGACCCGCTCCCAAACGCGCAACCGGTCCTCGAACGGCACCATGACGGAGTCCACGCCGATCAGCTTCACGGCGCGCAGGATGAAAGGCAGCACGTTGGTCTCGATCTTGATGCCGCCGGCGTTGCCGCAGGCCGCGATCGGCGCGCCATAGGCCATCTGTCCGATCAGCCGCGACAGTGTCGCGCCGCCGACCGTATCGACCGCGCCGGCCCAGACCGCGCTTTCCATGGGTTTCTTCACGGGCTCCGACAGTGCCTCGCGTTCCACGATTTCCGCCGCGCCCAGCGATTTCAGATAATCATGCGTATCCGCCCGGCCGGTCACCGCGGCCACCTCGTAACCCAGCTTGGCCAGGATGGCGACGGCGACCGAGCCGACGCCGCCGGCAGCACCCGTCACGATCACCTTGCCGCTGTCCGGCGTCACCCCTTGATCCTGCAGCGCCAGCACGCAAAGCATAGAGGTAAAGCCCGCCGTGCCCACCGCCATCGCCTGGCGGGTATCGACCCGCTTGGGCAGCGGCACCAGCCAGTCGCCCTTGACCCGCGCCTTGCCCGCGAAGCCGCCCCAATGCGCCTCGCCGACGCGCCAGCCGGTCAGCACCACCTTGTCTCCGGGGCTGTAGCGGGCATGGTTGGAGGCCTCGACCGTACCGGCGAAATCAACACCAGGCACATGCGGGTAATTGCGCACCAGGCCGCCCAGGCCGTTGACGATCAGTCCGTCCTTGTAATTGATATCGGAATATTCGATGCGGACGGTAACGTCGCCCTCGGGCAGGTCGCCGTCGGAAAGCGTCTTGATCTCACCGGAAACCTTGCCGTCGGCCTCACTCAGTACAAGCGCGGAAAAAGAATCATCGGCCATGGCGGCACCTCCAGAATTGCGGGTTTCATTACACCGGCGGTATAAACTCTGGAACGGTCGCCCGCAAGGTGCGCACCGTGTATGATACAGGTGATCATAACAAAGTCGGCCAGAGTCTAAGAGATGCTTCCTCTCTATGCATTGACACTGGGCCTCAGCGCCCTGCTGATGTTCTGGGTGCAGCCGCTTTATACGCGGCTGGCCCTGCCATTGCTGGGCGGGGCGCCGGCGGTGTGGATTACCGCGATGCTGTTTTTTCAGGCGACGTTGCTGGCGGGGTATCTCTATGCGCATCTGTCGGTGCGCTGGCTGGGGCTGAAGCGGCAATCGCTGCTGCACGGAGTATTGCTGCTGGTCGCGTTCGTGGTGCTGCCCATCGCTCTGCCGGAAGGCTGGACGCCGCCGGCGGGCGGCATGCATGCGGGCTGGCAATTAGGACTGATGGCGGTTGGCGTCGGGCTGCCCTTCTTCGCGGTGTCGGCCACCGCGCCTCTGCTGCAGCGCTGGTTCGCCCATGCCGGCCATGCGCGCTCAGCCGATCCCTATTTTCTGTACAGCGCCAGCAATATCGGCAGCCTCGCCGCGTTAATCGGCTATCCGCTGCTGTTCGAACCGGCGATGCGGCTGGGCGAACAGGGGTGGGTGTGGACCGGCGGCTATGCGCTGCTGGCGCTGATGATCGGCCTTTGCGGGTGGGTCCTGTGGCGGCGTTTCGTGGCCGAACCGCCGGGCACCGAGGGCGAGGAACTGGAACTGTCGCCGGATATCTCCTGGCGGCGGCGGGGTATGTGGATTCTGCTGGCTTTCGCGCCATCCAGCCTGATGTTGGGCGTCACCCTGCATCTTTCCACCGACGTTGCCGCCGTGCCGTTGCTATGGGTGGTGCCGCTGGCGCTCTATCTGCTCAGCTTCGTGATCGTGTTCGCGCGACGGCCGATTCTGCCGCACCGCTGGATGGTAATTTTCCAGGTTCCGGCCCTGGTGTTGCTGGCTGTCACCATGTCATGGAGCCACTATCTTCTGTGGATTGAATTGCTGATCCATCTCGAGGCATTTTTCATCTTCGCCATGGTCTGCCATGGCGAACTGGCGGCGCGACGGCCCGCGGCAGGCCATTTGACGGAATTTTATCTCTGGATGTCGGTAGGCGGCGTTCTGGGCGGGCTGTTCAATGCGTTGCTGGCGCCGGTTCTGTTCGACAGCGTGCTGGAATATCCATTGATGGTCGTGCTGGTGGCGCTGCTGCGGCCGTGGCCCGCGGGTCGGCACCGGCGGGATGTCGTGCTGGACCTGGCCCTGCCCGGCCTGCTGGCGTTGCTGCTGTGGTTGTCGATCGGACTGCATGACGGCGGCTATGGCATTGCCATATCGATGGCGGTCTTCGCCGCGGCCATTGGCGCGGCGCTTCTGCTTCCGTGGCGGGGCAGTCCGTTGCGCTTCACCCTGGGGCTTGGCGTGCTGATGGTGATGGCGCCGTCGGCCCTGAAGCAACAGGGTTTTGTCGACCTTGGGGAGTCAGACGCGATCCATAGCGAGCGCAGTTTCTTCGGCGTGAACCAGGTCACCACGATGGAGGTGCCCATTCGCGCCCATATTTTAATCCATGGAACAACCGTGCATGGAGCACAGCGCCTGGATGACGATGCCAGAAATATTCCCCTGACCTATTACCATCCCAACGGCCCGCTAGGGCAGGTTTTCCAGGCCTTCCCGTTCTGGCGGTTCAATCGAGTGGGGGTGGTCGGGCTTGGCACGGGGGCGGCGGCCTGTTACGCGCGCCCGGGACAGAACTGGACCTTCTATGAGATCGACCCCGCAGTCGAGCGGATTGCCCGCGACGCACGCTTATTCACCTATTTGGCCGATTGCGCGCCCAAGGCAAATATCGTGATCGGCGACGCACGGCTGTCGCTGCGGGCGGCGCCCGACGACAGCTTCGATCTGCTGATCCTGGACGCCTTCTCCTCCGACGCTATTCCGGTACATCTGCTGACGGTCGATGCCTTCGAGATGTACCGGCGAAAACTGTCTCCGGGCGGCGTGATCATGGCTCATATTTCCAACCGCTACCTGGATCTTGAGCCGGTGCTGGGCCGGATCACGCAGGAGACGAGCTTCTTCGGTGTGATCCAATATCACAAGGAGGGCGTGAACGAGGTTTTAATGCGCTATCCGTCGATCTGGGTGGTCATGGCGCGGCAGCCCGACGACATCATCGAACTGGCGCCCGATCCGCGCTGGGAACCGCTGCGCGGCGCAAAGACGCCCCTTTGGGCTGACGATTACGTCAATATCCTTGGCGCCTTGAAAGCAAGCCCTCCGGCCGAGTAGGCCAGCGTTCCAGGGGTTGAGAATAGAGGCCTTTCGCGCTAATATCGGTTCATATATTATACTTGGATTTACCGTCCTGCAGCCGGTCGGTTTTGAGCCGCGGAGGCAGCAGTCAGGGCAAAAAACTTTTTCAAGTGGGGGAAAAATTGAACTCAAGACATGGTTTGCCGGTCGTTGCGAAGGTTGGCGTGTCCTTCGTCGCACCAATATTCAACAAGGCGAAGTGGCTGCCGTCGGTCCTGCAATCGATCGCGGCGCAGACAGGCGATTTCGAGCGCGAATACATTTTCGTCGATGACGGTTCGACCGACGGCTCGGAAGAGATCCTGCGCGAGGCGACGCGCGACTGGCCGAATTGCCGGCTGATCTTCCAGGAAAACCAGGGTGCGTCGCGGGCGAACAACCGGGCGCTGGAACAGGTTTCGCAGCCATATGTGAAATTCGTGGACGCCGACGACCTGCTGGTCGCGAACGCGACGGAATTGCTGTTGAACGGGCTGCATGGGCGTACCGATGCCTGTCTGGCCTATGGCGGCGCGGCGCCCTATGATCGGTTGCCCGATGAACTGCCGGGTCCGGAACCCTCGGGTGCCGTCGAACCGCTGCTGGTGGAAAACGCCCTGATCCGGGCGATGGCCACCGGCTGGTTCAATCCATCCCAGATGCTGGTGCGAACCGATTGCATCCGCGCTGTAGGGGGATCGGATACCAGAATCCGTCATACCCAGGATTATACGCTGCTGCTGCGGCTGGCTCATCACTGGCCATACCTGGAAATTGGGGCCAGGGTGGTGTTAATCCAGTCCACCGATCCGCTGAGACTGACGGCCAACAAGCAGGAACAATTGGAGGAGGCGACCCTCTCGCTGGCCGGATTTCTGGCCGACCATCCGGATACGAGCAGCGAGGAACGGCGATATGCCTGCCGGCGGGCGGCCCGGCGCGCGGCGCTGTTCACGCGCCGCAACAGGCGCTGGCGGGAATTCTGGCTGCGCCACTTCATGGTGCTGCGCACCAGCCTACCGTTTCAAATACCCGATGCAACGGCTTTCATCTGGCGCTGTGCGACCGCCTTTCGGCCCTGGCACTGGACAGGGCGAGACGCAAATTCGTCTTGGCGGCGGCGGGCCAACCGTCAACCGGAGCCCGCCGAATAATTCCCGTCGTCAATTTCCCGCGGCCGCTTCGGCCCAGGCTGGCCGGCGCACACAGACGGTCGCGCCGTCGGTTTCCAGTTTCAGTTCCGGATCCCCCTCCCCGATCCGGTCGAGGCGGATCAGCGCGATGCCCCGCCCGTCGCGGGACGAGCGCATCTCGCCGGCTTCCTTGCCGTCCAGCATAAGGGGCGTGCCGGGCGGCGGCGCCTTGCCTTCGACTTCCACCGGCATCAACCGTTTCTTGACCAGGCCGCGATATTTGGTGCGCGCCGTTAATTCCTGCCCCATGTAACAGCCCTTGTCCCAGTCGACACCGTTCAGCGCGTCGAAATTGGCCTCCAACAGAATGGTTTTCTCGACCACCATGTCTTTGGTGCCGTCGGGCAGGCCAAGCGCCAGTCGCATGCGGTCGTAATCGTCCGGCGTGGCGGCGGCGAAGCCCAGAGGCTCCAGGATTTCCGCCACCCGTGCCGAAGGCAGGATCGCCCTGGCCCCGGCCGCAGGCAGCCGTGGGTCCGTATAGGCCGCGCCGCCTTCCCGATTGTGCCCGGCGCCTGCCTCGTCGGGCAGACCCAGCGCCGTGGCGGTCCGCTCGCCCCACAGCGCGACGACGGCGAAATCGGGCGCGACACCTAGATCGATCCGGGAGCGCAGCTTGTACCTGCTCAGACGCTTGCCGAAATCCATCAGCCGTTCGCCGCCCTCGCAATCCAGATACAGGGTCTCGCCGATCTCGATCACGAAAAAATCATGCAGGTATTTCCCCTGGGGGGTCAGGAACGCCGCCCAGACCGCGCGCTCCGCACCGGCGCGCATGACGTCGTTCGACACCAGCCCCTGCAGGAAATCCCGCCGGTCGGCCCCACCGACTGTAATCAGCCCGCGATGGGGAAGAATTGCGTATGAAAGCATCGCCATTTTCCTTGATCTTACCTTCTTGCCAAGCTACCCAACCAGATGGGGGTCGGTCGCGCCCACGGCAAGCCCGTTACCGCGGGATTTGCTCCCTGTTCTGGTTGCGGGAGGACAGTGTCGCCAAGAGCAACTTTTCCAATTTCTCCGTTAGAAACTCGGGCGACAGATATTCGCGTCTGCCGGCTGATCGTGCTTTTTCCTTATACAGCGAGTATTCGGTATCGTCATGCCATAGCAAGCGGATCGCCTCGGCCCACCGGGCCGGTTCCGATTCTGGAGGAATAAGAATACCGCCTTCACCCATGGCCTCGGGTATGCCCCCGATGTCCGTGGCGATTGCCGGTATGCCGCTGATTTGCGCTTCCACAATCACCCGGCCAAAGGCTTCCGGCCATGTGCTTGGCGCGAGAAGAATTCTCGCCTGTTTGTAATGCGTTCGCATGTCAACCGTGGCGTCGCTCCATCGAATATTGGAAAATTTCGACAGTTCGGCTTTCAGTTTCAATTTGACTTCCGGACCAAGCGGCCATCCTTCGACGAACAGGAAAGGAATCTCCGGGCACAGGCCGGCGACGACCAGGGCTGTTTCCAGCCCTTTTCCCGGCACCGGATTCACAAACAGTACATATTCGCCAATGTTGTCACCACTTACCGTATAATGCGACGGTTCGATCATCGGGTAGCTGTAAGGGACATCGCTTCCCAGCAACCGCGAACACCAATCAGCTATGTATCTTGAATTAGCGATATAAAAGGCTTCTTCCGCGGTACCGGCCTCGACGATCCAGTCCGGGTTCAAGCAGTCGTGGACGAACAGGACCTGCGGTATATTCCGGCCACGGGCGACTTCCAGATAGGGGTGCGGCCTGTGGACGTGAAGAGTGGTTACATCCGGCGCCAACCGGTCCAGAATCTCTCGATAGCCTCCGTCCGTTTGTCTCCGTCTCAATATTCGGTACTCCGCATCAAAGCGACGAAACAGCCGCCTGAAGCGGGTCGCGGCAACCCAGAAAGGGCCGACTTTACGCCGCCGGTACAGATAGCGCCGTGGCTGCCACTCCCGGCACAGCAGGGTTACATCGTGGCCGCGGCGTGACAGCCGGGTCGCCATGCCATGGATGCTGGACTCGCGTCCACCGACTCTGTCCGGCAGAAATTCTTGGTCCGATACCAGAAGAATTCTCATTGCGAAACGCTCCTGGGGCGGCCACGCGTCTGTCCCTGCAGCTTTATCGCGGCTTTTCCCCGCAACCGCCTGCAGCCGCGCTCGATATGGCTGATGTCCACAGGCAGCAGACCGAGGTTGGGAAGAGTTGCGTATGAAAGTTTTGGCACGGCCCGTCCTCTTGCTTTGTCGCAGAGCGCCACCTCAGACAGATCTGTTCATGGGCTTGGGCAAGTCTGCATCTATTGATGTGCCGTGATGGCAGGACGCAGTTGGAGAAGACTACCAAAATTCAACTGAAGTTCGTGCGTTTCTCCACTAAACGTATGGACTGTATATATGTCCTGTTTGGTTGTCCCGGTCACATGAATTAGCCCGATTGAAGCGTGGGGCAGTGACGGTTCGACGAGTTTGCCGGTTTGCTCATCCAACATTGGAGCCCCAAAGCAGGTAAGCCAATTACAGGTACAGGGAAGCCGTTGCAGAGGTAAATTTTTCGTATAAAGGGCATGATTCAAGGCTGCTTGATCGCTTAGCACCCTGTAGTCCTTAATACGGGCAGCCCGATAACTTTCTTGCCAAGCGGACCAGTGCGGAGCCCCATTTGCGATCGCGAACGCGCCAGCATTGACGACCGGCGCAAACATCAACCGCCGGCTGATATATCTCGGATACAGTCGGGACATGCGTGCATATTGGCTGGTCGTGATCGATTTGATGCGGCCACGGGCAAACGGGATTTTCCGGTAAACCTTGAAATATAGTTCGCTTGTGCAAGCAGGGTAGTTCCGGTCGATTTCGGGAACGGCGGCCATGCCATCCCGAAGCGCCCCTAGAATATACATCTCGATCGCAGACCAGTCCTGCACCCAGACATCACTGTCGAGCCACAGATATACGTCATAACCCGGAAAATATCTGGGTAGAAAAGGCGTGACCGTGGAAGCCTGCTTGTATCTGGGCGCGGTCTCGCATCCCGCAAAAGGAATGTCCCATTTTCCTTCGACGATCCGGTCGACCCTGTCTTTCAACAGCTCTTTCTGGCCGGTTTCCAGCCCGACATCGATGACCCCAAAATCGCAGAGGCTGAACTCCGTGTGCATCTCGAGAGATTCGAGCAGTTCGCACAGCATCCCATAGTATTTCGAATCCGTCGCCGTGACGATGATGGTTCGATGCCGTGAGAGATCGATATGCCCAAGACCCATATTGCTGCCCCCTCAATCTTTGGTCCGGCTAGTAGTCAAGAACTCATGTTGCCTCGATGGCAGTGCTTCTCCCGGCACTTTGATGCTGGTTTTTCGTCGAAGTCTCCGGCACCCTTCGTTAATCCGAGCCAAATCGGTTTTCAGCATACCTGCGCGGGCAAGGCGGGAAAACCAGTATTCTCGGCAAAGCCATTTGACTGCCCCTTGGGAATCCTTCCATTGCCATAGTTTCTTGAGAGCAAGGTTGAAGACGAACCTCTCGAAATTTTCGGCCAGGCCTGGATTTTCCTCGATGAATCTGGCCAGGATCATGGCCTCGTCATGGCGTTCCTGAGCCGGGTTCCCTGAATTGCGGTCACCCATGTCCGCCGGCATCAGATACAGGCTTTCCTGCACCTCAGCTATCGGTCCCATCCGGGCCAGTTTTATGTTGAGACCATAATCCTGGGTATAAATCCGCTCGTCGCACCCGCCGGTTTGCCTGACGATATCCGTGCGCGCCAGCCATGAGGCGGGTGTCATCAGGCATCCGATCATGATGTCCCTGAGGAGATCCGGATGGGTGACGGTCCGACCCGGAGTTCGCTCGATATTGTGCAGCGGCGCGGCGGGGTCGGTTGATCCGCTGTCGTACTTGCCCGCGCGGTTGAAATGCGCATAGCTGACTTTGCATCCCGTTTGCGCCAGTGCATCGAGCAGAATCCGTGTCGTCCAGGGAAAAAGAACATCGTCCGCGTCGACGGGCTTGATGAAGTCGCCCGTGGCGCGGCTAAATCCTACATTTGTTGCGACGCTGGGGCCCTGGTTTGCCTGCCGGTGGATGGTGACTCCAGGCAAGCCGGCCGTCAGTCGCTCGATCAGTTCCACGCTGTCGTCCGTCGAACCGTCATCAACAAAAATGAACTCGCGGTCGAAATCGCCCTCCTGCCTTCGCAGGCCCTCTATTACGAAAGGCAGGTAACGCGACTTGTTATAGACCGTCAGAACGTAACTGACACGCACACCTTCCTCCACGTCTGTTGCCGTACTGTATCCTACCCTGCCTGGCAATAACAACAACGGCCAGAATGCCGCGGAGGCCACTACGCTTAACATTGGCATTTCCCTCATGCGACGGAAGGGCTAACTTGTTCAGGCAAACCGTTGTTCATTGGCCCGGCCCATCGCCGACGCCAGCGAGGGAGAGAATACAGGCGTTATGAAAGAACATTTCGATCTGATAATTCGGGAAGGCACTTGCCTGACCCCATCCGGGCGTATCGAGACCGACATTGGCGTACGCGACGGGCGCGTGGCCGCGATCGGCCATCTGGGCGGCGTGAGCGGAGAAAGAGTACTGGATGCCAAGGGCCTGCATGTGCTGCCCGGTGTGATCGACAGCCAGGTGCATTTCCGAGAGCCAGGCAACGAGCACAAGGAAGACCTGGAAAGCGGCGCCCGGGCAGCGGTTCTCGGCGGTGTCACGGCAGTCTTCGAAATGCCGAACACCAGCCCCTCGACGACCACCGGCACGGCGTTGGAAGACAAAATCAACCGCGCCACGGGCCGGGCGCGGTGCGATTTCGCCTTCTTCGTCGGCGCGGCAAAGGAAAACGTCAACCGCCTGGCGGGGCTGGAGCAACTGCCCGGCTGTTGCGGCGTCAAGATATTCATGGGCTCGTCCACCGGCAACCTGTTGGTGCGCGACAAGCGCCTGCTGCGCGAAGTTTTGAAACGCGGACGGCGGCGTATCGCCATCCATGCGGAGGACGAAGACCGGCTAGAGGAACGCTTCGACTTCGCGCGTGACGGCAAGAAACCCTATTGCCACCCGTTGTGGCGCGACGAGCAGACGGCGATCCTGGCGACGAAAAAGATACTGGCACTGGTGCGCGAGACGCGCCGGCGCGTTCACGTTCTGCATGTCACGACATGGCAGGAGATGGAAATGCTGGCCGAACACAAGGATCTGGTGACGGTCGAGGTGACGCCGCAGCATCTGACACTGGCCGCGCCGGATGCCTACGACCGGTTGGGCACACTGGCCCAGATGAATCCCCCGATCCGTGACGAACGGCATCGCGACGGGTTGTGGCAAGCGCTAGCCGACGGGGTTGTCGATGTAATCGGCTCCGACCATGCGCCGCATACGCTGGAGGAAAAGGGGAAACCCTATCCCGAAAGCCCGTCCGGCATGCCGGGCGTACAGACGCTGGTGCCGGTGATGCTGAACCATGTGAACGACGGACAACTGACGCTGGAGCGTTTCGTCGACCTCACCTCCGCCGGCCCGGCCCGGATCTATAATATCGCGCGCAAGGGCCGCATCGCGCTGGGTTATGACGGGGATTTCACCCTCGTCGATCTGAAGATGAAAAAGACCATCAAAAACGACATGATGGCCAGCAAATGCGGCTGGACCCCGTTCCACGGCATGAAGGTAACAGGCTGGCCCACCGCCACCGTGGTGCGCGGCAACATCGTCATGCGCGACGACGAGGTCCAGGGCGATCCAATCGGCCAGCCCGTGCGGTTCCACGACACCGGCGGCAGTTGAAATCACCCCCGTCAAACCGCCCGGTTCTCGCCATGGCGCCGATCAGGTTTGTCATCAGGCGGCCGGCGGTCACGGCGCTGATCTGGTTTACGTCGCGATATAGATTTGTACAGGTTCGGGCGCCGGCGCACGGGGCGTTCCGGCCGCGACCCGGGCCTGCCCTCGGGTAAATCTCCGCCCGGCGGGGAAATGAGGCAGGAAAGATGTAGGCGAGAAGTATGCAATGAGTATGGAATGCCAGCCCCGGTTACCGGAAAGCGGCGGCGAGTTTCCCCGCCGCCGCGCATTCCCCGTCAGGCAGCCAGCAAAGCCGGCATCGATTGCGTCAGTGACTGGCGCGCGGCAATTTCACCGCCGGTCAGCGCAAAGCCCAACTCCGTTCCGTCCGATGCGCGGAAAACCGCGTGGATATCCCGGCCGCCGCCGGTGACCAGCCAGCGTCCCTCGGCGCCTGGTTTCGGCGGGCAGATGACGATCGGCAGAGCAGGCGTCTTGACGACCACCGGCAAGGCGGGCAGTTGCAGCCTCGCGGGCCTGTCCGCCAGGGTGCGGGCCAGCGCCCGGGCCTCCGCCAGCAGCGGCAAGACATAGGGCAGCATGCCGGCGCCCGTTTCCGCGCAATCGCCTATCGCGAAAATGTCCGGGTCGCTTGTCGCCAGCATTCCGTCGACCAGGATGCCCGTGCCCACATCCAGACCCGCCGCCTTCGCCAGTTCGGTTCGCGGGATCAGGCCGATGGCGCCGAGAACGCGGTCGAATGCGACCCCGGTTCCATCGTCCAAACGGGCCCGCCAACCATTTCCGGCGGGCTCGATCGCCTTGACCATGCGGCCCAGGCGGAAACGGACACCGGCCTCTTCCAGCGCCATGCGCAGCGCCTGCCCGGCCTGTTCCGGCAGCAGCCGGCCCAGCGGCCATTGCATCGGGTCGGCGACGGTGACCTGGTATCCGGCGCTGGCCAGATCGTTGGCGAATTCCGCGCCGATCAGCCCCGCGCCCATGATGAGAATGCGCGAACCCGCGCCCATGCCATGTCGCCAGCTTCGGTAATCGTCGAGGCTGTTGACACTCTCTATCGGCGCGGCGTCGCCTTCGTCCAGCGGGTAGGGACGCGGACGCGCCCCGACGGCCAGAACCAGCTTGTCATAGGCCAGTTCGCATCCGCCTTGCAGGGTAAGACGCCTGGTCGCGCGGTCGATGGTCTCGACCGTGGTTTCGCCGCGGACCACGATACCGAGGTCGCGGGCGGCGCGGCTGGCGTCCTTCCGCACCAGCGCGTCGGGTTCCTTCCCCTGGGCCAGCGCGTTGGACAGCATCGGTTTGGAATAGATCGCGCCGTCGTCGGCGGTGACCATGGTCACCGCCGTTTCCCCGTCCAACTTTCGGAACTCGCGGGCCAGCGCATAACCCGCCATGCCGCCGCCGATTATGACGATGCCTGGATCGTTCATTTCATCCTCCTTGCAAAAAGGGAAGGCGGCGCTCAGGCCGCCTTCTCCATCAGGAGTTCGAAGTCTTCCTTCGACACGCCGCAATCGGGGCAGCACCAGTCGTCGGGGATTTCCGCGAAGGGGGTGCCGGGGGCGATACCGTCCTCCGGCATGCCAATGGCGGGGTCGTAGACGTAGTCGCAAACGATGCAGATATATTTTCCCATGGGTAGGGTCTCCTGTGTGTTTTTGTTTGGGGGAGGCGGCTCAGGCCGCCTCTTTGCCCCGGACCTTGTTCAGCGTGTCGGCATAGTGTTTGGCGTGGCGCTCCTCGACCTTGGCCAGCGCGGCGAAGCGCTTGGCTGCCTTTTCCAGCACCGCCTGGAACATTTCCGCATGTTCCCTGGATTCTTCGATCTGCTCGTCCATTTCGCGGACCGCGGCCTCGTTTCCTTCCTGCATCGCAAGGTGGCGAAACTTCGGATACATTTCGGTGTATTCATGGGTCTCGCCCTCGACGGCGAGTTCCAGCATCCGCTCGATGGTCAACTCGTTCGACGGGTAGAGCAGTTCCAGATGCCCGAAGGCGTGCGCGGTTTCCTGCTCGGCGGTGTTCTCGAACACCTCCGCCACATCGTCCATGCCGAGTGCGCGGCAGCGCCTGGCGAAATACAGATATTTGCGGTTGGCCATGGACTCGCCGGCGAAGGCGGCTTCCAGGTTCTTGATGGTCACGGATTCGGTCTTGTTCGACATTGATCTTCTCCTCGGGTTCCTGATCGGGCGCCTCATGCGTCCGTCTGTTGAAGAGAAAATAGGGATATTGATAAATTCGATCCAATTGATAATATAGTATTTATTAATCGGAAAAATCGATCATGCATCTGCCAACCATTCGTCAGCTTCAGTATCTCGTCGCCGTTGTCGACCTGAACCATTTCGGGCAGGCGGCGGAGCGCTGCAACGTCACGCAATCGACGCTGAGCGCCGGCATCGCCGAGCTGGAAAACCTGTTGCGGGCGAGCCTGATCGAGCGCACCAAACGCCGCGTGCGAGTGACGCCGCTGGGCGAGGAGATCGCCGAAAAGGCGCGCGCCCTGCTGGATGCGGCGACTGATATTGCCGAGACGGCGCGGGCGGCCGAAGCGCCGCTCAGCGGGCGTTTCCGCATGGGGGTGATCCCGACCATCGGGCCGTATGTGCTGCCGCGTGTGCTGGCCCGGCTGCGCAATGCCTATCCTGACCTCAGGCTCTATCTGCGCGAGGGGCAGACCAAACCGTTGATCGACCAGCTTCGGCGAGGCGAACTGGAAGCCGCCCTGATCGCGTTGCCCTACGATATCGGCGATCTGGAAAAACTGTTGTTGGGGTCGGATCCGTTATGGGCGGTGCTGCCACAAGGCCATCCCCTGGCGGAGGCCCGCACTGTGTCACCCGACGATTTGGCCGGCGAGGAACTGCTGCTGCTGGAAGACGGCCATTGCCTGCGCGACCATGCGCTGGCCGCCTGCAGTCTCAAGGGCCCGCGCCGGGCGGGCGGCTTCCAGTCCACCAGCCTCTATACGCTGGTCGAAATGGTCGCGAACGGACTGGGTGTTACCTTCGTCCCGGAAATTGCGATCACGGCGGGCCTGCTGAAGGGCTCGACGGTGGAGGCGCGTCCGCTGACCCCGGACAGTCCACCGCGCGAACTCGCCCTGGTCTGGCGGCGCTCGTACCGCCGCGAAGCCGACCTCGCCGCGCTCGCCACCTACATGCGCGGCCAACTGGCGACCCTGCGCACCAAAAGACCGCTGCGGTAGACGAGAGGGCGGCGCCCTGCCGGTTCTCCCTCAGGGATATTTTCCCGCCATATGGGGCCTGCGCCGGTTCGCGGGCACCGGGCGACCTCGTCCTTCGAGACGGGCCTTCGGCCCTCCTCAGGATGAGGGCACAAATATCGGAGCCTCATCCAGAGGAGCCCCAAAAGGGCGTCTCGAAGGACAAGGTCGCGCTGCTGCCTGGAGTGCGATCCACCACGACCGGATAGCGCCAGGGCGGTCGGCTCAAGCCTCGCGCGCGATGCCCACGACGGTTTCGCCCTTGCTCTCGGCGATGGCGGCCTGGGCGGCGGCGAGGCGGGCGATGGGGACGCGGAAGGGGGAGCAGGAGACGTAATCCAGCCCGACCTTGTGGCAGAAGGCCACCGAGGCGGGATCGCCGCCATGTTCGCCGCAGATGCCCAGCTTGATGTCCGGGCGGGTCTGGCGGCCGCGCTCCACGCCGATCTCCATCAGTTCGCCGACGCCTTCGACATCAACGCTGACGAAGGGGTCGATCGGAAGGATGCCCTGGCGTTCGTAATATTGCAGGAAATTGCCGGCGTCGTCGCGGCTGAGCCCGAAGGCGGTTTGCGTCAGGTCGTTGGTGCCGAAGCTGAAAAATTCGGCCAGTTCTGCGATCTCGGCGGCGCGCAGGCAGGCACGCGGCAGTTCGATCATGGTGCCGGTGATGTAGTTCGGCTTGCGGCCCGTCTCGGCCTCCACCTCGCCGGCGACCCGGTCGATGATGTCCTTGAGAATTTCCAGTTCCTTGCGCGTGGCAATCAGCGGCACCATCACCTCGGGCATCACGGTCTGGCCGGTTTCCTGTTCCACCGCGACCGACGCCTCGAAAATGGCGCGGGCCTGCATTTCGCAGATTTCCGGATAGCTGATGGCCAGGCGACAGCCGCGATGGCCCAGCATCGGGTTGACCTCGTGCAGCTCGGCGGCGCGGCGGCGCACGTCATCGACCGTCACCCCGGCGGCGGCGGCCACTTCCCCCATTTCCGCATCGCCCTTGGGCAGGAATTCATGCAGCGGCGGGTCGAGCAGACGGATCGTCACCGGCCGCCCCTCCATGATGCGGAAAATCTCGGCGAAATCGTCCCGCTGCATTGGCAGAATCTTGGTCAGCGCGGTGCGGCGGCCTTCCTCGGTCTCGGCCAGGATCATCTCGCGCACGGCGACGATGCGTTCGGCCTCGAAAAACATATGCTCGGTGCGGCAGAGCCCGATGCCCTCGGCGCCGAACTGAATCGATGTTCGGGCGTCACCCGGCGTGTCGGCATTGGCGCGCACGCCCAGCTTCCGCAGCCCGTCGGCCCATGCCATCAGTTTCGTGAAATTATCCGACATTTCCGGCTGCACCGTCGGCACCTCGCCCAGCATCACCTCGCCGGCGGCGCCATCGATGGTGATCCAGTCGCCCTCGCCAACGGTGATGTCGCCCACCTTCATGGTGCGCGCCTTCTCGTCGACGCGCAGATCGCCGGCGCCGGCCACGCAGGGCCGGCCCATGCCGCGCGCCACCACGGCGGCGTGGCTGGTCATGCCGCCGCGCGTGGTCAGAATTCCCTGGGCCGCATGCATGCCGTGGATGTCCTCGGGGCTGGTCTCGGTGCGCACCAGGATGACGCGCTCGCCCCTGGTCGCCTCGGCCTCGGCCTCGTCGGCGGTGAACGCCGCCTTGCCGGACGCCGCGCCCGGCGAGGCCGGAAGGCCCCTGGAGATGATCTGGCGCTCGGCGTTCGGGTCCAGGGTCGGGTGCAATAGCTGGTCCAGTGCGTTGGGTTCGATCCGGCTGACCGCGGTCGGCTGGTCGATCAGGCCGCTGTCGGCCATTTCCACGGCGATCCGCAAGGCTGCCTGTGTGGTGCGCTTGCCGTTGCGGGTTTGCAGCATCCACAGCTTGCCCTTCTGAACCGTGAATTCAATGTCCTGCATGTCCAGATAATGGGTTTCCAGCTTGCCGCGGATATCGTCCAACTGGCCGAACACCTCCGGCATGATCTCTTCCATCGCCGACAGATCGGAATCGTTGGCCTGTTTTCCCGCGACGGTCAGATGCTGCGGCGTGCGGATGCCGGCGACCACATCCTCGCCCTGGGCGTTGACCAGATATTCGCCATAGAAGGCATTCTCGCCGGTCGAGGGGTCGCGGGTGAAAGCGACGCCGGTGGCACAGTCCTCGCCCATATTACCGAACACCATGGCCTGGACATTAACCGCCGTGCCCCATTCCGCGGGGATATCGTGCAGCCGGCGGTAGGTCACCGCGCGCGGGGTCATCCAGCTACCGAACACCGCGCCGATGGCGCCCCAGAGCTGTTCCTTCGGATCCTGCGGAAAGGGTTTGCCGAGTTCCTGCTCGACCCGCGCCTTGTAGGCCGCGACGAGACCTTTCAGCGCGTCGGCGTCAAGCTCGGTGTCGAGCATCACGCCACGCTCTTCCTTGTGGAGCTCCAGGAGTTCCTCGAAAAAGTAATGCTCGACGCCCAGCACGACCGCGGAATACATCTGGATGAAACGGCGATAACTGTCATAGGCGAAGCGGGAATTGCCGCTCATCGTGGCCAGGCCCTCTACCGTCTCGTCATTGAGACCCAGATTCAGGACCGTGTCCATCATGCCGGGCATCGACGCCCGCGCGCCGGAACGCACGGAAACCAGCAGCGGAGACGCCTTGTCGCCGAACTTCATGCCGCCGACCTTGCCTTCAATGCCGGCGATAGCGGCTTTTGCCTGGTCCATGAGATCGCCCGGATAGGCGTTCCCGTTCTGATAATAGTATGTGCAGACCCCGGTCGTGATCGTGAATCCCGGCGGCACCGGCAGGCCCAGATGGCACATTTCGGCCAGGTTGGCGCCCTTGCCGCCCAGCAGTTCGCGCATGTCGGCCCGGCCCTCGGACGAACCGTCACCGAATTCGTATACCCATTTGCTCATGGTATTTCCGCTATCCCTCGATCTGGCTGAAATCCGC
>CBFDDT010000041.1:0-24918 GCA_965603635.1 uncultured bacterium | reverse complement strand
CCCACCGCCTCGATGCCGAAGATTTTGAAGCGGGTCGGAGCCGGCCAAAGGAATTCCACCTCGCCGATGCCGTCTGACTGGCTCCAGTCGACAGCCGGCGGATACCCTGTCGTACCGGCACTGCGCCAGTAAATCTTCCAGCCCGGGTCCATGCGGAACTGCAGGCCGAGGCGCAATTCTTCCAGTTCACCAGTCCCCGCCACGGTGGAAACCAGGCGAACCTGGGTCTCCTTGCTATCGCCAGCCCAATCGCTGGCAGGGGATTCTGCCTGTGCGGGTATCGCCGCCAGCATCACAAATGCGGCGGCGGTCAACAACCCCATGGCCCGGCGGCCTATTTTGCCCGGTAAGCTATTCATGTCGTTGGATATATAGGGTTTCATGAACGGTTTGTCGTCACATTCGCGTGTCATTGCCCGGTTTCGTCGGCCAGGCGGCGGGTCAGCGAGCGGGCGGATGCCCGTTCGGCAGCGCTAAGCTTGGCCTTCAGCTTGCGCGATTCCACCTGGGCGTCCGTGTTGCCGTTGGCCGCGGCCAGTGTAAACCAGGCGTAGGCGCGCACCCTGTCGAGCCGTATTCCGGCATGGGGACTGGCATACATGCGGCCAAGCGCATTTTGCGAGGAAGGTTCGTTTTGACGCGCCGCGCGGGTGAACCACTGTTCGGCCTTTCGGTAGTCCGCCGCCGTGCCCGCGCGATAATAATACACTCCGAGATTATACTGCGCCTGGGCGTGGTCCTGTTCCGCCGCCTGCTGGTACAGCTTTACCGCCATCGGCACATTTTTGGGCACACCGTCGCCCTTCATATAGATATTGCCCATGGTGAATTGAGCCAGCGGATAACCCGCTTCCGCCGAACGGCCATACCATTCGACCGCCAGCGCCGGATCGCGCTGCAGACCGCGCCCGGTCTTGTACATGGTGGCCAGAACATACTGGGCCTCGGCATGGTCGTTTTCGGCCGCCTGGCGATAGAAGGGCGCGGCGGCGGCCATGCGGCCGTCGCGCGCCAGCGACATCGCCTCGTGGAAGGCTTTCTTCGCCACCGCCGGGTCGGCCGCCGCCGGTTCCGGTGGCGGCTCGAGGCGCGCGGCGCCGCCAGCCGCACAGCCGGCCAGCAGCCCGATCGCCAGAATCACCGGTATTAGTCGCCCCGCGCGCCGCACTATTGTCATCTTTGCCCGATATCATATGTTGAAGCGTTGCATTTTAACCCCGCCGGCCCTCGGCCGCCAGAGGCGCATCGCACACAGATTTTGATCGGCTTGACCATTGTTTAATCTGCGGCGTTTACTATTCTATAGAAATACGAGGAGTTTTCCCAATCTGGGCGATTGTTTATAAAAACATTGGAATAAGGGCTTACAGAGGCTGAATTGGCGCGAAAAGATGAAGATACGGGTTACCTGACGGGTCAGTTACTGATCGCCATGCCGCAGTTGCAGGACACGCGGTTCGAACGGTCGGTGATCTATCTGTGCGTCCACAACGAAGACGGCGCCATGGGGTTGGTGGTAAATCGCCTGTCGGAGGATTTGACCTTCCCCGAACTGTTGGAGCAGGTGGGCGTCGAGCTGAAACCCGAGACCGTCTCGATGCCAATCCATATTGGCGGGCCCGTGGAAACCGGCATGGGGTTCGTTCTGCATACCAACGACTACAAGCAGGCCAACACCATCAAGGTCAACGATTTCATTTCGCTGACCCACACCGTCGAAATTCTGAAAGACATTGCCAATGGGCAGGGTCCGCGGCAAGCCATGCTGGCGCTGGGCTATGCCGGTTGGGGCGCGGGTCAACTGGACGACGAATTCCAGGAAAATTCGTGGCTAAGCGTCCCCGCCGACGAGGCCCTTATTTTCGAGGGCAGCCAACAGGATAAATGGCAGCGCTCGATCGCTAAACTGGGCGTCGATGTCTCGTTGCTGTCCGGCGAGGCAGGACACGCCTGACAATTTTTCCCGCCTTCGGGTTTGAGTAGTGACAAACCGCTCAATTTGGGTGCAGCATGCCGGCCGGTGCTAATTTCGGCTGGGAGAGTTCGGCATGATGAACGGCAATGGCGCGCTCAGGGCGCGCAAACAGGGCGGTGGCACGCCTGTATTACCGAACTGGGGCTCGAACGCGGAATACGGAATTCTGCGCGACGTGCTGCTGGGCCCGGCCGAGAGTTTTGCCTGGATGGAGACCAACGCCCAGTACAGTTCCATCGTGCGCGACACCCAGCGCAAAGGCGCGGGCTTCGACAAGAAACTGGCCATGCGCCAGCACCGCGAACTGGTCGATGCCTATGTGGACGCGGGCGTGACAGTCCATACGCTGGACGTCAACAACGACACGCCCTACCAGGTCTACACCCGTGATTCCAGCTTCATGACGCCATACGGGGCGGTGGTCTGCCAATTGGCCAACCCGCGCCGGCGCGGCGAGTATGCCGAGGTTTTGCGGTTCTATCTGAACAACGATATCCCGATCTACGACATGGTCAGCGCCGGAAATTTCGAGGGCGGTGATTTCAACATGATCGAACCGGGCGCCGTTCTGGTCGGCTATACCGGCCTGCGCTGCGAGGAGGTCGCGGCTCGGCAAGTCGGCGGCTGGTTCGAGGATGAAGGCTGGGACGTCAAATACACGCCAATCGATGGATTCTACGTGCATATCGACCTTATGGTCTGCATGCTGGCCGAAAAGCTGGCGGCGGTTTGCCTGGAAACCACCGAGCCCGACGTGGTGGACTGGCTGAAGGCCCGCAACATCGAAATTCTGCCGGTGAGCTTTCGCGATACCATGGCGCTGGGCTGCAATGTCATGTGCCTGGGCGACGAGCGGGTTATCTCGCCGGCGCACAGCAAGGATCTGAACGATAGATTGCGCGCCCTGGGCTTCACGGTCTACGACCCGGAAATGACGATGTTCACCCAGGCCGGCGGCGGCATCCACTGCATGGCCCAGCCCCTGCGCCGCGATCCGGTTTAACGCGGATCGCTCTTCAATATCCCGAAGGTCACGTGGTCGCACCAGCGGCCGTTGATCTTCAGATATTCCCGCGCCAAACCCTCCTCGCGAAAGCCGCATTTCAGCAGCAGGCCTCGGCTGGCCTCATTGGCGGGCAGGCAGGCGGCCTCAACCCTGTGCAATTGCAAGGGCCCGAAGGAATAGTCCAGCACACAGCGGACCGCTTCGGTCATATATCCCATGCGTGCGCATCCCGCGCCGACCCAGTAGCCCAGGCTGCCGGTCCGCGCCACGCCCTGGCGCACGTTGGACAGGGTGATTCCGCCCAACATCTCTCTACCGTCGCGGCTGAAAATCAGAAACCCGTATCCGGTTTGCGCGCGCCAGTCTTCCTTGACCTGGGCGCGCCGGCGCTGGAAGGCGGCGACGCTGGCGCCATCGGGCGGCCAGGTCGGCTCCCAAGGTTGCAGGAACGCCTCGCTGGCCCGCCGCAGCGTCACCCAGGCCCGCGCGTCCTGGGAAACCGGTGGGCGCAATAACACCCGGGGGCCGGTGAGAACGGTATCCGATACCGCGCTGCGCAACATCGCCCACATAATCGTTCAGACGGAAAGCCGCTCGGCGAAGCGGTCATAGGGCATCATGCGCCCCAACGGCCCGATGGCGGCAAGCGACGGGCGGCCAGTGAATATCCGCCCCGCTACACGTCGAACCGCATCCATATCAACTGCGTCGATGCGTGCCACTATCTCATCGATTGGCAGGGGCCGGCCGAAGACCAGCATTTGCTCGCCAAGCTGTTCGGCTCGCGATCCGGTAGATTCCAGCGACATAAGGGTCGCTGCCTTAAGCTGGTTTCGGGCGCGGCGCACCTCGCCTTCCTCCAGGCTTCCCACCAACCGTTTCACCTCGTCGGCCAGCACCGGCATTAACTCGGTTATCTCTTCCTCGCCGGTCCCGGCATAAATACCGAACAGGCCGCAATCGGAGTAGCAGGAACAATAACTGTGGATCGAATAAGCCAGCCCGCGGCGTTCGCGGATCTCCTGGAAAAGCCGCGACGACATGCCGCCGCCGAACAGGACCGACATCACGGTAGAGGCATAAATGTCGGGGTCGTGCATTCCCAGGCCCGGGAATCCGATTGTCAGATGCACTTGCTCCAGATCGCGGTCTTCCAGATGCTCGCCGCCGCTGTAAGCCGCCGTTTCGTTGCCCAGCGGCCGACTGTCCGGTAGATCGTTGAACAGATGACGAGCCAGCGCAACCAATTGATCATGCTCGATCATTCCCGCCGCCGACAACACCATGCTGGCGGCGCCATAGGCCTTGTCCATATAGCCCATGATGGCTTCACGCGACATTGTTTGCACTCGCTTGGCATCGCCGAGCACCGGGCGGCCCATGGGTTGGTCAGGAAAGGCGGTGGCCTGAAAGTGATCGAATACCAGATCGTCTGGCGTATCATGCGCCTGGCCAATTTCCTGCAGCACGACACTGCGCTCGCGCGCCAATTCCTCGGGTTCGAATGTGGAATGCTGCAGAATGTCGGCCAGGATATCGACCGCCAACGGCGCGTCCTCTTTCAGAACCTTGGCGTAATAGGCTGTATGTTCGCGCGAGGTATAGGCGTTCAGGTGGCCGCCGACCTCCTCGATCTCGGCCACGATATCCAGGGCCGAGCGGCGCTTGGTACCCTTGAAGGCCATATGCTCTAGCATATGGGCGACGCCGTTGATCTCAACCGGTTCGTTGCGGGTGCCGGCATCGACGAAGACTCCGACCGAGACCGTCTCCACCGCGTCCATCGTGTGGGAAACGATGCGCAGCCCGTTTTCCAGGGTTGTCTGGCGGACGGTCATGCCGCCCCCTTCACGCCCACGCGCGTCCGAATATGCGCCATCACGCCCTCGAGGTTATTGGGCATTACGTCGTATCGCTCCTCTCGCTCGAACAGGTCGGCCAGGCGAGGCGGTAGTTGCGGGCGGATGCCTGTCGCGCGCTCGACTGCCTCGGGGAACTTGGCCGGGTGGGCGGTGGCCATGGCAACAGTCGGTATTTTCGGATCACGGCCCTTTGCACGCGCCGCGGCAACGCCGATTACGCTGTGCGGATCCAGAAGCTCGCCATTGGCCTCATGCTCGCCCTTGATGGCGGCCAACGTCTGCTCATCGTCGAGGCGATGGCCTTCGAACTGCGACCTTATGGCTTCCATGCCGCCTTGTGGGATGGTCAGCCGGCCGGTTTCGCGGAATTCGGTCATCGCACTTCTTACTGCCACGCCCTCCCGGTCGCAGGCGTCGAACAGCAGCCGCTCGAAATTGCTGGAAACCTGAATGTCCATGCTGGGCGAAAGCGATGGCTCGACCCCGCGCGCCTCCATCGTCCCGGTTTCGATGAAACGGGTGAGGATGTCGTTGCGGTTAGAGCCGATGACGAATTGCGATATGGGCAAACCCATCTCGCACGCCGCATAACCGGCATAGACATTGCCAAAATTGCCGGTCGGCACGGCGAAATTAACGGGGCGATCCGGCGCGCCAAGAGCCAGGGCGGCGCGGAAATAATAGACGATCTGGGCCATGATCCGCGCCCAATTGATCGAATTGACCGCGCCGAGCCTCATTTCCTGGCGAAAACCGGGATTGCCAAACATTGCCTTCACCATATCCTGGCAGTCGTCGAAGCTGCCTTCGATGGCGATGTTGTGGACGTTGGCCGAAGGCACGGTCGTCATCTGGCGCCGCTGGACATCGGAAACGCGGCCATGGGGATGCAGAATAAATATGTCGATGGCCTCGCGATCCCGACAAGCCTCGATTGCAGCCGAACCGGTATCGCCCGAGGTCGCGCCGACGATGGTAATGCGCTCGCCGCGGCGGCCGAGTACATGATCGAACAGCCGTCCCAGCAACTGGAGCGCAACATCCTTGAAGGCCAGCGTCGGGCCGTGGAACAGTTCCATGAGCCAGAGATTGTCGTCCAGTTGTTTCAGCGGCACGGTGGCGGCGTGATCGAACCCGGCATAGGCATCGCGCACAAGACCGGCGAAATCGTCCTCGCCGACACGTCCGCCCAAAAACGGCAGCATGATTCGTATCGCCAGATCCGCGTATGAAAGGCCGCGCATGGCACGAATTTCATCGGCCGTGAAATGCGGCCATGTCTCGGGAATATAGAGGCCCCCGTCCGTGGCCAGTCCAGCCAGCAGAACCTCGTCAAATTCCAGAATCGGGGCTTCACCCCTGGTGCTTATGTAACGCACGGCTCGTTTCTTCCTCTTAATCCAAGCGCATCAAACTAGCGATGCGACCCGCTGCAAGCAAGGCGACTCATGTCATCAGGTAACGCTGGCGCAAATGATCCTTGAAGGCGTCAGCGCCGAGCGGCTTGCCGGTTGCCTCTATCAGCAACTCGTCCGTCGAGATAAGCGACGCCTTGTTGTGGACGTTGGGCCGCAGCCACGCCATCAGCGGCGCGAAATCGCCCTTGGCGACCGATGGCATGATCCGCGCGTCGGCGGTCCGCGCGGCGGCGGCCAACTGCGCCGCGGCCATCGCGCCCAGACTGTAGGTCGGGAAATAACCAAAGGCGCCGTCCGGCCAGTGGATATCCTGCAGACAGCCCAGCCGGTCATCCGGCGGCCTTATGTCGAGCAGTTCGACCATGCCGTCGCCCCAGGCCCCGGGAAGATCGGCCACCGCCAGGTCACCGGCGATCATCGCGCGCTCCAGGCGGGTACGCAGGATAATATGGGCGGGATATGTGACCTCGTCAGCCTCGACCCGGATCAGGCTGGGTTCCACCCTCGTTGCCAGACGGTGCAGATTGCCGGCTGTCCATGCCGGGCCTTCGGCGGCGAAGGTCCGGCCAATCACCGGCGCCGCCCACTCGAAGAACTCTGGCGAACGGCAGATTTGCATTTCGATCAGCAGCGACTGGCTTTCATGCAGAACCATGCCGCGCGCATCGCCAACCGGCTGATAGCGCCACGCATTCGGCAGACCGCGCTCATACATGGCGTGGCCGGATTCATGCAGCACGGCCATCATGGAATCGAGGAAACCACCGTCGTGATAGCGGGTGGTTATGCGGCTGTCCTCCGGCACGCCGCCCGAGAAAGGATGCAGGCTTTCGTCGAGCCGCGCACTGTTGAAATCGATGCCCACAGTCTCGGCCATATGGCGGCACAGAATACGCTGGGCGGGAATTGGGAAGGGCCCGGTGGGCGTAACCGGGTCCGGCTCGCGGGCCTGATGCGCCAGGACGGCGTCGAGAAGTTCCGGCAGGAAACCGGCATAATCCTCCAGGATGGAAACCACCCGCGCGCTGTCGGCGTCGGGTTCGTACTCGTCCATCAGGGCGTCGTAAGCAGGCCGCCCCAGCATTTCCGCCTTGGCGGTCCCGGCCTCGCGCGTCAGGGCCAGCACTTCCTCGAGGAAAGGCTGAAGCGCCTTGAAGTCGTCATCCGCCCGCGCGCCGCGCCATGCCGCCTCGGCGGCCGCGCCAGCGTGGGACCGGGCGGCGACCAGATCTGCGGGAACAGCGGTCGCATGCAGCCAGGCGCGGTGGATTTCACGCAGGTTGGCCGATTGCCATCGGTCCAGTTGATCCGCGTTCCCGGCCGCTTCGTCCATCAGTTCGGCGACCTGAGGGTCGGTGACCAGTTCGTGCGCCATTATTTGCAGCGTGGCCATCTGTTCGGCGCGGGCCGCGGCCCCGCCAGGCGGCATATTGACAGAGGTATCCCAGCCCAGCACTCCCACGGCTTCGCCGATCAATGTGCGGCGGTGGAAGATTTCCTCCAAACGGCTATAAGCCTCGCTGATATTGGAGCCGGGGTCAGCCGTCATCCGGGCCGCGTCGTTTGGTGTGGAAGATCACATAGATTACGAACAGGGCCCCGGCCAGCGAAAACCAGGTGATCGCATAAGTCAGGTGGTTGTTGGGCAAATCGACATGCCATTCGTTGGGGTCGGGGGAAAGCCATGGCGCTGGCTTGTCCGACAGGTTTCTCTCACCGGTGGCGAATACGTAGTAATCCGTGAAGGGCAGAACACCCGCGGCCGCCGACATCCCGGCCAGGTCGATAAAGTACCAACTGTTCTTTTCCGGTTCGTTGCCAGGCGTCAACCATCCCGGCAGGTCCGGAGTCCGTACAACGCCGGTGACCTCCACTACGGCCGGCTCGACGCCATGCTCGTCAATGGGGGTTCCGGGCCAGTCTATCGGTACCCAGCCGCGGTTCACCAGCAATGTTGCGCCGCCATTGGCGAGGACCAGAGGTGTGAATACATTGATACCCGGTATACCGTCGCGCACCCGGTTCAGCAGATGCATTTCGGTTTCATGCATATAGTGTCCGGTTACCGTGACCTTGCGATACATCAGATCATCGGCGGAAATACGGGCGTCCAGGAGCAACGGTATCGCTGGACCGGAATCGCGAATTTGCAGTTCCTGGATCAGTTCCATCTTCCACTGCAGGCGCTGAACCTGCCAATAACCGAACAGCATGAGGATCACCAGCGCCGGGATGGTGATCAGTGTCGGCCAGAATGTGGGTCGGAATTGCACGTCTGTTTAAGACCGGTTGCTTGCGTCATTGCCGCTCCCGGATAAACCGGCGGCGGGTCTAAGTAAAGGTATTCTTGCCGCCCTCACCCGCCTTGTGGCGGTACTGAAGGGCGATCATCAACGCCTTCATCGGATGCAGCAGCAGAACCGACAGGCCGATAATAACCGGTGTCCAGATAACCAGATGCAGCCAGTGGGGCGGACGGAAGGTGACCTCCACCCACAGCGCCATCGCGATAACCAGCGCGCCGACAATGGCCATCACGAAGAATGCCGGGCCGTCGGCGCTGTCCCCGGCCTTCATGTCCAGGCCGCAGACCGCGCATTTGTCGACGAGTTCCAAGAGAGTCGAAAACAGTTTGCCCTCGCCGCAGCGAGGGCAGCGGCACAGGAGTCCCGCCCTGAAAGGAGAAACCGGCGCGCGGGGCTCCATCACTGGAACTCCGACGCGCCGGTTAATTGGAACAGGATCAAATTCAGCCGCCCCAGATATACACAAAGGTAAACAGGAACAGCCACACCGCATCGACGAAATGCCAATACCAGGATGCCGCCACTAGACCGAAGTGATGATCGGGCTTGAAGTGCCCCTTTATGGTCCGTATCAGGCAAACCAGCAGGAAGATCGTGCCGATGATGACATGGAACCCATGGAACCCGGTCGCCATGAAGAATGTCGACGGGTAGATGCCGTCGGCAAAGCTGAAGGGCGCGTGACCGTATTCGATGGCCTGAAGCGTGGTGAAGAGGGCGCCCAGAACGACCGTGGCGATCAGCCAGTTTATCGCCAGTTTCTGGTTGCCGCGCATCAGCGCGTGATGCGCCCAGTGGACGGTAACGCTGGAGGTGAGCAGGACAACCGTATTAACCAGCGGCAATTCGTACCAGACGAAGGTTTCGATGCCCTCCGGCGGCCAGACGCCGCCCGCCAGATCGTATGGAAACTCCCGAGGGAACAGGCTGGAGTCGAAGAACGCCCAGAAGAATGCCGCAAAGAACATCACTTCGGACGCTATGAACAAGAGCATGCCATAGCGAAGGCCATTCTGGACAACCGCCGTGTGGTGCCCCTCAAAAGTGGCTTCCTTGATCACGTCGCGCCACCACAAGGTCATGGTCGCGGCCATCAGCAGGACGCCTGGGACAATCGTCCCGATGCCGAGGGCCTCGCCGATGCCGCCCATCATATCCGGGTGCATGAAGAGAACCAGTCCGATGGCCAGGGTAAAGCCCGCCAATGCGCCCAGCGCGGGCCACGGGCTCGGGTCCACCAGATGATAGTCATGTTTAACTTCGCCGCTCATATCCTGTTTCCTCGCTTATCCCGTACCGTAACGTTAAATAATCGCATCAATCTCATTGTACCGTCCCGTCGGACAAGGCCGCCGCGTTGACCGCGACCTTCCCGCCTTCGGTCCCGTATTTGGGAAAGAAGGTATAGGACAGGGTGATAGTGTTCACATCGTCGAGAATTCGGTCTTCCATGATCGCCGGATCGACGAAAAAGGAAACCGCCATATCAGCCACCTCGCCCGCTTCCAGGCGTTGCTCGGTGAAGCAAAAACAGTCGATCTTGTCCACATACTTCGCTGCCTTCAGCGGCGTCACATTAAAAGTCGCCGTGCCCATTGTCGGGCCGTCAGCCATGCTCTCAGCCCGGTAAAAGGCCAGCGCGGTCTCGCCGACCTTGATTGTCATCGGCTCCTGTTCCGGCGCGAAGCGCCACGGCAGATTTTGATCGACCCTGGAATCGAAGCGCACGGTAATTTCGCGATCCGCGATTACTTCCGACGGCGCCTGCGCGATTCCCGGAGTTCCGCCGAACCCGGTGACCTTGCAGAACAGGTCATAGAGCGGCACCGAGGCATAGGCCAGGCCGATCATCCCGAAGACGACGCTGACAACGGCAATCATCGTCTTCTTGTTGCGGCGTTGGAGCTTGGCATTCATGGCTTAGCGAACACCCATTTTGACGATGGCGACGACATAGAACAACACGACCAACCCGAACAGCACCGCGCCCAGGGCGATATTCTTGCTCCGCTGACGGCGATGCATTTCGCTCGGCTGGCGGTCGTCCGCCGCTTCGCCGGTCTGTTTCTCGTTCTCGTTCTCGTTCTCGTTCATAACCAATTCCGACATGATTCCGTTATCCCAGAATGCCCGGCGCGCGATCGACGATCAGCAGCGCGAACAATGCAGCCAGATACAGCAGCGAAAATCCAAACATGCGCTTGGCCGGCCGGTCGCCGTGGTCGCGCATGACCGCGATTGCGTGACCCAGAAAACCCAGGCTGAGCAGCAACGACGCGCCGCCGTAAATCCAGCCGGCGATACCAAGCCAATAGGGCGCCAGCGCCACCGGGATCAGCAGAAGCGTGTAAAACAGCATCTGGCGCCGCGTCGCCTCCTTGCCGGCCACCACCGGCAGCATCGGCACGCCGGCGTCCTGGTAATCGCCGCAACGATACAGCGACAGCGCCCAGAAATGCGGCGGCGTCCAGAAGAAGATCAGCGCAAACAAGGCCACGGATTCGATCGACACGGACCCGGTCACCGACGCCCAGCCGATCATCGGCGGAAAGGCCCCCGCCGCGCCGCCGATCACAATGTTCTGCGGGGTGCGGCGTTTCAGCCATACGGTGTAAACAAAGACATAGAACAGGATCGCCAGCCCCAGAAGAGCGCCCGCGACCCAATTCACCATAAGCCCCATCATGCTGACCGAGGCCACCGACAGGAACACGCCGAAGCCCAGCGCCTCGCCTGGCGCGACCTTCCCCGCGGGGATCGGGCGGTTTTTCGTGCGCTTCATCACCGCGTCGATATCCCGGTCGTACCACATATTAATCGCCCCGGCGGCGCCGGACCCGACCGCAATGCAAAGCACCGCGACGGCCGCCAGCACCGGGTGAATATTGCCCGGCGCGATCCACAGGCCGGCCAGCCCGGTAAACACCACAAGCGACATCACGCGCGGCTTCAACAGCGCGAAAAAATCGCCGGCGCCGGCGGAGCTTGCAACTCCGCCGGGCTGGGCCGTCATGCGATATGCGGTTTCGGACATTGGTTTTCGTCTTCAGCAGCCTGTCATCACTTGATGACCGGCGGATCCTCGAAAGTGTGGAACGGCGGCGGAGAGGCAACGGTCCACTCCAGCGTCGTCGCGCCTTCACCCCAATAGTTGGCCTCGACCTTCGGGCCGTTCCGCAATGCGCTCCAGAAGATGTAGATGAACAGCAGCGTCGAGGCGCCCGTAATCATCGCGCCCCAGGACGAAATCATGTTCCATCCGTGGAAGGCGTCCGGATAATCGATATAACGGCGCGGCATGCCCGCCAGACCCGAGAAATGCATCGGGAAGAAGGTCATGTTGATGCCAATGAAGGAGGTCCAGAACTGCCATCGGCCCAGCGTTTCGTTATACATCCGGCCCGTCATCTTCGGGAACCAGTAGAACATGCCGGCAAAGATCGCCGACACCGCGCCGATCGACAGCGTGTAATGGAAATGACCGACCACGTAGTAGGTATCGTGAAGGGCAAGATCCATGCCGGCATTCGCCAGAACCACGCCGGTCACGCCACCGACGGTGAACAGGAAGATGAGGCCGAGCGACCACAGCATCGGGGTATCGAAGCGCAACGAACCGCCCCACATCGTGGCGATCCAGCTGAATATCTTCACGCCCGTCGGCACCGCGATAACCATGGTGGCCGCGGTGAAATAGACGCGCAATTCGATGTCCATGCCCACCGTATACATGTGATGCGCCCACACGATGAACCCGACAAAACCGATCGCCACCATCGCGTAAGCCATGCCCAGATAGCCGAAGACCGGCTTCTTGGAAAAGGTGGAAACGATCTGGCTGACAATGCCGAAGGCCGGCAAAATCATGATGTAGACTTCCGGATGCCCGAAGAACCAAAACAGATGCTGGAACAGGATCGGGTCGCCGCCACCCTCGGGGATGAAGAAGGTAGTACCGAAGTTACGATCGGTCAGCAGCATGGTGATCGCACCGCCGAGAACCGGCAGGGACAGCACCAACAGGAAGGCCGTCACCAGCATCGACCATACGAACAGCGGCATCTTGTGCAGGGTCATGCCCGGCGTGCGCATGTTGAAAATCGTGGTGATGAAGTTGATGGCGCCCAGGATCGACGATGCGCCCGCAAGATGCAGCGAGAAGATCGCCAGATCCACGCCGGCTTCCGGATGGCCCAGCGCGCTGGAAAGCGGCGGATAGACCGTCCAGCCGGTGCCCACGCCGCCACCTATCAGCACCGACAGCACCAGCAACGTCAACGCCGGCGGCAACAGCCAGAAGCTGATGTTGTTCATACGCGGGAAGGCCATGTCCGGCGCGCCGATCATCAGCGGCACGAACCAGTTGCCGAACCCGCCAATCAGCGCCGGCATGACCACGAAGAACACCATGATCAGGCCGTGGGCGGTAATGACGGTATTCCACATATGGCCGTCGGGGTCGCCATCCATGGTCATGAACTGCACACCCGGATTCATGAGTTCCAGGCGCATGTACAGAGACGTGGCGAGACCGATGAGCCCGGCCACGAAGGCCAGGACCAGGTACATCGTGCCGATGTCCTTGTGATTGGTGGAATAAAGCCAGCGCCGGAAACCGGTCGGGGCGTGATGATCGTCGTGCGCGTGTGCGCCAGAAATCTCGGTGGCCATTGTTAAAGTCCCTCTTTCTCGCGCCGCTTACTGTACTGGGGTGGTCTGGGCGAGGCGGATCGCGCTAATCGCGGCCGGCTCGTCGACACGTGCGAATTCTTCTTTCGCCGTCTCCACCCAGGCATTGAATTCTTCCTCGCTTACCGCCTTGATGGCGACCGGCATATAGGAATGGTTCACGCCGCAAAGTTCGGAGCAGAAACCGTAATACATACCGGGCTTGGTGATTTCGACCCAGGTTTCGTTAAGCCGTCCGGGAACCGCGTCCAGCTTGATGCCCAGCGCCGGGATGCCCCAGGAATGAAGCACGTCGCCCGCGGTAAACAGCAGGCGCACTTTCTTGCCGACGGGAAGGACCACGTGATAGTCCGTCTCCATCATGCGCAGGCTCTTGTCCTCAAGATCCTCGGCAAACGTCATATTGGCGTCGAAGGTGAAGTTGCCGTGATCCGGATATTCGTAGCTCCAGTACCACTGGTGGCCGATGACCTTCAGCGTCATGTCGGCGTCCACAACCCGGTCGTTCTCCACCATCATGTTGTAGGACGGTATGAACAGCCAGACCAGGATGATCACCGGCACCACCGTCCAGACAATCTCGATCATTGTGTGATGCGTGGTTTTCGAGGGGATCGGGTTCTTCTTTTCGTTATACCTGTAGGCGACATAAATCATCAGCCCAAGGACGAAAAGCGAGATTACGGTAATCAACACCAGCAGCAAATTGTGGAATTCGTTGATCCGTTCCATCGACGTCGAGGAGGGCTCCTGAAAGCCCAACTGCCATTCGGTGGGGATGCCGTCGGCGAACGCCACGCCACTCATAATAGTCAGCAGAAATGCCGCAATCGCGGCCAATCGCATAGTCACGATGGTCTCTCCCGTCTCTGACACCAGCCAATTAAACCGGGTTCACCCGTGGGCGGATTCAGCCCGCCACGGTTCCCGGTGGAAATCTGCGCGGCATTCTAATCAGTCGTGGCCGCCAATCAAGCGCCATGGCGGCGGCATCCCCCTCTGCATCGGAATCTGAAAAACCTTATATGTTTCAGTCCCTCGGCATTGCGGAACTTTTTCACCATTACCCCACGCGACACTATGTCGCAAGCGGTTTTCAGCCGATTTTTGACCTATGTCATAGCTTGGCGTCAACGTCATCACGGGCCAGTCTTCGGCGCACGCGCTGCAGCGCCAACCAGACAATGAGGACCACAACGGGAATAGACAACCCGGTAACCAGCGCCACGGGTACCGGCAGCCCGGCGGCACTAAATCCCTTGGCCGCGTAGCCGACCAACCCGACCAGATAATAGCTGATTGCCGCGACCGACAGACCCTCGACCGTCTCCTGCAGACGAAGCTGCAGTCTGGCGCGCCGGTCCATGGACCTCAGCAGGTCGCGATTTTGCGCCTCCATGGCAAGATCGACGCGGGTGCGCAGCAATGTCGTGGCCCGCGCGACCCTTTCGGCCAACCGGTCCTGGCGCAGGGCCGTGGTCTGGCACGTCCGCATCGCCGGCAGCATGCGCCGATCCATGAATTCGCCAATCGTCTGCAACCCCTCGATACGTTCCTCGCGCAGTTCGCCGATACGGGTTTCCACGAGGGCGTAATAGGCAGCGGCGGCGCTGAACCGGTCTGAGTTGCGCGACGCCAGCCGCTCCAGCCGCGCGGCCAGCCGAGTCAAGCTGTCCAGCATTGCCTTCTCGTCTTCCAGCCCCTCGATTTGCGGCATCCGCTCGGTGATTCCGTTCAGTTCCCGGGCTGCGTCAGCAATCTCCACTCCCGCCTCGCGCGCCAGGGGCAGGGTGCGCAGGGCCATGGTCCGGTAGGTTTCGATTTCCAGCAGGCGCTGCACCAGCCGGCCCGCCTGGCGCGACCGCAGGCCCACATCGCGCACCAGGATGCGGCCGAACCCATCCTCATGCAGGCGGAAATCGGTCCAGGCCACGGCATTGCCACCGGCCATCCGGCTGCCGGCCAGACTGTCGGCCACCAGGAATTCCCCCAGATCGCCTATGCTTCGTTCGGGTGCGTCGCGGTGCTCGACGGCGATATTGACGGCAACCAGCAATTCGCCGGGCAAGCCGGCAAGCCACTCCTCGGAAACACGGTTGATCGCCGGCCTGGCAAAAGGGTCAGTGAATTTGCCGCCGCGGAAGAAGGTATATGTGGCAAACTCGCCGTGCCATTCCCACTTCAGGCGAAAGGCCCCGAAGTCGGCGCTGTAGTGGGTCGCCCCTTCGTGCGGTACCGGCAAACCGTGGCTTTCGCATAACGCCGCCACATGCCGGTGATCGGACATGGTGCCGGTTTCGGTATGCAACATGGCGATGTGGGACGCCCGCACCGGAGGGCGCAATTGCTCAAACGGGCGGGCATGGACTTCGTTGACCAGCGAAAAGCGCAGTGCGTGTTCCGTGAATTCAGGCATGTTCCTCGTCGCTTGTGCATGGCCGGCGACGCGCCAGCCTGTGAATTGCGATACAAATACGATACACCAACCGTCGTTTCGCGCTATATCGTTTTGCAGGCAAGCTATAACGCGTAAATGTTACGGCCCGATGACAGGCTGGCGGATGAACCGGGAATACGAGAGAGATCATGAGCAACCTTAGCAAGACCGACGAGCTTTTCTTCAAGCGCACCGGGCTGGACCGTGAAAAAACGGAGAAGCTGGTGGCAACCGCGCTTAAAGGCGCCGATGACGGCGAGCTCTATCTGGAATATTGCCAGTCGGAAGGCATATCGCTGGATGACGGCCATATCCGTAGCGCCAGTTTCGACACGGCGCAAGGCTTCGGCCTGCGCGCGATCTCCGGCGAGGCCATCGGCTACTCCCACGCCAGCGACCTGAGCGAGGAAGCCATGAAACGGGCGGCCGAGACGGTTCAGGCCGTGCGTAGCGGCAAGGGCGGCACGATGGCCGAGCCGCCGGCCGGCACCAACCGCGCGCTCTATACCGACGAAAACCCCCTGGGCGCCTTCAGCTTCGAGGACAAGGTAAAGCTGCTGGGCGAGATCGACGCCTATGCGCGGAGCAAGGACCCCTTGGTCAAACAGGTCAGCGCATCGATCGCCGGCGAATGGCAGGCGGTCCAGATCATCCGGGCCGACGGCAAACGGGTCGCCGATATCCGGCCCCTGGTGCGACTGAACGTATCGGTGACCGTAGGCAAGGGCGACCGCATGGAAAGCGGCAGCTACGGCGCCGGGGGCAGACTGGGTTTCGCCGTCTTCGTCGAACCGGATGCCTGGCAATATCAGGTGGACGAAGCCCTGCGGCAAGCGCTGGTCAATCTGGAATCGGTCCCCGCCCCGGCGGGAGAGATGGACGTGGTTCTGGGTTCCGGCTGGCCGGGGATATTGCTGCATGAGGCCATCGGCCATGGGCTGGAAGGCGATTTCAATCGCAAGAAAACCTCGGCCTTCGCCGGGCTGATGGGATACAAAGTCGCCGCGGAAGGCGTTACCGTGGTCGATGACGGCACCCTCGCCGACCGGCGCGGGTCGCTGTCGATCGACGACGAGGGCACGCCGACAAGCTGCACCACGCTGATCGAAGACGGCAAGCTGGTCGGTTATATGCAGGACCGCCAGAATGCGCGGCTGATGGGCACGAAGCCCACCGGCAACGGGCGCCGGCAATCCTACGCCCACGCCCCCATGCCCCGCATGACCAATACCTGCATGATGGCCGGCGAGCGCGAGCATGAGGAAATCATCGCCTCGGTCGACAAGGGGATCTACGCGGTTAATTTCGGCGGCGGGCAGGTGGACATCACCAGCGGCAAGTTCGTGTTTTCCTGCACCGAGGCCTATATGATCGAGAAGGGCAAGGTGGGGGCCCCGGTCAAGGGCGCCACCCTGATCGGCAACGGGCCAGACGTGCTGACCCGGGTTTCGATGATCGGCAATAACATGGAAATGGACCCGGGCATCGGCACCTGCGGCAAGGACGGCCAGGGCGTGCCGGTCGGCGTCGGCCAGCCAACCATCCGCATCGATGGATTGACCGTGGGCGGCACCGCCGCCTGAGAATTCGGCGAGGGTTGCAGGATCTTTAAATAATGGTGCAAACGCCACCGCCACCGCCGCACGGAACCGGGCCGAACCGCTGGTTCTGGTTTCTGGCCGTCGCGGTCGGGTTAACCGGCCTGATCGTCTGGCTGATCGGCCGCTACCCAAGCGCCCTCGATTCGCGCGATGCGATGATAAACATCACCCGCTACGGCGCGATCCTGCTGCTGGTGGCCAGCGGCATCCTGGCCAGCCGGACAATGAACGTGAAAAAGGCGGTGCGGGATATCGCGATCTGGATCACCATCCTGGCGGGCCTGGTCGCCCTGTATGGGTTCCGCTATGAGTTGGAAACATTAGGACTGAGAATCGCCGGCGAGCTGGAGCCCTCGCGAGGCAACCAGACCACCGGCGGCGAAATGCTGTACCGACGTAGCGCCGACGGGCATTTCTATATAGACGCCACGGTGAACCGGCAATTGATCCGTTTCCTGGTGGACACCGGGGCGAGCGATATCGTGCTGAGCCCCGCCGACGCCGAACGAGTCGGCTTCGACCGATCCGAACTACAGTTCAACAAACGGTACCAGACCGCCAACGGTATCGGTTGGGGCGCGCCTGTCGTACTTCGCTCGATTAAGGCCGGTACAATTCGCTTCAACGGCGTCGCCGCCTCGGTAAACGACGCGCCAATGTCGGAATCCCTTCTTGGGATGAGTTTCCTGGATCGGCTCTCCGGGTTCGAGGTCCGCGGCGATTCTCTGATCCTGCGGCGGTAGGGCTCAACTCAATACGCATACTCGTCGAACAGCGGCTCGATACTGCGGTTCCAGCGGTTTTCATAGGCATTCAGCAGTTCCTCGGCCGGGGTAATGCCGCTTTCCGCTATTTCGTCCAGGGCGTTCAGGAAATGCGCCTCGTCCTCGCCGAAGCTGTCCTGCACGGCGCGGCCCTTGAGCCCATCCCTGGCGATGGCCAGCACATCCTTGGCCAAATCCTGCATCGTGCCGCCGCGGAATTTCGTCTTCAGCGCCGTCTTGGGCGCCTCGCTGCGCAGCATCTCGCGCTCGTCCATCGACCAGTCGCGGCACAGATTCCAGGCCGCGTCCAGCGCCGCGTCGTCATACAGCAGCCCCACCCAAAGCGCCGGCAGCGCGCATAACCGCCGCCATGGCCCGCCGTCGGCGCCGCGCATTTCCAGGAAATGCTTCAGCCGCACTTCGGGGAAGGCGGTGGTCATATGATCGACCCAGTCGGCGATCCCGGGCGCCTGGCCCTCAAAGCCTTCCAGCTTGCCGGCCATGAAGTCGCGGAAGGATTTACCGGCGACGTCGATATAATTTCCGTCGCGGTAAACGAAATACATCGGCATATCGAGGAGATAATCGACCCAGCGCTCAAACCCGAAGCCTTCGTCAAACACGAAGGGCAGCATGCCGGACCGGTCGGGGTCGGTGTCGGTCCAGATCTGGCTGCGATAGCTGAGGAACCCGTTCGGCTTGCCCTCGGTGAAGGGCGAATTGGCGAACAGCGCGGTGGCGATCGGTTGCAGCGCCAGCGCGACACGGAACTTCTTGACCATGTCGGCCTCTGACGAAAAGTCCAGATTCACCTGCACCGTGCAGGTCCGGGTCATCATGTCGAGCCCCAGATTGCCGCGCGTCGGCATATAGCGGCGCATGATCTTGTAACGCCCCTTGGGCATCCACGAGACATCGTCACGGGTCGCCTTGGGGTGAAAACCGAGGCCAATCATCCCGGCGCCCATCTCGCCGCAGACCTCCTTGACCTCGCGCAGATGCTCGTTCACCTCGTAACAGGTCTGGTGCATGTTCTCCAGCGGCGCCCCAGAAAGCTCAAACTGGCCACCGGGCTCCAGCGTGATCGAACAGCCGTCGGCCATGCGTAGCGCGATGATATTATCGCCCTCGCAAACCGGCTCCCAGCCAAAGCGCTTCAGCCCTTCCAGCAATACTTTGATGCCAGGCGTGCCCTCATAGGCCAGCGGCCTGTGGTTCGCCAGGTCGTAGCCGAATTTCTCATGCTCCGTGCCAATGCGCCAGGCCTCGCGAGGCTTGTTTCCGCGCTCCATATAATCGAGCAGTTGCTGCTTGTCTGTAATGAGACTGCCGCCGCTGTTGGATGGTGCTGACATAATATCCGGCCTTGCTTGCTGTATTTGTTTCAGTGACGCCCCGGAGGGCGGTTTTGCCAGTCGCCCAGCACGGCCTGCCAACAGGCCAGCGCCGCCAACGCGGCGGTGTCGGCCCGAAGAATCCGTGGCCCCAACCCGACGGCGCTTACATTGGGAAATTTATGCAGCGCGTCAAGCTCCGTTTGATCAAATCCACCCTCGGGGCCGGTCAGGACCGCCCAGGGTCCACCGGGGCCACTTTTCCGCAGAAAATCATTGATCGGCGCGGCCTCCCCGACCTCGGCGCAAAGCAGAATACGGCGTTCGGCGGGCCATGAATCAAGAATTTGTGATAACGGCCGCGCGTTCTCGATGCGCGGCACGGTCATCCGTTCGCATTGCTCGGCGGCCTCGATGGCGTTGGCCTCCATGCGTTCGCGCTTGACGCGCTCGACCACGGTGCGCCGGGTAATCGCGGGCATCAGGGCCGAAGCGCCCAGTTCCGTCGCTTTCTGGACCAGGAAATCCAGCGGCGCGCGCTTCACCGGAGCGAAGACCAGCCAGAGGTCGGGTTCCGGCGCCTGCGGGCGAAGTTGGCTATCGATCGCGAGGATGGCCGATTTCTTGCCGACCGCGTCGATATGCGCCAGCCATTCGCCGTCGCGCCCGTTGAACAGCGCCACCGGGGCGCCGGGCGCCAGACGCAGCACATGGACCAGGTAATGGGCCTGGTCGCGGTTGCATTCGATCGCCGCGCCGTTGGCAAGATCGCCTTCGATGAACAACCTGATACTCAATAATATACTCCGTGATGCGCCGTCAAAGCTTGTCCCGTAGGGCAAGGGGCGTCAAGATTAGCCCATGAACGATCCCGCGCAAAGCAACCCCGACGCCTCCGATATCCCGCGCGAAAGCTGGGTCGACCGTTACGCCCCGGCGAGGGCGCGTCCCTGGATGCGTCTGGCGCGGCTGGACCGGCCGATCGGGACCTGGCTGTTGCTGCTACCCTGCTGGTGGAGCATGACGCTGGCAACGGCGTCCGGGCCGCACCCGGCATGGCCCAACCCGTGGAATCTCCTGCTGTTTGCCGTCGGCGCATCGGTGATGCGCGGGGCCGGCTGCACCTGGAACGACATCACCGACCGGGAATTCGACGCACAAGTCGCGCGCACCGCGACTCGCCCAATTCCCAGCGGCGAGGTTAGCGTACGCGGGGCAATGATTTTCCTGATGCTGCAGATGCTACTGGGGCTGGCGGTGCTGGTCAGTTTCAATCCCTTCGCCATCGCGGTCGGGGCGGCCTCGCTGCTGCTGATCTTCCCTTACCCCTTCATGAAGCGCGTCACCTGGTGGCCGCAGGCCTGGCTTGGTCTGACCTTCAACTGGGGCGCACTGGTCGGCTGGGCTGCGGTGGCGGGAAGTCTGTCGCCGGCGCCGCTGTTGATGTATGCGGCGGGCTTCTTCTGGACGCTGGGCTACGACACGATCTACGCCCATCAGGACAAGGAGGACGACGCGCTGATCGGCGTAAAATCCAGCGCAAGGCGTCTGGACAAGCGGACCCGGCCATTCCTGTTTCTGTTTTACGGAGTAACGGTGATACTGCTGGCCGCATCCGGCTGGGCCGCCGGCATGGCCTGGCCATTCTATGCCGGTTTGGCGGCCGCGGCTCTGCAGTTGACCTGGCAGGCGGCGGAGGTCGACATAGACTCGCCGCAAGACTGCATGGCCAAGTTCAAATCCAATAAATGGTTCGGGCTGATTCTGTTGGCCGGAATTATCGCGGCCGGCGGGATCTGACCGTCAGATATTGTCGATCACGCCCTTGATGAGGTCGCGCACCTCGCCGGCGATGGCGCCGAGTTCGGCGTTCTCGATGGCGGACATGGAGGCGATCGGGTCGACCGCCGACACCTCGACCTTGCCCTCTTCCTTCTGCTGGATGACGAAATTGCACGGCAGCATCACGCCGATCTTGTTTTCGCATTGCAGCGCCTTGTAGGCAAAGGCCGGGTTGCAGGCGCCGAGAATGGTGTAGCGCGGAATATCCACGTCCAGCGCGCCCTTCAATTTCTCGCTGACCGGGATCGTGCACAGAATACCGAAACCGATCCCCTGCAGGGCGGCGGTAACATCCTCAATGGCCTGATCGAACGAACGGTCAATGGTCTTGCTGAAATGGTATGACATACTTCCTCACGATAAGTTATATGGCTTTTCACGGGTCGGCCGGCGAGGCCGCGCGTCATCCTCATATAGTGCTGGCGAGGCCCGTGTCACGGCATTTACCCGTTAAGCCCTGCTTAAGTTGTATCCTGTACAAATAACCCTCGAATTTTCGGAAACGTGACGTAGGAAGATTAAAATGAAACAGCTTACCCGTCTTGCCTTGGCGTTTGCGCTTGTCGTGATAGCGCCCCTGACCGCCTTTTCCGCCGAGGCCACGGTCTCTCGCGCACAATTTACCTCTTCGATGCTCGACCGCGAGCCCACCGATGAGCTTTCAGCCATCAGTACCGGCGCGGAGAAAGTATTTTTCTTTACCGAACTGCGCAATATGGACGGCACCACCGTAACCCACCGCTGGTCGCTTAACGGTGCAGTCATGGCCGAAGTCAGCTTCAACGTGCGGGCCTCCCGCTGGCGGGTTTATTCCAGCAAGACGCTGCTTCCGGAATGGCGTGGCGACTGGGTTGTCGACGTTCTCGACGACACAGGCACGGTAATTGAGACCAAAACCGTAAGCTACAGCGCGCAGTAATCTTTCAGTTCCGCCCGGCCCGGCCCGATTCGGTGCCGGCCGGCCGGGACGGATGTCCAAAGGGAACGGCGTCGGTTGAGATCGCCTCGGTGCAGGCGGCCCTGAAATCCAGGTCGCCAACCAGCTTCAGCACGAATTCGTCCGCGCCATCGCCGGGCGAAAACCGTTCCCGCACTATTTCCAGAACTTCCGCCGTTGTCAGCGCCTTCGGGCGTCGCCCTTTCGCCGGCACGGCGGACAGCGCCACTCCGTCGCCGTCATGCATCAGATGGCCGTTCACCCCGACATAGAGATGGACGAAATCCAGGTCCGTGCCGCAGTCGAGCGCCAGACCGATATCCTCGATCACCGCATATTTGTATTTGGCGGCGTAAAGTTCGGTGCCGTGCATGAGATCGAGTTGCCGTTCATCCAACCAGTTTACCGACAGGCTTGCTTGCGCGCCTGACGCGCGTTGCAACATGGCGGGAACCGACCCGTAGCCGGTGATATGGGCCGAATAATAAATGTCGAAATCCCACAATTGCGCGCGCTGAACCGGAATTTCCCCCTTGTCGCCGAATTTGCGCGTCAACTGTTCCGGGGACTGGTTCGACCCGATCGCCAACACCGGCGTTCTGTCCCTGCGCAGTGCGGGGTCAAAAGCGGTTACCACGCCACCCCGCCAGACATAGGACCCTTCGGGAATCGCGTAGGGATAGCCGCGGGCACGGGCGAGCTTGGCTTCGGTTTCAGGCATGCGGCTCAAACATGGTCGATTCGATAGCGCACATGTGCGTCGTCGATATGCTTCCACGACATCTGCTGCCACAGAGCCTGTGCTTCCTTATAGGACTGGAACGGGCCGTAGCGTTCTTCCTGCTGACCGTCGGCGAACGCCTCGAAACCGGTATCGGCATATTCACCGCCGACAACCCAGTAGGCGCGGGCGTCCTCGGTGTCGATGGTATAACGGACATGGGCGTCGTCGATGTGCTCCCACGACAAGCGCGCCCACTCGTCCTTGGCGTCGTCGTAGGTCGCGAACGGGCCATGCCGTTCGGGCGCGCCGCCGCCCGCGATCATAATAAAATCCGTATCGGCATATTCGCCGCCCACTACCCAGAATGTCTTGGCCATCGCGTTCTCCCCGCTTGACGATCCTTCAATAACATAACCCGCCGCCGGTATGAAGACTCCGCGCGGGCTTGACGCCGCGCGCCTGAGAGTCTGTATAGGGCGGGAACAATCCGGCGCGCGCATCATGCCTTACTCGTCCCTTCGCGATTTTCTCGACCATCTGGAAAGCAACGGCCGTCTGGTGCGGGTTTCCGCACCGGTATCGGCGGATCTGGAGATCACCGAAATTCAGACCCGGCTGCTGGCCGAGGGCGGCCCGGCCGTGCTGTTCGAAAACGTGGTGGGCGCGGACGGGCGAAAATACGACATGCCAGTGTTGGCCAACCTGTTCGGCACGACCGAGCGCGTCGCTTGGGGCATGGGGCGCGAACCGCATGAGTTGCGCGAGGTCGGCGAATCGCTGGCTTTCCTGCGCCAGCCCGAGCCACCGGGCGGTTGGCGCGAGGCGATGGACATGCTGCCGATGGTCAAAACCGTCATGGCCATGAAGCCGAAAACGACCGGCCACGCGCCTTGCCAGGAAATCGTGCTGCAGGGCGATGACATCGACCTTTCGACGCTGCCGATCCAGACCTGCTGGCCGGGCGAGCCGGCGCCGCTGATCACCTGGCCGCTGGTGGTCACCAAGGGGCCGGGCAAAAAACGCGAGGACGACCATAATCTGGGCATTTACCGGATGCAGGTGACCGGCCGCAACACGACACTGATGCGCTGGCTGAAACATCGCGGCGGGGCGCAACACCACGCGCGCTGGAAACAGGAAATGAGCGAGCCGCTGCCGGTGGCCGCCGTGATCGGCGCCGATCCGGGAACCATCCTTGCCGCCGTTACGCCGATTCCCGACACCCTGTCGGAATATCAGTTCGCCGGCCTGCTGCGCGGCCAGAAGGTGGAGCTGGTGGATTGCAAGACGATTCCGCTGAAGGTGCCGGCACAGGCCGAAATCGTACTGGAAGGCCATGTGTCGCTACAGGATTACCGTGACGAAGGCCCCTATGGCGACCATACGGGTTACTACAATTCGGTCGAATCCTTCCCGGTCTTTACGATATCCGCCATCACCATGCGCAAGGACCCGATCTATCTGAGCACCTTCACCGGGCGGCCGCCGGACGAACCCAGCGTGCTGGGACAGGCGCTGAACGAGGTATTCATCCCGCTACTGCAACAGCAGTTCCCGGAAATCACCGATTTCTGGCTGCCGCCGGAGGGCTGCTCCTACCGTATCGCCGTAGTGTCGATGAAGAAGGCCTATCCCGGCCACGCCAAGCGGGTGATGATGGGCGTCTGGTCCTATCTGCGCCAGTTCATGTACACAAAATGGGTCATCGTGGTGGATGACGACATCGACGCCCGGGACTGGAAGGAAGTCATGTGGGCAATCTCGACCCGCATGGATCCGGCCCGCGACATCACGCTGGTCGAAAACACCCCGATCGATTATCTGGATTTCGCCAGTCCGGAATCGGGGCTGGGCTCGAAGATCGGCCTGGACGCCACCGACAAATGGCCGCCCGAAACCAAGCGCGAATGGGGACGCCAGATCCGCATGACCGACGAGGTGATCGAAAAGGTGAACGCCATGTGGCCCGAGCTTGGCCTGCCGGGAAGCGGCAAGCCGATCTGGAAATGAAAACGGCGGGACA
>CBFDDT010000040.1:0-25407 GCA_965603635.1 uncultured bacterium | reverse complement strand
CCGGTGCAGAGCAAGGACATCGCCGAGCGTCAGGGCATTCCCCGGCGCTATCTGGAACAAGTGCTGCAACATCTGGTCCGCGCCGATATCCTGCGCGGTGTTCGGGGGCCGCGTGGCGGGTATCGCCTGGCCCGGGAACGCCGGCGCATTCCGCTGGGCGAGATCGTGCGCATCGTCGCCGGCATGGACACCGACGCCGAAGACGAGGATACCGGGTCCGACCTTGGCCGCGTCGTGTTGCTACCCCTGTGGCAGGACCTTCAGGCGGAAGCGTTGGTCAAGCTGGATGATATCAGCGTCGAGGATTTATGCAGAACGGCCCGCACGGCCGGCATCGACAGCACCGCGAAAAAGAGCGCGGATTTCAATATCTGAGGGACCCGGCCGAGACCGCGATCCCGCTTCAATGTTCTAGCGCGCGCAATCCTTCGGCAGCGGCGTCCGCATAGGCCTGGTATCCCTGGACATAAGGATGGCCGTTACCCGTCGGATACAATTTCCACCCTTCGGCAAGACTGCGCCGGAAGGCCGCCAGCATGTGGGGCAACCCGTCGACATAGACGATCCCGTTGTTATCGAAGAAACGCTTGTACTCCGCTATCAGGTGCTCAAGATGCGCAACGGACTGCGTGAATTCCGGATCCAGCGCAATGTTTTCGTCTTTGGCCCAGGCTTGGAGAACCATCGTCTTGGATGGCACCAGTAAAAACACCAGACCGATGTTCCTCGCCTCCAGCGCCTTATTCGCCTCTGCGAAAAACCGTTTGCTGTTTTCGAAGGTTTGAAGAACTCCCGGGTCGTCCAGCGAGGCGGCGTGGTCCAACTCCCGCACGGTACCCCGCTTCATCGCCAGGCCATTCGAGAACATAAAGTAGTCCTCCGCCCCGATCTGTCGCTCGGCAGCCAGTCGGTCACGAATTTTGTTCCATGCCAGCACCTTGATTGCGTCAACGGTTGCCGAACGCTTTATCGCATCCAACACAATCCGGGCATAGCGCCTCAGGCCCGTGGGATAAGGCGAGCCGTAACATGGGGCGATGGTAATGTCGTTTTCCCTGGCGTAGTTTCGCCAGTAATCGTTCTCCGTCGAACTGCAAGTCGGCGCAACGTCGTTCGACGGGAACAAGGCGACAACCACATCCTTGAACCCCATCTCGCGCGCATCGTCCAGCAGGACCTTGTACTGGTAAATCCCATAGCTCCCGATACCGAAACTATAGACCCCTCGTCCGCTTGCGGGCGCCAGCTTCGCGGGGAAGCTGTCCTTCCATTCGACATTGTATCCGTAAGCGTGGGAATCCCCGATCACAGCTATATCCCGCTGGTCCCAGGCGCCCGGCGGGTTACGGAACCCATGCTCGTCTATATCAGCGAGCGACGGCTCGAACGTGTACCCCAGGCTCGGATGGGCCGCCTTATGGCGATTCCCACTTACCGGGAAAGGCGTGAACATACGAAGCGCGGCCTCGCCAATCGCAAGGCACACGAGCAGCGTCAGGATAGCCGTCGCAATTTTATGAAGTACAGATTTCATCCTCTCCCACCCTTCCGGCAGATCACGCCGCAGCCCGTCAATCCAGATCAAATTCGCTTTCGTAGCGCTGCTTTAGCGCTGGGTCCTGATCGGGTTTCCTCAACACGACGTTACCAATCACCAGCATGTCCAGTTCGGTTCCCATGAAACACCGGAACGCGTCCTCGGGTGTGCACACAATGGGCTCGCCGCGAACATTGAAGCTGGTGTTCACGATCACCGGACAGCCCGTGAGCCGCTTGAATTCGCTGATCACCGCGTGATACTGCGGGTTGGTATCAGCATGCACCGTCTGGATACGGGCCGAATAATCCACATGCGTAACCGCAGGAATCTCGGATCTCGGTATATTCAGCTTGTCGATACCGAACAGCCCCTGTTGTTCCGACGTCATCGGCGTCTGCCTGTCCTTAGCGACATCGGTAACCAACAGCATGTAGGGGCTGTCATAATCCAGATCGAACCAGTCAGCCAGATCCTCGCGCAACACCGACGGCGCGAAGGGACGGAAGCTTTCGCGGTATTTGACCTTGAGGTTCAGCATTTTTTGCATCGCCGGCGAACGGGCGTCGGCGATAATCGACCGGCCGCCCAGGGCGCGCGGGCCGAATTCCATCCGCCCCTGGAACCATCCCACGGCCAAGCCGTCGGCAAGGCCCTCTGCCGTAGCGGCGATCGTCTCGGCGTCGGCCAGGCGCTCGAATTTGGCTCCCGCCGCTTCCAGGCGGGCCGCAATGTCGTCATCGTCGTAGGAGGGGCCCAGATAGGCCCCCTTCATGGCGTCGGTCACGCCATTGGCGGTTCTGGGTTGCCCATGATGCAAATGACTGGCCGCGAGAGCCGCCCCAAGCGCGCCGCCCGCGTCGCCCGCGGCTGGCTGAATCCAAATGTTGCGGAACGCGCCGTCCTTGAGAATCTTGCCGTTGGCGACGCAGTTCAGGGCGACGCCGCCGGCAAGACACAGGTTGGGGATATCGAATTCCTTCGCCAGGCTGGCCGCCATCCGGCGCATGACATCCTCGGTGACCTGTTGGACAGAGGCGGCCATATCCATCTCGCGCTGGGCCAGCCGCGCCTCCGGTTGGCGCGGCGGGCCACCGAATAACGCGTCGAACCGCCGGTTCGTCATGGTCAACCCGGTGGCGTAATCGAAATAGTCCTGATTCAGCCGGAAACTGCCGTCTTCCTTGATGTCGATCAGATGCTCGCGAATGAGATCGGCATATTTTGGCTCCCCGTAAGGGGCCAACCCCATCACCTTGTATTCGCCTGAATTGACCTTGAATCCGGTATAGTAGGTGAAGGCTGAATAGAGCAGCCCCAGCGAATGCGGAAAGTGAATTTCGCGTATGGTCTCCAGCCCGTTACCCCGCCCGATGGCGACGCTGGTCGTGGCCCACTCACCAACCCCGTCCATGGTGAGGACGACCGCCTCTTCGAACGGGGAAGCGAAAAAGGCGCTGGCGGCGTGGCTTTGATGATGTTCGGCGAAAAGCAGCTTGCCCTGGCACGAAACGTCCGGGTCGACTCGTTTTAGGCTCGCTAGCAACTCTTTTTTCTGGAACAGTTTGTGCTTCAGCCACAGCGGGATGGCCATGCGGAACGATTTGAAACCGTGCGGCGCCGTCGTGAGGTAAGTTTCGATCAGGCGCTCGAACTTGATGAACGGCTTTTCGTAAAACACCACGCTGCCAACTTCGCCCAGCGAAACGCCGGCTTCGGCAAGGCAATAGTCCACCGCGTTATAGGGGAACCCGGCATCGTGCTTTTTTCGGGTGAACCGCTCTTCCTGGGCCGCCGCAACGATCTCTCCGTCGCGAACGACGGCCGCCGCGCTATCATGATAGAAAGCCGAAATTCCCAAAATAATCATTGCCGAGAGTCAGCTTAAAAGATGGTGTAAATGAACGGTGCAATGGCGGAACCTTGCGCCAGCACAATAAGGGTTCCAAACAGGAACAGCATCAGCAAGACCGGTATCAGCCAATACTTCTTGCGTGCCTTGAGAAACCGCAGAAATTCCAAAATAAACAACAGTGCACCTCAAAATTGATTTTTCATGGACTGGTCGGCCTCGATGGACTGCTTTTCGACCCAGTAACTGGAAGCCTTCGGGTCGAAGCGCCGCTTCAACGGATCGTAGCCAACCAGACGCAAAACAAGGCCAAACGGAATGAAACAGACCGCATACATCAAAACCATGATCACCGGGTTGACGATATGGAACAGCAGGTGACCGAGCCCCATCCAGAGGCGATTCGGTACGGTAAGCGAGTCGGGCGCGAGCGTGGCGAGGACGACCAAGGTGCCGCCGATTGCGCCCGAAAGATATACCGGCCAGCCTGGGCCGGTCTTGTACAGAGCGTAAGCGGCGATCGCCAAGAGCACGCAGCCCACGGTGTAGCCAAAATTCCGATTGCTCGGACCAGGCTGCGCGTCGTCCGCTTCTAAATGCTCATGAAAGCTCATGGGTTTTCCCAGGTCGGTGTCAAACTTCGCCCGCCAATTCGGGAAGTCGATAACATAGAAGCCCGGAGTACACAATTGGCGTATGCCGCATCTCCCTGTCTCCGTGTGGGCGGGGAACCACTTGCCAGCCTGGCCATAGGCATATAGCTACAAGATGGGTATATTGTCATAATCGGGGCCGGTGGCCCGGCGGCCAAACCATGAAACACCCAGGGAGACAGGATGAGCGGCGAAAATCCCGAGTTCAGGGGCAAGGTTTACGACAATATCGTCGATACGATCGGCGCGACGCCGCTGGTCCGGTTTTCGCGGCTGGCCGCGAACGCCGGCGTCGAGGCGGAGATCCTCGGCAAGCTGGAATTCTTCAACCCGCTGGCCTCGGTCAAGGATCGCATCGGCTGTGCCATGATCGACGCCATGGAGGCGGCCGGTACGTTGAAGAAGGGCACGGTTATGGTGGAGCCCACCTCGGGCAATACCGGCATCGCGCTGGCCTTCGTGGCGGCGGCGCGCGGTTACCGGCTGATCCTGACGATGCCGGAATCGATGTCGGTCGAACGGCGCAAGATGCTGAAACTGCTGGGCGCGGAGCTGGAACTGACGCCGGCCGACAAGGGCATGAAGGGCGCCATCGCCAGGGCCGAGGAAATCGTCGCCTCGCTACCCGACGCCGTCATGCCGGCGCAGTTCGAAAACCCCGCCAACCCGGAAATCCACAGCAAGACCACAGCCGAGGAAATCTGGCGCGACACCGGCGGTAAGTTCGACATGCTGGTCGCGGGCGTCGGCACGGGCGGCACGCTGACCGGCTGCGCCGAGGTGTTCAAGGCCCGCAATCCGGATATCGAAATCGTCGCGGTGGAGCCCGAGGACAGTTCCGTGCTATCGGGCGGCGAGCCCGGGAAACACATGATCCAGGGTATCGGCGCCGGTTTCATCCCGTCGATCCTGAAGACCGAACTGATCGACGAGACTGTTTCAATCGCAAACGAAACCGCCTTTTCGATCGCGCGAAAACTGGCGGCGCTGGAAGGCGTCCCGGTGGGCATTTCATCGGGCGCGGCCCTGGCTGCCGCCCTGGAACTGGCCGAACGGCCGGGAATGAAGGGCAAGAGAATCATCGTCATCATCCCCGATTTCGCGGAACGCTATCTCTCGACCGCGTTGTTCGAGGGAATCACCGCCTGAGGACCCTTCCCATGGAAATCACCGAGGAACGCCTGCACCGCTACGCCCGCCACATCATTCTCGACGAAGTCGGCGAGGAAGGGCAGATCAAGCTGCTGCAATCGCGCGTGCTGGTAATCGGGGCGGGTGGATTGGGCTCGCCTGTGCTGATGTATCTGGCGGCGGCCGGCGTCGGCACGCTGGGGCTGATCGACGACGACGAGGTCGACATCACCAACCTGCAGCGCCAGATCGTCCATACCACGGCGCGGATCGGCACATCGAAGGTCGACAGCGCCACCGAAACCATCGCCGCCCTCAATCCCGAAATCAAAGTAGAGGGCTACAAGGAGCGGCTGACGCCGGCGAACGCTCGCGCCATCATCGCCGATTACGACCTCGTGGCCGACGGCAGCGACAATTTCACGACCCGCTATCTGGTCAACGATTCCTGTTACCTGGAGCGCAAGCCGCTGGTCACCGCCGCGATGCTGCGCTTCGAGGGGCAGGCGACCACCATCAAGGCCTATGAGGAGGGCATGCCCTGCTATCGCTGCATCTTCCCCAGCGCGCCGTCGGCGGAACTCGCGCCGCGCTGCGAGGAGGCCGGCATCTTCGGGGCGCTGGCCGGCGTGCTCGGCACCATGCAGACGACCGAGGTCCTGAAGGAACTGCTGGGCCTGGGCACGGGCCTTGCCGGGCGGCTGTTGCTGTACGATGCGATGGACGTCATGCTGCGCACCGTGAACATTCCAAAGAACCCTGAATGCCCACTCTGCGGCGACAACCCGACGATCACGGACGTTTGATTTTCCCCGCTTGCGCGGGCGGCATCGATCAGTCTGCAATAACTCTTGTAACCAGCCAGAACCTGAGGCTCAGGGCCACCAGCGCCGCGCCGGCGCCCAGCGCAATCGAAAATACCAGCCCCCTGACGCCCAGCCCCATCGGGAAGGCGAGATACCAGGCGGCGGGAATCATCACGACGAAAAAGGACATCAGGTGGATCGCCGTCGGCACCCAGGCGTCGCCCGCGCCGCGCAGCGCGAAGGTCATGACCACCTGGCCGCCGTCCGGGATCAGATACAGCGCAACGATGGCGAACAATATGGGCAGGGCAATGCGCAAGTCGGCCTGGCTGGTATAGAGCGCCGCGGCCTCGCCACGCAGCAGCCACAGCAAAACGCCGAGCACCACCATGATCGCCGCCGTCGCCCCCAGCCCGACCCAGCCGGCCGTCACCATGCCCTGGTGGTCGCCGGCGCCGCGCGCCGCGCCGACCCGCACCGCGGTGGCCGAGCCGAAACCCAGCGCCAACATGAAAATCAATGCCGTAACGTTGAGCGTAATCGAATAGCTGGCCAACGCCACGGGCCCCAGCAGCCCGGCCATCATGGTCAGGCTGTTGAAGGCGGCCGACTCAACGCCCTGGCTGACGCCCGCCGCATAGCCCAGCCGCCACTGCTCGCCCCCGCCACGCCACCAGCCGCCCTCCAACGGCTTGCGGATGGCGAAGGCCTCGCGCTCCGGCAGCCACCAGATATAGCCGGACAGGGCGATGGCCATGAAACAGCGGACGATCGAGGTGGCCGCAATCGCGCCCCCCGCCCCCATCTCGGGGAAACCCCAGTGGCCGAAAATCAATAGCCAGTTAAGCAGGATGTTCAGAATATTGCCGATCAGGATGACCGTCATGCCCGGCAATGGCCGGGCCAGCCCCTCCATGAAATAGGTGGAATTGGAATGAATCAGGGTCGGGACCAGCGCCAGGCCGGCGATCGCGGTAACCATCCCGCCCCCCACGGCAATGGCGGGCGATATCCCGATCGCCAGAAAGAAAGGCTCGGCGAACTGGCTGGCGACCGTGCCGGCAAGGCCGATCAGCAGCGCATAGGGCAAGGATCGCCGCCATACCGGGCCGCAATCGGCCAGGCGCCCGGCGCCGCGAGCATGGCTGGTCATCACCAGCGTGCCGGTCAACAGCCCGATCCCGATCAGCAGCAGCACGATGAAGGGCGTCACGCCGATGCCGTACCAGGCCACGTCCTCGGCCCCGTAATGGCCCAGCATGACGATGTCGGCCGTTGCCATGGTCAGAATGCCGGTGCGCGCAACGACCACCGGCGCCGCCAGACGCAGCAATTCCGCCAGATGACCGCGGAGCGTCAATCGCATGGCTCCGCTCCAATCAACTCAGAACATTGTTTCTATAACGCGGTCGGGCGGGTTGTGGCCGTCGGCGAAGGTCTTGATGTTGATAATGACTTTCTCGCCCATATCGACACGGCCCTCGACCGTCGCCGAGCCCATATGCGGCATCAGCACCACATTATCGAGCTTCAGCAGCTTCGGGTTCACCGCGGGTTCGTGCTCGAACACATCCAGCCCGGCACCGGCGATATCGCCGCCTTCGAGCGCCCGGGCCAGTGCGTTTTCGTCAATCACTTCGCCACGGCTGGTATTGACGATATAGGCATGCGGGCGCAGCAGTTTCAGGCGGCGCGCCGACAGCAGATGAAATGTCGCCGGCGTGTGCGGGCAATTGACCGAGACGATATCCATATGGGCCAGCATCTGGTCGAGGCTGTCCCAGTAGGTTGCCTCAAGCTCCTGTTCCAGCTCTTCCCGGACGCGGCGGCGGTTGTGGTAATGCACCGACAGGCCGAAACCACGCGCACGCCGCGCCAGCGCCGCGCCGATCCGGCCCATGCCGACGATACCCATCCGCTTACCCCAGATGCGGTGCCCCAGCATCGAGGTGGGACCCCAACCAGTCCAGTTTCCCGAGCGCAACAATCGCTCGCCCTCGGTCAGCCGGCGCGGCACCGCCAGGATCAGCGCCATGGTCATGTCCGCGGTGTCCTCGGTCAGGACACCGGGGGTATTGGTGATGGTGATGCCGCGGGTGCGCGCGGTGGCCAGGTCGATATGGTCGACGCCGGTGCCGAAGGATGCGATCAGCCGCAGCTTCTCGCCGGCCTGCGACAGTACGCTGGCGTCGATGCGGTCGGTCACCGTCGGCACCAGGACATCCGCCTCCTGCGCCGCCTTGACCAGTTCTGCCTGGCTCATGGGCTTGTCGTCGAGATTCAGTTGCGTCTCAAACAGCTCCATAAGACGCGTTTCGATGACGTCCGGCAGTTTGCGGGTCACGATGACCAGCGGCTTGCGATCCATTTTATCTTTTGCCATTAAACGACTTTCCAACTTGCGCCCAGAGCCCGGTTATACAACACCGCCCACGCCTGTCTAGCTTTTCGGGCGGCGGAAATCGTCGGTTCCACGTCATCTTCCTTGACCCGCCCGCCCGTGAATCCGTTATAGGTATTATATGATTCGCAAGGCCGGGCCATACATGAACCGCAGAACACACATAATTATCGCGATCGCGGCCATCGTTCTGGCCGCTGGCGCCCTGCTGATTTACGCCACGAGCACCCGTCGGGCGAACGACGGCAGGCCACCATCGCATTTCGTTACGATCAAGCCCGACAAGGCCAATGTGCGCACCGGGCCGGGCAAACGTTTCCCGGTACGCTGGATATTCGTGCAGTCCGGAATCCCGGTTGAGATTCTGGCCGAATATGAAAACTGGCGGCAGATCAGGGACTGGGAAGGACAGGAAGGCTGGATCCATGCCGCCATGCTGTCGCGAAAACGCAGCATCGTCGTGACCGGCGAAAAACGCACGCTGTACCGGCGCGCCGACGCGGCCTCGCCGCCGGTCGTGACACTGGAGCCGGGCATCGTCGCGAATATCGAGACCTGCGACCAGGAATGGTGCCGCGTCGAAGTGCGAAACAATCGCGGCTGGCTACGCCGCGGCGAGTTCTGGGGCGTCGAGCCAGGCGAGATTATCGAGTAGCGCCGATCAGAGCAGCATCCGTACAAACGGAATCGCTTCGGGCGATTCCGTTTGTACGGATAAAGCTGCTCGCCCCTTGATAAAGCGGGCAATTTCATCCGATCAAACCGAACCGGACCGGTTCTGTTCGATCGGATATTGCCCTAGCCAAAATCCTTTGCCAGCATCTGCCGGGTTTCCTCGGCAATGCGGACCATGTGGCCATAGCCGGGATGCTTGAAACCGACGACCACCTCGGCGCCCGGCTGGCGAAATTTTTCCACCTGCGCGTCGGTGAAGGGGAAATGGAGGAACTGCACCGCCGACGCCTTGCCGGCGGCGTTGGTGCGGTCCACGTCTTCCTCTGACTGGCCCATGATTTCCTCGTCCCCGACGCGCAGGAACATGGTCTCCTCGATGCCGCCCAGACCGCCCAGCACGGTCGCGCGGCGCGCCGGGTCGTCGATCTCGAACAGGACCGTGCAGACCAGCTCGCGCCCGTTGGGGATCAGCGGATTATAGGCCGCCAGCTCTTCGGTAAGCTGCTCCTCGCCGCCCTTTTCGATATGGAGCATCTCGTGGACCTGCAGCCACATGCTGTCGTAATCCTCGAAATGCGCGGTTGCGTCGGGGCCGATGGCTACGCGGCGCTGTTTTTTCCTGGCGATCATCGCGCGGCGGCGCTCCTTGCGGGTCGCGCCATACTCGGCCATGTCCATGATATCGTCGCGGGTGATTTCGGTCTTCACTGTCATCGTGTTCATTTCTGGTTCCAAACTTTCTTTTCAGTCGGCCAGCCCGTAGGCGCGGGCAAACAGCATTACCGGGTGCGAGGCCAGCTCGATCTCGGGCTTGTCGCCGTCCAGCCGGTCGATACCCTGCATGATGTGAGTCCCGGCGAGCGGGCATTCGGAGGCGATATATTTCTTTTCGCTCTTTGCCACGTTGCGCGCCGTGGTCTTGCCGATCTTCAGCGCCACCTCGAAATTATTTTTCATGATGCCCCAGGATCCACCATGGCCCGAGCAACGCTCGATCACGGCGATGTCGGCCTCGGGCACCAGGCGCATCATTTCCACCGCCTTGGCGCCGACATTCTGTACCCGCGCATGACAGGCCAGATGCACCGCAACGCCACCATCCAGCGGCTTCAGTCCGGCGGCCAAGCCCTCGTTCTTCGCGATCTCGACAATATATTCGCTGACGTCGAAGGTATTTGCCGACAGCGCCGTCACGTTCTCGTCGCCGGGCGCGATCAGCGGCCATTCGAATTTCAGCATCAGGGCGCAGGACGGCACCAGGGCGATGACGTCGTACCCCTTATCGATCCATGTCTTCAACTCTGCCGCAACGTTCCTGGCATTTTCCGCAACACGAGCGAGATCGCCCTGTTCCAACTGCGGCATGCCGCAGCAACCGGGATAGACGACTTCGGTCTCGACGCCGTTATGGGCCAGCACGCGGCGCGCGGCCTCGCCGATTTCCGGATTGTTGTAATTGCCGTAACAGGTGGCATAGAGCACCGCCTTGCGGCCATGGGCCGGGGCGTCTGCATTCACTTGTGGTCGGTCGGTCTTGGCGCGTGCCGTCAGCGTCTTGCCGTGGAATTTCGGCAGTTCGGCCTCGCGATGCACCCCAGCCACCGCCTCCATGACCGGGCGGGCAAGCTTGTTCGAGGTGCTGGTGGTCCAGTTGGCGAGTCCCGCCATGCTGCTGGCCAGCTTGCCGTTACGATCGGTCTCGGAAATCTGCTTTTCGATGAAGCCGGTCTTGCCCTTGGCGTGCTCGACCGCGCGGTAGCGCAGCATCAGATGCGGGAAATCCAGATCCCAATCATGCGGCGGCACATAGGGACATTTGGTCATGAAACAGAGGTCGCACAGCGTGCAGGCATCGACCACCGGCTTGAAACCGGCGCTGGACACACTGTCCATCTCGCCGCTTTCCGACTCGTCGATCAGATCGAACAGGCGGGGAAAGGAATCGCACAGGCTGAAGCAACGGCGACAGCCATGGCACAGGTCGAAGACCCGCCGCATTTCCGCGTCGAGCTTTTTCTCGTCGTAAAAATCGGGATCCTGCCAGGCAATAGGATGGCGGATCGGCGCGCCGGAGCTGCCTTGTTCCATTAATCTTTATCCTGTCTTGTCAGTCTTTATTGGAAGAGCCTCATTGATCGAAGCGAGCTCTTTCCCTCTCCGCCCCGCCGGGCGGTAACGGCGGGAGCCATGCCAATGCCCCCGCCGGTTACGCTAACCTCTGGAATCAGCCGAGGCTGTCCAGCGCCTTCTGGAAACGACCGGCGTGGCTTTTTTCAGCCTTCGCCAGGGTTTCGAACCAGTCGGCGATTTCGTCGAAGCCCTCTTCGCGGGCGGCCTTCGCCATGCCCGGATACATGTCGGTGTATTCGTGGGTTTCGCCCGCGATCGACGCCTTCAGATTGGCGTCGGTGGGGCCGATCGGCTCGCCGGTCGCCGGATCGCCTGTCTCTTCGAGATATTCGAGATGGCCGTGCGCATGCCCGGTCTCGCCATCGGCGGTGGAGCGGAACACGGTGGCGATATCGGGAAGGCCCTCAATGTCGGCCTTGCCCGCGAAATAGAGATAACGGCGGTTGGCCTGGCTTTCGCCCGCGAAGGCGTCTTTCAAATTCTGTTCGGTTTTGCTGCCTTTAAGAGACATCAAGTCCTCCTGTCATATGGCTTGAGCGGCCGGCCGTGGCCGTCCGCAAGGTGAAGGGGGGTGGCGCCTCATGGCCGCAACCCCCGATGAGCCTTATAAAGCAGAAGACGGAAGGGCTGTCAACAGATTAGAATGATTTTAAAGAGATAAAAATTATCGTCCGCCGAAAGACGGCTTCAGCCCGCCGCGCCCCGGACGCGAACGATGATATCGACCCTCTCCACACGGCTGCCCGCCGGCGGTTCCGGCACCTTGCCGACCGAAATCGCATCGCCCGGAATATCCTGCAGCCGGGCCGTATCCTCGTGGAAAAAGTGATGGTGGTCGGTGATGTTGGTGTCGAAATAGGAACGCCCCGGATCGACCACGACCTCGCGCATCAGGCCGGCCTCGGTGAACTGGTTCAACGTGTTGTAGATGGTCGCCAGCGAGACACGAAGATTTGCGCCGGCGGCCTCGGTATGAAGCTGTTCGGCGGTCACATGCCGGTCGCCGTTCTCGAACAACAGGCGCGCAAGACCCAGACGCTGCCGCGTCGGCCTGAGACCCACCTTGCGCAGGGTGTCATGCGCCTGACCATAAGGGCGAACTGTACTGTCCATCTACTCTCCAACCCGAAAATTGCCGGGCCTCTTGATTGTTTTAGCGCTCACCGCGCAGCCAGGATATATAACAAAATCCACCAATAAACAATAGCATGGCCGGTTCTTTGGAACAAAAACAATTTGTAACGATTAGGAATGAATAACCGAAAAATCCACATAATATAGTATTTTCCCGGTCCCAATCCCGTTCGAACCCGCTATATATTGCGGCATGGCCAATCGAAAACGCACAAATGATAAAAACACAGGTTCAGCGGACCGGCCCAGGCGTTCGTGGCTGGGCCGCATAATCGGCTATGGCCTGGCGCTGCTGGTATGGGGCGCGGTGGGAGTGACGGGTGTCGTCGCCTGGTACGCCTACGACCTGCCGGACATTGAGCGCCTGGAGGAAGCGGCCGGCAAACGCGCGCCGACGGTAACCGTTCAGGCGGCCGACGGCACGGTGCTGGCCCATTACGGCGAACTCTACGGCGTCGCGGTGCAGCTATACGAATTACCACCGCATTTGCCGCACGCGGTGCTGGCGATCGAGGACCGGCGTTTTTACGAACATGCCGGCGTCGACCCGATCGGTATCGCCCGCGCGATCTGGACCAATCTGTGGGCCGGCACGGTGCGTAGCGGCGGCAGCACGATCAGCCAGCAACTGGCCAAGAACCTGTTCCTGTCATCGGACCGCACGGTTCGCCGCAAAATTCAGGAATTGCTGCTGGCTTTCTGGCTGGAGCAACGTTTCGGCAAGGATCAAATCCTGACGATCTATCTGAACCGGGTTTATTTCGGCCAGGGCGCCTATGGGGTGGACGCGGCGGCGCGGCGCTATTTCAACAAGCCGGCGACACAGGTAACCGCCTACGAGGCGGCAATGCTGGCCGGCCTGCTGAAGGCGCCGTCGCGCTATAACCCGATGTCCAACCCAGACCTGGCGGCGGGCCGCGCGGCCCAGGTTCTGCAAAGCATGTCCGAGGCCGGATGGCTGAGCGAGGCGCAGGCGGCGGCGGCAAAATCGGGCCGGGCAATACTGCACAGCGACCGGATGGGCGGCCAGTCGCGCCATTTCGCGGACTGGATTCTGGAGCGCGCGCAGAGCTATGTCAGCCATGACGGCGGCGACCTGGTCATTCGCACGACGATCGACCCACGCATGCAGCGCCTGGCGGAGAAGGCGATAGGCAACAATCTGGACTCGGCCGCGAAACGCAGCGCCGGTCAAGCCGCGATGATCGCCATGCGGCCCGACGGCGCGATCACTTCAATGGTCGGCGGTGCCAGCTATGGCAAGAGCCAGTTCAACCGGGCCACCCAAGCCCTGCGCCAGCCCGGTTCGGCCTTCAAACTGTTCGTCTATCTGACCGCCTTCGAGGTCGGCATGCGCCCGGGCGACATCGTCGAGGACGCGCCGATCACCATCGACGGCTGGACCCCGCGCAACGCGGGCGATAAATACCGCGGCCCGGTCTCGATCCGCGAGGCGGTGGCGCGTTCGCTCAATTCCGTGGCGGCATCCCTGGCCGAACAGGTAGGCCGCGAGAAGGTGGCCGCCACGGCGCGGCGCCTGGGCATCACCTCGAGAATCGGTACGGACCCGGCGCTGGCGCTGGGAACCTATGAGGTGACGCTACTGGAGTTGACCGCGGCCTATGCGGTGATGGCGAATGGCGGCATCGGCGTCTGGCCGTATGGCATTACGGAAATCGCGGATGGCGGTGGCCGGATCCTGTTCCAGCGCAGCGGCGGCGGACCGGGACGGGTGGTTGAGCCCGAGCATATCGCCGCCATCAATGACGTGCTGACCGCCACCATCGCCTGGGGCACCGGCAAGGGAGCAAACCCGGGCCGCCCCGCCGCCGGCAAGACCGGCACCAGCCAGGGCAACCGGGATGCCTGGTTCATCGGCTATACACCCGACCTGGTGGCCGGAGTCTGGTTCGGCAATGACGACGACAGCCCGATGGACAAGGTCGGCGGCGGTTCATTCCCGGCCCGGACCTGGCGCGATTTCATGAAACCGGCGCTGGACGGCGTGGAGCCGAAACCGCTGCTGGGAGTGGCGGCCCGGCTTTCCAATTAGAATCTGCTGATAAATATTTTATTATTGCTGAATCAAAACAATTATTAACCGGAGATTCAGGGTTTATGCGGCATAAAGCGGCAAACTCGGCGACTATTAGAGAGAGATTAGAGATGTCCGACGATACCGAACTATCGTTTCAGCAGAAGAGTCTGTTCCAGCAGGGCTACCAGACTTACTCCCCCAAGGAACTCAAACAACTTGAATGGGGTCTGCGGTTCACGCCGGCCGTCTGTTCGTCGATCACGGCGGCGGCGATTTATTTCCAGCAGCCTTATATACTGTTCGTCGTGGCGTTTCTCGGGATGTATGCCTTCTTCTTCCCGGCGGGCCATCCGATGGACCTGATTTACAATCATATCGTCCGCCCGATGTTCGGGGCGGTCAGGCTGCCCGAGAATCCTTTCCAGCGCCGCGTCGCCTGTTTCGCAGCGGGCATCATGAACACGGCCGCGGCGGTGCTGTTCCTGATGGAGATGCCGACGGTGGCGATCGCCGTGGGCGGCGCCCTGCTGGTGCTGCAGGCGATCGTAATCACCACCCATTTCTGCACCCTGTCCTGGATGTATGAGGGGCTGATGCGCATGTTGGGCTTGTGGAGCATCCCCGTGGACATCAACACCGCCCGCATGCTGCACAGACACGGCGCCCTGGTGGTCGATGTGCGCAGCCAGAACGAATATGCGGCCGACGCGGTCGATGGCACGGTCAACCTGCCGCTGGAAAACCTGGCCGAGAACATCCGCGAGTTCGAGGGCAAGACCTGCCTGCTGTTCTGCCGCACCGGCGCACGCAGCCAGATCGCGCTGGCAAAGCTCCGCAAACAGGGCCTCGAAGGCGCGCATGACCTGGGTGACATGACGAAAGTAAGGGAGCTGATGGCCGCCCAACCGGCCTGACGCTATTCAGCCTCGTCGCCGGTCTCGCCGCCGCGGACCAGCAGCCAGTATGCCGCCAGCGCGCCGAACCCCGTGATGGCGACCGTTATCGCCATCGGTCGGGCGCTGCCATCGAAGGTGGCGCCGACGCCGACGGCGATGCCGATGGCCGCGGCGATTGTCATCTGGATGAAGCCCAGCAGGGCCGAGGCCGCGCCGGCCATGGTCGGGAACGGGCCGATCGCCCCGGCCATGGAATTCGGCATCACCAGGCCGACGCCGGCGGCAAACACCACCATCGGCCCCAGCACCGACCAGATGGTCTCGATTCCCCCCAGGGCCAACCCCGCCATCGCCAGCCCGCCCAGCGCGCAGATCGTCGTGCCGGTCAGCACCATGCGCTCGATGCCCAGCCGCATCACCGTGCGCGCGGAATAGATCGCCCCCGCGATATAGCCGGCCACCACGGCCGAAAAGCAGGCGCCGAACATATGTGGCGGCAGGCCCAGCACATTGATGAAGACAAAGGACGAGCCGGAAATGAAGGCGAACAGCCCGGCATAGGTGGCGCTGTTGCACAGCACATAGCCGACCCAGGCGCGGCTGTGCAGGAAGGTGCGGTAGTTACGCAGCATCTGGCCCAGGCTGGTGATCGCGCCGCGATGGGGGTTGGTTTCGGCCAGCGCCATCGAAATACCGGCCATGATCGCCGCTCCATAGAGCGTCAGCACCAGGAAGCTGGACCGCCAGCCATACCAGACCGTCAGATAGCCGGAGATGACCGGGCCGACCAGCGGGGCCAGCGCCATCGCCGCGCCGATCAGGGCCAGCTTGCGGGCCGCGCCCTCGCGCCCGTAAACGTCGCGCACTACCGCGCGCGCCAGCACCGGCCCGGCACAGGCGCCGATGGCCTGCACCAGGCGCGCGGCGATCAGCATCTCGATGCTGGTGGCCAGCATGCAGGCAACCGAGGCCAGGGTGAAAATCGCGACGCCGGCCAACATTACGGGCCGGCGGCCGAAGCGGTCCGACAGCGGCCCGTAAAACAATTGCCCGACCGCGAAGCCGACCAGGAATACGCTGAGCGTCAACTGCACCCGCGCCACGTCGGTCGCGAAATAATCGACCAGCGAGGGCAGCGACGGCAGATAGAAATCCGTCGACATCGGCCCCAGCGCCACGGCCAGCGTCAACAGCACGGTTACGATTATCGATCTGGGATTCGGCATTATCGGCTCTCGGCGGCTTCGGCGGCGGCGGACGGGGCCAACAGCAGGAACGCGGCGGCCCCCAGCGCCGCCATCATCGCCATAACCAGCCCCAGCGACATCGCCGTGCCGTCATAGAGCCGCGACATGGCCAGACTACCGCCCGCCCCGACGCCCATCTGCAGGAATCCCATCATCGCCGAGGCGCTGCCGGCGGTGCGCGGAAAGGGCTGCAGCGCGGCGGCGGTGCAGGCCGGGATCATCAGCCCGAAGCCGAAGACGAACAGCATCATCGGGCCGATCACCCGCGCCAGCGTCAACTCGCCCGCCAACAGCAACATCAGCGCCGTCCCCAGCCCCGCCGCGGTAAGCCCCATGCTCGCCATGCGCCGGGTACTGAGCCGCACGCCCAGCCATCCGGCCAGCCAGGATCCGGTGGCGTAGGTGCTGACCGTGAAGACCGCCAGCATGCCGAACTGGTCCGGCGACAAACCCAATTCGTCGATGAACAAAAACGGCGCGGTGGCGTTATAGGCGAATAGCCCGCCGAAACAGAAGGTGATCGGCGCCATATAGCCCAGATAACGCGTGTTGGTCAGCAGGCTGGCATAGTTGCGGATCAGCCTCGCCGGGTCGGTCGCATTGCGGTCCCGCCGGGGGATGCTCTCTTCCAGCCGCGCCAGCACCAGCCCGGTCATCAGCAGGCCATAGCCCACCAGGAACAGGAAGGCGGACCGCCAGCCGAACCAGACCTCCAGAAACCCGCCAATCAGCGGCCCCACGGCCGGCGCCAGCGCGATCGCCGTGCCGATGAAGGCGAAGGCGCGCACCGCGTCGGCCCGTTCGAACCGGTCGCGCACGATGGCCCGCACGACCACCGGCCCGACACAGGCGCCCAGCCCCTGGGCCAGACGGGCAACAAGGAACTGGTCGATGCCCGACGACAGCGCGCAGGCCAGGCTGGCGGCGATATAAAGGATCAACCCGCCGATCAGCACCGGGCGGCGCCCGAACCGGTCCGACAGCGGCCCGTAGACCAACTGCGCCGCGGCGAAACCGACAACGAAAATCGTAAAACTCTGCTGCACCAGCCCCGGCGTGGCCTGGAACTCCGCCGCCAGCGCCGGCATCGAAGGCACATAAAGCGAGATCGACACCGGCCCCAGCGCGACAAGCGCCGTAAGCTGGCTGATCAGGGCGCGGCTGCCCGGCCGGTTCATGCGTCAGCGCATTTCAAGGTCAGCGCGCCCCATACCTGTGCAATTCCATGCCCTCGGCCCGCAGCCAGGCGCGGCCGGCCTTGGCGTCCGGGTTCAGACGGGCGACCACGGCCCAGAAGGCCGGCGAATGGTTGGGCTCGGCGATATGGGCGACCTCGTGAGCCACCACGTAATCCAGCACCCAGGCCGGCGCCAGCACCAGCCGCCAGTTGAAGGACAAACGTCCGCCGTGCGCACAGCTGCCCCAGCGGCTTTTCTGATCGCGGACCGTGATGCGGGTGACCTCGCGGCCGATCTCGGCCGCCATGCGGTGGGCGCCCGGCGCGATGCGCCGCTTCGCCTCGCCGCGCAGCCAGTTGCCGGCCCGGCGCGCCATATGATCCGGCTGGCCGGTGACCAGTATCTCGTTGCCCTCGATGCGCACCGGCACGCCGCGCCCGCCCACATGGCGCAGCAAATGCGGCTCGCCGCCCAGCGGCAGCATCGCGCCGTCGGCGAAGGGAACGCGCCCGGGCATCCGCGCCAGCCGCTCGAGCACCCAGCCGGCGCGCGAATGCAGAAAGGCCAACCCGTCGGCTTCCGCCGCAAGAGGCGGCAGCACCAGCTCCACCGATTCGTCATGGCCGGGAATGCGCACCGACAGCCGGCGCGCCCGCGTGCTGCGCCGCACCACCAGCGCCACCGCGCGCCCGCCAAGCTCGATCATCCGCGACTCCACCATGGCACTCTGATAGCCCCCCGGCGCCGGGGCGGCAAGGAGGATCAGATGTCAGAGGCCGGGGATCGGGAATCAGTGGCCGGCGGGTCTGTCCGATCCCGAAAAACAGAATTCAACCCCATGCAAAGACGTTTTCCGCGGGTTTCAGGCTGGATCAGACCAAAAAAATGAGCCTGAGCCGGGTATTTTGAGCGGAAGAAATATGAATGCTTATTATAAACATATTTTTACAAAGCATGCTTACTATATAGCTCCGGCCCATTCCCCGCACATGAAAACGGGCCCGGCCTTTCGGCTGGGGCCCGTTTGTAACAATTAAATCCGGGAAAATCAGAGCAGCGAGTTTACCCACTGGCTTAACTGCTGCTTGGGCAGGGCGCCGATTTTGGTGCCGGCTACCTGGCCGTCCTTGAACAGCATCAGCATGGGAATGCCGCGCACGCCGTATTTCACCGGGGTTTGCGGGTTTTCATCCACATTCATCTTGGCGACGGTGAGTTTGCCGCCCAGCTCGTTGTCGATCTCTTCCAGGGACGGCGCAATCATCTTGCAGGGACCGCACCATTCTGCCCAGAAATCCACCAGAACGGGGCCGTCGGCGCCTAATACGCTGGCTTCGAAATCGTCATCGTTTACATGCACGGTGCTCATAAATCGTCCTCAATTCTGGTTCGCCTGATAAATTTCCCGCCCCGGACTGCAATCCCACTCGACGCCTTCCGTGGAGGCCAGAGTTAAATCTATGGTCGCGACCCCGCTTGGTCAAGTCGCGTTCCCGCAAGTTCCATCAGCCTTGGCCCGTCGGTCCACAAGAGGGCGCAGCGAACCGCCCGACCGGAATAGATTTTTCCAATCACGGCGCGATATGCGGCCATCTGCCGCCAGTAGATTTCCGGCACGTCCCTGGCGTCAAGCGGCGGCGGGCGGTTCGATTTGTAGTCCACGATCAGCACCGAATCGGCGGTTACCGACAGCCGGTCGATCTGGCCGCTGACCGCCAGTGGCCCGGCCGGCCCGTCGATCAGGCCGGCGATCGGCACTTCGGCGCGGCTGCCGGGCGCAAAGATGGCGCCGAATTCGGCATCCCCGATCACCGCCATGACCTCGTCGAGGATTTGCGTGCAGGCGTTTTGGTCCAGCCCATGCACCGGGCGGGCCAGATATTGCCCGGCGGCCTCGCGGCGGGTCTCGGGCGATAGATCGGGCAATATCTCCAGCAGCCTGTGGATGACGATACCGCGCTGGAACCGGCGCCCGGAATCCTCGCCGACGGGCGAGACCACCGGCGGCTCGGCATCCGTCGGGCGCGAGGGCGCCAGCGGGCGGGGCGGCGCCGGTTCGGGCGGGGCGGGACGCAGCATCCAGTCCTCGGCGTCCCGGACGCCCGGCCCCCGCGCGCCAGTTTCCTGATCGTCTTTCGGGTCCGCTTTCTGCGGATTTGTCAGGGTAAGGCCCTGGCCGCTCCAGCCCTGGCCCCTGGGCCGGTCGAATTCGAACGTCGATTCCTCGGCGTCCCCGGCCAGCCCGTCATGGATCAGCCGATACCAGCAGTCTTCCACCGGCGGGCGCTTGCCCTCGGACCCGCAGATATGGAGCCGGTCTTCCGCGCGGGTCATCGCCACATACAGCAGCCGCCGGTATTCCTCGTCGGTGCGCCGCTTCAAATCCTCCAGCACCGCCTCGCACACGGCGTCGCGATAACTGCTGCGCGGCGGCCATAGCGGCATGTCGCCGTTCCACAGCAGCGCCGGGGCAACGCGCGGTTTCGAGGTCGTGTCGGGCAGCACCACGATGGGCGCCTGCAGGCCCTTGGAGCCATGCACCGTCATCACCCGCACCTGATCGCGGGATTGTTCCAGATCGCGCTTGATGGTCGCCTCGCCGGCCTCGACCCAATGCAGGAAGGATTCCAGCGAACCGGCATGGCCGCGCTCATGGGCGAACGCCAGATTCAGGAACTCGTCGATGGGATCGTCGGCGTCCGGCCCCAACCGCGCCAGCATGCGCCGGCGCCCATTCTCGCCACCCGTGGCGGGTTGCGACAGGATTTCGGCGTAAAGCTCATAGGGACGGGCGATATCGACCCGGTTGAGCAGTTCTGTCAGCCAGACGCGCGCGGCCTCGAACCGGGGTTCCTTTTTTGCTTCCTCCCCGAGTCGCCGCCACAGGCTCGCGTCCCCGCGGCCCCAGGCCAGGCGGAACAGGTCGTCGTCGTCGAACCCGACCAGCGGGCATTTCAATACCGTCGCCAGGGTCAGATCGTCGGTCGGCAACAGCAGGAACCGCCCCAGCGCGATCAGGTCCATTACCGCGATCTGTTCGGTCAACACCATCCGGTCGACGCCCGATACCGGCACGCCCCGGTCCTTCAAGGCGCGCACCAGCGACTCGACGAAGCCGCCGCGCGTGCGCACCAGCACCATGATGTCGCCGGCGCGCACCGGGCGGCCCCGCGATTCCAGCATTTCCTTGCCGATCCAGCCCTCAATCTCGGCGGCCAGCACCAGCGCCAGCCTCGCCGACGGATCGTCGCCGGCCTGGCGGGCCACCGGGGCGCTCCAGGGGGTCTCTTCCTCCTGTTCGCGCGGTGCGATGGTGGGCCATACCTCGACCCGCCCGGCATAACCCTCGCGAAAGGCGAAATGCTCCAGCGCCGCGCCCGGTTCGACCACGCCCCGGGCCGCCTCGGGCCGCGCGAAGACCCGGTCCACCGCGCCCAACACCGATTCGGTCGAGCGGAACGACATATCCAGATCGACCGGCCGCCACGTGCCCCCGCCATCCACCACCCTGCCCGCGAAATGGTCCCGCATGCGGCGGAATTCCTCGGGGTCGGCGTGCTGAAAGCTGAAGATCGATTGTTTGGTGTCGCCGACCGCGAAGATGGTCCGGATGACATCGGGTCGCGCGCCCTCGCCGGTAAAGAATTCCTCGGCCAGTTTGGCCACCACCGACCATTGCTGCGGGCTGGTGTCCTGGGCCTCGTCGATCAGGATATGGTCGAGGCCACCATCCAGCTTGAAAAGAATCCAGGGCGCGACGTTCGGCTTGTCCAGCAGATCGGCGGTTTTCAGGATCAGATCCTCGTAATCCAGCCGGGCCAGCGAGCGCTTGGACGCGGCATAGGCGTCCAGCAGGGCCTGACCCAGGCGCAACAGGCCCGCCGTGGCATCCGCCGTTACCAGGGCGCGGCGCAAATCCTGTATCGCGGATACCCGTTGGGCCTCACGGGCAAGATCGTCCTCGATTTCCGGGCTTTCCTTAAGAACCGACTTGGTGGCAAGGGTCGCGAATATACCGCCATCCTTCTTGATGAAGGCATGGGCGTATTCGTCAAAACCCCCGGCGCGCGCGGCGCTGTCCGATGCAAGCCATTCCGCGATGATCTGGCCTCTCGGCTGATCGGTCTTCTCCCTGCCCGCGAGCAGCGCTTCAAGGGCCCCTTGCAGCGCCTCGCGGGAAAAGGCCTCTTCCCTCGACGCGTCCTGGCGCAGGGAGATATCGCTATCGCCGGGCGCCAGCCCCAGCCGTGCGCGAATCGCCGTCACCGCCTTGCCGAGCCCGCCGACGCCGTCGATAAAGCGCTCCAGGCGATGGCGCTCGCGGCCCAACTCGCCCATCAGCTCGCCAAAACGACCCTCATCCACATGCTCGCTGACCATTGCCAGCGCCGCGCCCAGGGCATCGTCTTTCCGGCTGTGGCGCAGCACGTCGTCGCGCGCGGTCTCGACCAGTTCAGCGGCGCTGCGTTCGTCGATGACCTCGAAATGGGGCGCCAGTCCCGCCTCGATGGGGAACCGGCCCAGCAGCGACTGACAAAAAGCGTGGATAGTCTGGATCTTCAGCCCGCCCGGCGCGTCCAGCACCCGGGCGAACAGCCGACGCGCGCGCCTGGCCACCTCTTCCGCCGGGGCCTTGCCCGTCAGATCCTCAAGCAGCTTCGCCAGTTCGCCGTCATCGACGGTCGCCCATTTGCTGAGCTGCCGGTTGACGCGCACCGCCATTTCCGCCGCCGCGGCCTTGGTGAAGGTCAGGCACAGAATGCGTTCCGGCCGGGTTCCGCCCAACAGCAGCGACAGCACGCGGTCGGTCAGAACCTTGGTCTTGCCGCTGCCCGCCGAGGCCGACACCCAGACGCTGGCCGCGGGGTCGGCCGCGCCGCGCTGAAGCTGCGTCGGATCGGGACGGGTGGATGCGGTGCTCATTTGTCGCCGCCCCCGCCGGCGGCCCATTCGGCGTTGCGGGCCAGATGGGCATAGTCGTTCCAGGGATCGGCCCATTCCGGGCGTGGCGTCGCCATGTAGGGGGTTTTCGGATCGTCGAAGGAATTGATCAGATGCAAGAGCCCATCCCGCGCGGCCTCGGCAAGTTCGTCTGGGTTGCCCTTGACGATGCGGATTTCGCCAGCCGGTTCGCCCCCCGACAGGCGCCAGTAGGCCAATTCCGACGTGGCGCCCTTTTTCACGCCCTCGAACCCGCCCTCGGCCAGGATCACCGCCTCCAGCGGCAATTGCGGCGCGTAGCCATAGGTAACCTCGTCCGCGCTGGGCGGCTGGCCGGTCTTGTAATCGATGATCGCATAGCCGCCATCCTTCAGGCTGTCGATGCGGTCGGCCTTGGCGGTCAGGACGAAATCGCCTGCCTTGCCCTTCAGCGTAACCCGGCCCTTGATCTCGGTGTGGGATTCGCCGACCACGCCGGCCCGGCGCTCGCGTTCCCGGTCCAGGAACCATTCGGCGACTCGCTGGAAACGTGGCCACCAGAAAGCCATGACCGCGGGCCGCCCCAGCGCCTCGCCGAATGCCTCCCTGCCACATTCCAGCAACCGATCCAGCGCGTCCGCGGGCAGTTTGCCGGGATGGTTCCGCACGAACCTGTCCAGCGCGTCATGAATGAAGCTGCCGCGGTCGGCGGCGCCGGGGTCGGCCTCCAATGCGTCGAGCGGACGAAGACGCAGAATCTTGTCGGCGTAGATCGCATAGGGCTCGCGCATCCAGAGCTGGATCCGCGTGACCGACAATTCCCTCGGGCGTGCCTTCAGCGGCGGGCAAGGGGCCGGCGGGCCGATCCGCACTGATTCAGAGGGGCGCGACAGGGCGTGATAGAGCGCCTGCCAATCCTTCTCCGGGGTCAGCGCGCTCTCAATTCCGGCCCCTTCCAGCACCGTATCCAGCCGGGTCAGCCAGCGCGACGGAATGGTCGGCGCGCCTTCCGATTTGGCCGACCGAGTGAGCGCCACCCGGGGCGCGGCGAAGGCTTGCGCGAAATCATGGGCCGCCAGGCCGATGCGCCGCTCCGGCGAGGGCAGGCCGAATTCCTTGCGCATCGGACGGCTCATCCAGGGATCGTTGCCCGGGTCCGGCGGCCAGCCGCCCTCGTTCAGCCCGCCAAGGATCGTCAGGTCAGCGTGCAGCAGCCGGGCTTCCAGCGGTCCCCAGATATGCAGCCGGGGATGCAGCCCGTAACGCGGGCGCAGGGTCGCGCCCGAAATCAGCGTCTCGAACAGCGCCGCATAATCGATGCCCTCGACTTCGCCCATTTCCGGCGCGGCCTGGCGCAGTTCGGATATCGCGTTGGCCAGCGCCTCGCCATCCTCGTTGGCCCACAGGCGCGCCGATCCCGTCTCATCCACCGCTCCGGCCAGCGCTTCCGCGGCGGCTATATGGGCGTCGATCAGCGCGGTGAAATCCTGAGCGCCGTCTTCCAGCATGGCCACCAGCGGTCCCAGGCAATGTTCCACCACATCCAGCAGCGGCACGAAGGGCGGCGCCTTTTTCGGGTTCGCCGTCAGCAGTTCGCGCAGGCCCTCGATCCCCGGGGCGGGGCGGGGCCCACGCAGTATGTCCTTCTCGAATTGACGCACCAGACCCACGAACTGCCCGCGCGCCATGCCACCGGCCGCGATCGGGTGTTTCAAGGCAGAAAGCAGTATGACCGGCGCCAGGCCGTCGCCCGCCGCGCGCGCCACCAGCCGCAGGAACACGGCCGGCGGGGTGTCGGCCAGCGGGCGGCCGGCGGAATCGTCGATCTCGATGTCCCAGCGGTGCAATTCAGCCGTCACCCGGCGCGCCAACTGGCGGTCGGGCGTGACCAGGGCCGCCGTCTTGCCGTCCTCTTCCAGGGCATGGCGCAGCATCAGGGCGATGGCACCGGCTTCCTCCGCCTCGTTGGCGCAATCCACCCGCTGGACGCCTTCAAGCGCGGCGTCAGGGATCGATTCCAGCGCGCGCCAGGCATCCGTGGTCTCGGCCGGGCGCAGGGCCTCGGCCGCCAGGGCGGCGCGCTCGGGCGCGCTCGAATGCGCCGTACCGGCCTCCCACGCGGCAACGGCATTCACCGGCGTCTCCAGCCGTTGCAACAACCGCAGCATGCCATATTGCGGATGCGTGGGCTCGTCCAGCGCCTCCCGTTGCGTCGCCTCGTCCATGGCGCCGTCCAGGCCGGGCAGGACGATTCGCCCCCGCGGCAGTCCGGCGACCACTTCCAGCAGGTCGGCGGTGGCCGGAATGCTGCCCGTGGAGCCCGCGGCGATTACCGGGCCCTCGGGGGGATTATCGCGCCATAGCTGGGCCCGCGCCTCCAGCAGCCGGTTGCGCCGGTCGGCCGGGTCGATGCAGTCCTGTTCGGCCAGGACAATGGGCCAGTTGTCGGTAACGATCGCCAGAAATTTCAGCACATCCCGCCAGTGATCGGCATATTCGGCGGGCGCCAGGTCATGCAGATTGGCGAAATTCAGCCGTTCCGTCTGCACCTGGTCCAGCAGCCGCGCCAGTTCGCCGGCCAGCCGCACTGCCTGGTCGGGGGTTATTTCCGTTTCCGTTTTCCAGCTCAGGATCATGCGGGTCAGCAGCAGGGTCCGTCGCATTTCGGGGATGGCGGGCGGCAGGGTCAGGGCCGCGTCGCCGGCCGGCAGGTGGAAGGCCAGCGCCTCCTCGTCCACATCGCCCAGCGGCTGGATCGACGGCAGAATCAGCGGCTGGCCCTCGCCAACACGCAGGAACGCCTCACCCA
>CBFDDT010000039.1:0-25436 GCA_965603635.1 uncultured bacterium | reverse complement strand
TACCGGCCATGGGGGAGGTATAACGCCCGATGCCACACACCCCGCACGGCGGGCTGGCCACGGGGGCGGGTGGCGTATCTTCGATGCGACGCGGCTTGGGGTTGGTTCGGTCCGGCCAAGCCAACCATCCGAACTGGCGCCATGCGGTTCTCACCGGGTAGCCCGGCGGTGGGTGGCGGGTGCGACCCCGGAGGGAGGCTGCCATTCCTGAAAGGCGCGCCGCCCGACTCGCAATTCGAGCCCATGCGAAGACGTTTTTTGCAGTTTTCAGGGGGAGCGTGTGCGATTCCAGTCGATACATTAGCTATGGCTAATTTAATACACTATCCCCGGAATTCGAAACGGCCAGACCCGCCGCGGCACCGCCGCCCCGTGGCCACCCACAACCGCCTGCCAGACATAGGTGACCAGCGAGGGGGCGATGAGGAAGGGGCCGGAAATCTTGGACAAGTCGGTGATCAAATCTTCCGTCATGCCGTCGGCGAAGTAGTCCTGCGCCGGGTCGTCGCTCATATTGGTGAACGGGAGTGCCGCGATGGAGGGTTAGTCGGATGAGGGCGGCGGCCGTTTCTCCGGCATGCCGGCCTTGCGCAGATCATCGATCCAACGATCCAGGTATTCCCTGTCCTTATACAACATCCTACGCGCCTCCATCTCTTCCAGCGTCATGTCGGGCCCGTTCTCTATGTACGCCGCCATCACGGCGCGGGCTTCCTGGAGGCGGTCGAGGCGAACGAGTACGGCCGCAAGCGTTCTGCGGACTCCATTCGGTGGATTGGACATCCGGTTCAGCGTTGCCAGCGCGTCGTCATATTGCCCCGCCATGTATTGCGCCCAGCCGAAATTCCAGAAACACCAATCCGGACAATGGGGATTGATACGCGTCGCCATCTTCGCCTGCTCAACCGCCTGCTCCGCCCTCCCGACCTTTACGAGCAAGTCCAGCATTTCGATGAGTAGATCGGCGTCGTTGGGGTTGAGCGCCAGGGCGCGCTCGTACTCGGCCAGGGCCCGGTCATGCTCTCGGTGGAACAAATAGGCGACGCCCAGGGACCAATGGGTGAAGTAATCGTCGGGATCCAGCGCGACGGCCTTGCGCGCCGTCTCGAGAGCAAGGTCCAGGGAGCGATCCGGATCCTCGCCCCAGTTGTAACGCCCAGTCGAGTTATTCACATGGACCCAGGTCAGCAGACCGTGGGCGCGGGCGTAGTCGGGGTCGAGCTCTATCGCCTTCTCCAAGAACTCGAGCGCCTGGTTGTTCGCCTCCTTTGTGAAGCCAAAATACGCTTGCCAGCCTCGCTGATAGTAGTCATAGGCCTCTAAATTGTCGGTGTCCTTTCCAAGAGCGCGCTCAATTTCCGCTTCGTGTACCTGGAATGACAGATTAGCCACAATTGTCCGCACGATGTCTTCCTGGATGGCAAAGAAGTCGATTGCGTTCCGGTCATAGCGTTCTGCCCACAGGTGATGGCCGGTTGTGGCATCGATGAGCTGCGCGTTGATCCGGAGCCTTTCCCCCGTCTTTTGGATACTCCCCTCCAGGACGTAGCGAACGCCAAGCTCTTCCGCCACTTGCTGCACCTTGACGGCTTTGCCCTTATAGCTGAAGGTCGAGTTGCTCGCGATCACGAAGAGGTTTTTGAACTTCGACAGGTCCGTGATAATGTCGTTTGTCATCCCGTCGCTGAAATATCCTTGCTCTTGATCGCCGCTCAGGTTGCTGAAAGGTAAAACGGCAATCGAGGGCTTGTCGGGTAACGGAAAAGCCATTCGCTCCATCGACGCGGGCTCGAACTCAGGGTTCCACGGTTGCCACCACAGGAGCGCTCCGCCAACGGCGACAAGCAGCCCGGCGACCGCTGCCGCAGCGACAGCCCAGTGCCGACGTGTCGGCATGGCTGCTTGGTGGACCACGGGCGTGACGAGTTCCGCCGCCTTGTCGTCAAGGACCACGCGGTAGACCGTCACCGGCTCGGCGATGTTCTTGACTTCGCGTTCACCCAGATGATCGATGGTCAGATCAAGCTTGTCCTTCACCTGGTCGAATACGTTACGCGCCACACAGATGCCGCTGGGCTCGGAAAGGCCCTCGAGCCGCGCAGCCACGTTCACCCCGTCCCCGTAGATGTCGTTGTCTTCAACGACGATGTCGCCAATGTTGATACCGATGCGATAGGTGACTCGGTTCTCCTCGGGAACGTCGGCATTCCGGTCGCCGATCATATGCTGGATTTCGACAGCACACTGGACCGCCTCAACAGCGCTAGGGAACTCGACCAAAAGGCCATCGCCCATCAGCTTAACGATGCGCCCCTTACGTTCAGCGACTTTAGGTTCTATCAGCTGTTCGCGATGGGACTTGAGCGTGGCCAAAGTGCCCGCCTCATCTTCCCGAATGAGGCGGCTGTAGCCGACCACGTCGGCGGCCAGTATGGCGGCGAGGCGGCGTTCCATCCGCATTCTCCCTCGGGAGGAAGACTAGTGGAACATTCTGGCGAAGTCTATGTGGCAACGGAGCGCACGAATGACCGCTCATGGCTGAGACTGTTGAAAAACTATTTTGTGCCCTCTGACACGCAAGATTGATTCGAGCGGCAGTGGCCCCTTCGCGATGGGCGAGCGCTATACAATCGCCGACCCCTATCTGTTCACGGTAGCGCAATGGATGGAAGGCGACGGAATCGCCCCCGCGCGGTTCCCGAAGGTTGCGGCCCATCGCGACATGATGCGGGGGCGCGAGACGGTGCAAGCGGCGCTGGCGGCGGAGCATGGGCGGGCGGGGTGATGGATACAGCGCCCGATGCCACACACCCCGCAAGGCGGGATGACGGCGGGGGCGGGCGACGGATATTTGATCCGACGCGGCTTGGGGTTGGTTCGGTCCGGCCAAGCCAACCATCCGAACAGGCGCCATGCGGTTCCCACCGGGTAGCCCGGCGATGGGTGCGGGCGCGGTCCCGAAGGGTGACCGCCGTTTCCGAAAGGCGCTCCGCCCGACTCGCAATTCGACCCCATGCAAAGACGTATTCCATGGTTTTCAAGAAGGGCGTGCAGCCTCGGCCAAAACATTAGCTATGGCTAATTTAATACACTGTCCCCGGAATTCCTGCTGTTGACCCTAACCGGTCATTCGACTTGGTTGGAGAGCAACGGCAGCCGAGTAATTTGGCAATGGCAGTGTCAGACTAAACGGGCTTGAGGTTGGCAGGGGTGATCATTAGCCTCAACAGATGCAAAATCCCTTCCGGTCCCGCACCGCGCTCAAAATTGCCTGGGGCGGCCATGAGCGCTACTGTGCCGCCAGAAACCGGGGTTCATATGGGGAATGTCGGTTATTATAACCGTTTGTCCTGGCTTTACGGTGGCACCGGTCTGGACGCCGCCTGAAGTTGCGTAAAATTAGGGAAGAACTGTGATGTCATTGGAAAGCCCGCCGGAAGAAACTCCGGAACGTCAGGCCTATTACAAAAAGATCGGCGAGAAAAACCTGACGCCGCTCTGGGCCGTCATGTCTTCGATCATCACGCCAGAACCGAAAAGCGCCTGCCGGGCGCATCTGTGGCGGTTTGCCGAGGCCAAGGAATTCATGCTTGAGGCCGGTGATCTGATTACGGCCAAGGAGGCCGAACGCCGGGTCCTGATCCTGGAAAATCCCGGCATGCCGGGCGACAGCAAGATCACCACCTCGCTTTATGCCGGACTGCAACTCGTCCTGCCGGGCGAGGTCGCGCCGGCGCACCGTCACAGCCAGTCGGCCCTGCGTTTTATCATGGACGGATCGGGAGCCCATACCGCCGTCGATGGCGAGCGCACGCTCATGGAGGTCGGTGATTTCGTCATCACACCGCCCGGCGCCTGGCACGATCACGGCAACAATTCCGACGAACCGATGATCTGGCTCGATGGCCTGGACATTCCGGTCGTGTCATTTTTCGACGCCTCTTTCGCCGAAAGCTATCCTGAGGACGAGCAGCCGGTCACGCGCAAGGCCGGTGACAGTCTGGCGCGGTATGGCGCCAATATGCTGCCAGTCGATTACGCAGACTCTCGGCCGGTCTCGCCGATTTTCAACTACCCCTATGCGCGCACCCGCGAAGCGCTGGAACAGATGCGCAAGCAGGATGAATGGGATCCCTGCCATGGACTGAAGTTGCGCTATGTCGACCCCAAGAGCGGTGATTTCGCCATGCCGACAATCGCTTCCTTCATGCAGCTTTTGCCAGAAGGCTTTGCGACAAGCGCCTATCGGTCAACCGACGCGACGGTCTTTACGGTCGTGGAGGGGTCGGGGCGGACGACGATCGACGGCAAGGTTTTCGAATGGGGTCCGAAGGATATTTTCGTTGTGCCAAGCTGGAAATGGACAAGCCACGAGGCCGACGAGGATGCCGTGATCTTCAGCTATTCCGACCGTGTGGCGCAGAAAAAGCTCGGGCTGTGGCGTGAAGACCGTGGCAATGCCTGACGCTTGACGGCCATTGCGGTCAGGCGGTTCGCCTTATTGATCGGGTAGCCGCGGTCAAGGCTGCCCCGATCTTGCCGGTCAGCCTTCGGCCAATGCGGGTCGTTCATCGGGGCCTCCGAGAAAGTCCGCTTTAACTGGCAATGCTGCCGTTCGTGAAGACCAGTGGCCCGTGCTCGCCGCACCGCTACCCCTGGCTGCGGTCCGGTGGCGGGAGGCCCAGCATCGCATCGCGCACCTGCAGGTCGCTCGCGTCGAAGCGCTCGATGACCTGGCGGCAATAAGGATTGAAGCGGCAGACCTCTTCGAAGAGCTGGCCGTCGTGGCGCACAGAATCGACCGCGTCCATCAGAGAACCGAAAGAGACCGTGTCTATGTCGGTACGCTCGAACCCGCCCCGCGCGACGACCTGGCTGATGTAGTGGGTGAGAAACAGCGTCTCGGCGAGGTCCTTGTCGTGCGCCTCGGCGGTCTTTTCGACGATCGAGAATCCCACCGCGGTGAGTTTCTCATACAGCGCCGAGTAACGCGCGGGCGTCAGGCTATGCCCCGTGACAACGATCCGCAAGCCGGTCACTTCGCCGCCGCGCTTGGCATAACTTTCTGGCCCGAACATGGGATGCATGGCGAGGAAGGTGCAGGCGGGCTGCGTGGCCTGCAGCAGATCCATGGTGTACTTCTTGACCGTCGCGACATCGACCACGACGCTGTTGGCGCCCAGGTGTGGGCCAATCCGCGTCAGCGTGGCCAGGTAGGCGCTGATCGGTACCGCGAGCACGACGGCATCGCAGGCGGCGACTTCCTCCAGGGGGAAGAAAAGGACGCCGTCCGGCTTTCGCCGGTCCGAGTGGATCTTCAGCGGCGCGTCCGGCAGATAGCGCCGTGCGAGCACGTGGAGGAAGGCGCCGAAGTGTCCGTATCCGATGAGGCCGAAGGAGAGGGGCATGGGTCCTGCGTCGCTGTCGTTGCCGTGGTGGCCAGCGGTCGGCGCCGGGTCAGTCTGCCAGTCCATAAAGCGTCCGGGCCGCGCGGTCAAGCGGCTCTATTGGGCCCGAAACCGGCTGTTCACCGGCTATAGCACGAAGGTCCGAATCGGGTCGATCTCGGTCATTCAAGGCTCCTCTGTGCTCTGTTGAGAATGACCGCTTATGGCTACAGGCGGAAGTGACAGGGTGCCCGACGTTGGGACCGTTATCGGCCCTAAAGCAGACGTCGGCGCATGGACAACGGCTTTCATTGGCTTGTGAATGCCGTACCGCATTGGAGTTCGGGGGACACAATACTTAATTCGCCAACGGCAGGCTTGTAGTTAAGTATCGTGTCCCCGGAATTCCTTTTCACACAGCCTGGACCCAAACCAGTCATTGCTGCCGCGGGGCAGGCCGCGGTAGCCAAACGACTGCGCCTTTCGCTATGGTGTGTATTGCCGGTACAACGCGCTGATCGAGATGGCTTAGCCGCGCAAGCAGGGAGAGCGTGCTATCGTCGGCCTAAAGAATGTCTTCGATCGCAATGACCATCGGACAGGACGCCGCCGACCTTGTCACGAGATCGGCGAGCAACTGTTTCTTTCCCGATCTCCGCGTGTCCTTGGAGCAAGTCCCTCGATAGTTCTCTTGGCAGTTTATCGACGTTCCGCGGCACTACCTTGTCAATGCTGCAATTCGGCGTAGACCGAATCTGAAATGGACAGAATGGGATCGAACCCAATTCGACCCGAACCGCCTCCTGATCGAGATTCTCGAAGGCGATTTCTGCTGGATCAGACGGTTGGAACGTCTCTGTGCCCGACGCCAGTCAATTCTTCTCGTCCTTGAATTTCACGCGGAAGTGGGAACCGTCGCAGAACGGCTTGTTCCCCGACGCGCCGCAGCGGCAGAGCGCGTAGATCTGGCGCGTGGCGCCCTCGCTCCAGAATGTGGTCCGCAAGGGCATTTCGCCCTCCACCTCGTAGGGGCCGTCGCGGCGGATGCGGATGCCCGTCGGCTCCGTGGAATCGGGGCCGGTCTCGCCCTTATATGTGTAACGCAACGCGCCCGAGGGACAGCGGCGTATGACATCGATAATCTGTTCCGCATCCTCGCGGTCCGGCTGAACCCAGGGCTGCCCCGTGGCGATGCGCACGATGCCGCCATGGTGGAAGACCGACGGTAGCCCGGCCGCGCATTCCCCGGCGGCGGCGCATTGCAGCTTGTTGAAATGAACCGTAATCTCCTTCCCCGGGAAGTCCTTTACGCCGTCCGGCGTGTGCTTGGTGGCGCGTTCGCTCGTGAAACCGCGCCTTGCGTGCGAGCCGTCGCAAAATGGCTTGTTCTTCGACCCGCCGCAGCGGCAAAGCGCCATTTCCGGGCTCGTCGGCAGCGCTTCGCCCTTCGAGTTGGTGAACCGCTCGACATTCTTGACGAGCAGGGGGCCGTTGACCGAGGGCTTGATGTCGGGTTCCTGGCCGGCCTCGATCGACCGGAATTCCCCGAGCTCAGCCTTCGCGTTCCAATCGCGGTCCGCCGGCGCGAACTCCAGGCTCAGCGCCTGCAGCCCGGCTACCGCTTCCTCCACGTCTGGCGGAAGCTGATCTGCCCGCGTCGCAAGCAGCTTCGTCCCGATGGAGGCCAGCTCATGCAGCCGCTCGCCGAAGAAGGTCCAGGCCGACTGCTTGTGCGGCAGCAGGTGAACGTCGCGCGTGATACCGAAGCCCGGCCCGGCGGTCCTTCCGGCAAGCGCCGGGTCATGGCAGACCGGCATCTTGGTGAGCGCCTCGCCGAGCGGCCGGGCCACGTTCCTCATGAGACGCATGGTTCCGTCCGCCAGTTTCTCGAGTTCCTCCTCTGATTCCCCGGTATGCGCAAAGAACCGCAGGAAAATCATCAGCATGGTGGCGTAGGCGCCGTTGAACAGCTCGGCCACCTGTTGCGTCAGCGGGTCGGCGATCAGGGTGCCGCCGGCTGCATCGTCATGAAAGCGCGTGATCGGGTTGGAGACGACGGGCCGCACAGGCTCGAACGTCTCGCCTTTTTTCTCGGCCTTGCTCATCGCCTCCAGATATTCGCGGTAGATGGTCCGGAAGATCCAGAAATGCGCGTCCGGATGGGCGCTCGTCGGCGCCTCGCCCTGCTCGACCACCATTTTGAGCGCACCGAGGGCCGAGCGGCGGTCGGTGACCGCTTTCAGCATCCCGCCGAACTGAAGATAGCGCGCATTCGCCTGGGCCTCGGGCGGCCCTATGAACAGTTCGCTCTCCGGGATGCCGGCGAGGCCCGTCATGATCTTGTGATAGAATTCGGACTGGGTCGTAAAATCGACGTCGAAGGGCTCGCAGGCGGCAATCACCTCGGCCTCGCCTTCATCGGTGGCGAAGCCCTCGTTCGAACCCATCCGCTCGGAGACACGCGCCATGATCGCGTCAGCCTCTTTCTGCTCCTTCGCGGACAGGATCCCGGCCTCGGGCATTTCGATGCACATGAAGGCCTCGAGCGCGTCGCGCGAGAACGGCTCCAGCGTCATCAGGCTGTTGATCGGAAGAGTCGTCCCGCGCAGCGGAAAACTCGGCCGCCGCAGATGCGGCGCACCGCCGATGGCCGTCAGGATGTTGATCATCTGCGAGAGGTGCAGCATCTCCTCGACGCTGACCTTGACCAGCCCGCGTTTCCAGCCCCGCACCATTTCTGCCTGCTCGGGCGTCAGGCCGCCCTCGCCCGCGTCGCTTTTCAGCGAGTAGGCAGCGAACAGATAAATGCAGGCGACATTGTGCTCCAGCTCGCAGGCCTGCGAGAGCAGATAGATCAGTTCTTCCCGATTCGCCACGGCGGCGATGTGCGGGCGATCCGGCAAGGTTCCTTCTTGAGCCCCTTGTGTGTCTGTCATGGAAGCCTCCAACGCATGGCGATCCGCATTTCCCGGAACCATTCTGAACCTGGCCCGGCGGTGCAACAAGCCTTTCCCTCTACATTTAAGGTTTATTTTACTTACTGCCACTCCCTGCGGATTCCGGTTTGAGCCGTCATTGCGAGCCGCGGGCGAAGCAATCCAGACCCGCCGCCCGACTGGGTTGCCGCGGCGCTTCGCACCTCGCAATGACGACCTTGCGTTTCGCGCAAAGGTCACCAGGATAAGGCTGGCTTCACGGCGTTTCTATTCCCACGATACTCCCGTCACATCATTCGCCTGCACCGGCGCGTTCAGCCACAAGCCCTTCAGCCCCTTCTTCCGCACGCCCGTGCGGGCGAGCTGGAACAGGTAGCCGTTCACCGCGTCCTCGGCGATGATCTGCTGGGCCTTGCCGTAGAGCGCCTTGCGGGCGGCCTCGCCGGATGTGCCTTTCAGCTCGTCGATTACCGCGTTGAAGGCGTCCGACTTATAGCCGAAATAATAGTCGTCGCGGGCGTAGATGCCGATGTCCAGGGGTTCGGTGTGGGATACGATGGTGAAGTCGAAGTCGTGTTCGTTCTTGAAGACCTCCTTCAGCCATTGCGCCCATTCCACCGGCACGATTTCCACATCGATGCCGATTTCGGCCAGTTGGGCGGCGATGATCTCGCCGCCACGGCGCGCGTAGGACGGCGGGGGCAGTTTCATTACCGCCTTGAAGCCGTCCGGGTATCCGGCCTCGGCCAGCAGGGCCTTGGCCTTGGCCACATCAAAGGCGTACATCGCCGTGAGATCCACATAGGCCGCGTGGTGCGGGGCGAAATGGGTTCCGATCGGCGTGCCGTAGCCGAACATGGCGCCGTCGATGATCGCCTGGCGGTCGATGGCCAGACTGACGGCGCGGCGCACCCTGGGGTCGGCCAGCGTCTCGCGGCGGTGGTTCATGGCCAGGATGGTCTCGCCCTCGGTATTGCCGACGGTCACCGCGAAGCCGGGGTCGGTCTTGAAACGCTCCAGGCTTTCCGGCGCGCCGACATTGGGGATGGCGTCGATATCGCCGGCCATCAGCCCGGCGACCTGGGCCGAGGGGTCGGAGACGAACTTGAAGGTGACGGTTTTAAGCGCCGGTTTGGCGCCCCAGTAACCGTCCCAGGCCGCCAGTTTGACGCTGTCGGCCTTCTTCCAGGCGGTGAATTTGAAGGGGCCGGTGCCGACCGGGCTGGATTTGTTGTTTTCCGCCGTTTCGGGGGCCACGATGATGGCGTCGCCCCAGCCCATGTTCCACAGGAACAGGCCCTCGGCGCGGGAGAGCTTGACCACGACGGTTTGCGCGTCCGGCGTTTCCACCGCTGCGATGGAATCGAACAGGGCCTTCTGGGCGTTGGTGGAATCCTCGGCGCGGGCGCGGTCGAGGGAGAATTTGACGTCGGCGGAATCCATATCGCTGCCGTCATGGAATTTCACCCCGGCGCGCAGCTTGAATGTGTAGGTCAGCCCGTCGTCCGAAATCGTCCAGCTCTCTGCCAAACCCTTTTGCACCGCGCCGTTTTCGTCGATGCGGGTCAGCCCCTCGAACAGGTTGGCGTAGACCACCTCGTCGATCGCCGCCGCCGCGCCGGCGGTCGGGTCGAGATGCGGCGGCTCCAGCGGCATGCCGAGCACCAGGCTGTCCCTCTGGCTCGCGCTCCATGGCTGGACGATGAGCAATACACCGATCGCAACGGCGGTTATCAATACAACGCCGATCAGCACCTTACGCATGACGGTCTCCTGTTTACTTGTTTTTGCGGTTGGCGCGAGCATAGCAATCCCCGGTGCGCGCGGCAATCGGTTGGGGGGAGGTGAGGATGACCACGGAGACACGAAGACACGGAGGGAGCGGCGACTCCTCCCGGTCATCCTGCCTTTTTACAGGCCCTACGAAGGGGGATAGGGGGATGGGGGAGATAGGGGGATAAGAAAGAAGGCGGCCTTTGGCCGCGAAGAACCTTATCCCCATATCCCCCTTGGTACGATTTGAAAGATCGCACGATGACGGGGTGCGGAACACAGAGTCACCGCCCTCCGTGCCTCTGTGTCTCTGTGGTGAACCCTTCTACCGGAATACCTCGCGCCAGGAATGATTGCCGCCGGCCGGGTCGGCCTCGTAGACGCCTCGGGCGATGGCGCGGGCAACGCAGTCGGCGGCGATGGCGCCGGTTCGGGCGACCTGGGCCGGGCCGGACGGGTGGCCTTCGCCGGTGGAGATCACGAACACCGTGTCGCCGTCATAGGGCGTGTGGGCCGGGCGCACGGCGCGGGCGATGCCGTCCTGGGCCATGATCGCCACGCGCTGCGCCTGGGCCCGTGTCAGGCGCTCGCTGACCGCCACCACGACCAGGGTGGTGTTGGCGCCGGCCTGCAGGACATCCGGCAGGTCCAGCTCCATCGAAACCGTATTTTCCGGTAGTTTCTGGCCGCCCAGCTCGCCGTTCTGTTCCAGCATCCAGGCCCACATGGTGGACTGGTCGGGCATGACGACCGAGCCAACCGGGTTCGCCGCCGCCAGCGCGCCGACGATCAGCCCGTCATCGTCTTGCGCCGAGACACTGCCCAGCCCGCCCTTCAGCGCGCCCGCCGTCGCGCCCATCCCGGCGCCCGCGTTGCCCAGCGCGAAATCCTCGGCGACCGCGTCGCAGGCGGCCATTCCCAAGGCGCGGTAGGGCGGCATGTCGCCCCAGTCCTTGGGCGCGCCGTTCAACAGGTCGAACAGGATCGCCGAGGGCACGATCGGCACCCGCGCCTCGCCGACCTGAAAGCCGCGGCCGCGCGCCGCCAGCCACGAGGCCACGCCGCTTGCGGCCTCCAGCCCGAAAGCCGAGCCGCCCGACAGCGTGACCGCGTCCACCCGCTCGACCAGGGCCGAGGGCTGCATGGCGTCGGTCTCGCGCGTGCCGGGGCCGCCGCCGCGCACATCCACCGCGGCGATCGCCGGGCGGTCGGGCAGGATAACGGTTGTGCCGGTCAGGTGATCGGCCTGTTCGGCATTGCCGACGCGAATGCCCGGCACGTCGGTGATCAGGTTGCGCGGGCCGGGGCGGATCATGGGTCGCTGGCCTGCCCGGCCAGCAGATCGACCGTGGCCGCGGCCATGATTTGCGCCGACTGGACCATGTCGTCGATGCCGACATATTCGTCGGGCTGGTGGGCCAGATCCAGAATGCCCGGCCCATAGGCCACGCAATCCTTCAAATGGCCGACGCGCTGTACATGTTTCTGGTCGTAGGTGCCCGGCGAGGCAATATGCCGGGACTGCTTGCCCAGCACCTGTTCGATGCCGCCGTCGAGCGCGCGGACCAGGGGGGAATCCTCGTCGGTCATCACCGGATCGACCGCCCAGAGATCGCGCAATTCATAGCGGAAATCGGGGCGTTCCTTGCGCACGGCCTCCAGCAGATCGGCGATTTCCGCGCGGACCTCATCCTGGCTCTCCTCGATCAGGTAGCGCCGGTCCAGCACCAGACGGCAGGAATCGGCCACCAGGGCGGCCGGGAAACCGTCCTGCCCTTCCGCCAGCCCGCCATGGATGGAATTGAAATTCAGCGTCGAAAACCGCGCGCCCTCGGGGATTACCGGCATGGCGGTGCGGCGCTGGTTCAACACCGGGTAAAGCTCGCGCTCGATCTTGTCGAGAAAGGCCGCCATGCCGCGCACGGCGGAAGTCCCGAGAAACGGCATCGAGCCATGGGCGATGCGGCCCTTGACCTCGACCTCGGACCACCAGACGCCGCGATGGCCCAGGCAGACGCAATCCTTGTGCAGGGGCTCGGGGATGATGACGTAATCGACCCGGGGCTTCGAGAAATAACCCTTTTCCGCCAGCCAGGCGACGCCCGCATAACCGCCGGTTTCCTCGTCGACGGTGCCGGAAATCTCGATCGCGCCGGGAAAATCGGGCCAATCGGCGATCAGCGCCTCGGCGGCGATCATGCTGGCGGCCAGTCCGCCCTTCATGTCGCAGGTTCCGCGGCCGTAGATTTTGCCGTCGCGGATTTCGGCGGCGAAGGGATCCATGGTCCAGCCCTCGCCCGGCGTCACCACGTCGATATGGCTGTTGAAATGGACGCAGGGGCCGGGCTGTTTGCCCTCGATCCGGCAGACCACATTGGTGCGCGGATAGCGGTCGCTGTCGCCGATACCGCCCTCGGCCCGCAGATATTCCACCGTGAAGCCGCGCGCCGCCAGGCGCCGGCCGATATATTCGCAAGCGTCGGTGTAGACGTCGCCCGGTGGGTTTACGGTGGGGATGCGGACCAGATCGCGGGTCAGCGCGACCAGATCGTCTCGCGCATTATCGATGCGCTTGAAAAGCTGTTCCTTTAGCGAGCCCGCGCTCACGAGCCCTCGGCCAGCTCCTGCAACGCTTCAATGTCGGGCAATTCCACCTTGCCGCCTTGAAGCAGCCTGATATGGCCGTCACGCTTCAGGTTGGTGATGGTGCGGCTGACAGTCTCGGTGGTTAGACCAAGATAATCGGCGATGTCCGCGCGCCCCATGGGCAGTAATATGGGCGAAGGCGGCGCACCGCGCTTCACCGCGCGGCCCGACAGGTTCAGCAGGAAGGACACGATTTTTTCCTGCGCGGTCTTGCGTCCCAGCAGCAGGATCTGGTCCTGCGCCTGAACCAGTTCGTTCGAGGCCATGCCCAGCAGCCGTTTTTCCAGCTTGGGAAACTCGTCCAGCAGGGCTTCCAGCTTGCGGCGCGAGAACCGGCAAAGCGACACTGTGCCGACTGCTTCGGCGCTATAGGCGTATTTCTCGTTCATGGCGATGCCCAGAAAATCGCCCTCGAACAGAAAGCCGGTGATCTGACGCCGCCCGTCGGGCAGCAGTTTGTAAAGCTTAACCGCGCCCTGGGTGAGATTGAAAAGATAGTCCGCCGGCTCGCCCTCGTCGATGATCGGCCCATGCGGGTCGACCTTCGCCGTTTGCAATATCGAAAGCAGCTGCGGCATTTCCTGCTCGTCGAGAACGCCGCAAAACGCCATGTCGCGCACCGCGCAGGCCGCGCAGGGGCTGACATGGTCCACCGTCTCGGATGCCGGGCGCTTTTTAGGTTCGCCAAAGCCCATAAAAAATTACCTGTAATCTATAATCCCATCTCTTGGGGTAGAGTCTAGGCTCGCATAACACCTTATGGCAAGGACCGATTTGTCGCATTCTATCAAAGATAGCGAAATTAGTCAGCGTCATCTTCCGGTGGATCATCATCGAACAGGATGCGGTTGGCGGCCCCTTCCATGTCGTCGAACTGGCCCGATTTCAACGCCCAGAGAAACGCCACAAGGCCCAGTAATCCAAGGCCGATCGCAATCGGGATCAGATAGAGCAGCATGCTCATCGGCGCACCACCCGGCCCAGCCTGACGGCGTTGCCGACCACCAGGATCGACGAACCCGACATGGCGACCGCCGCGATCAATGGCGTGACCAGCCCGGCCATCGCCAAAGGTATGGTCGTCGCGTTATAAGCGAACGCAAGGCCGAGATTTTGCAGCACCAGGCGGCGCGCCCGCCGCGCCACCGTCAACAATTCCAGCACCGGGCGCAACAAATCGCCCTGAAACACCGCATCCGCCGCATTCTGCGCAATCTCGGCGGCATCCGCCGGGGACAGCGAGACATGGGCCAGGCCCAATGCAGGCGCGTCATTCAGCCCGTCGCCAACCATGCAGACCCGATGGCCCGCCGCCGCGAGTTCCCGAAGCCGGGCCACCTTGGCCGCCGGCGTGCAGCCGCCCCGCCAGTGGGCGATCCCCAGCCGCCCCGCCATCGCCCCGGCCACCACCGGCCGGTCGCCGGAAAGCAGTTCGACCCGATAGCCAAGACGCAGCAGGGCCGAAACCACCTCTTCCGCGTCGCGTCGCGGTTCGTCGCGAAAGGCGAAACGCAAATGGGGCTTGCCGAGCCGGGCGAACCACAGCTCCGGGCCGTCCGCCTCTCCCGCCGGGCCGGCGCCGCACCAGTCACGGCTGCCCAGCCGGGTCTCGCCGCGCCGAAGGCCGGAGCCGGGGATTTCCTCAACGTCTTCGGCGGGCGCGGCGCTAGCCACGGCGGCAGCCAGGGCGCGGGCCAGCGGGTGCCTGCTGGCGGCGGCCAATGTGGCGGCCTCGGCCAGATCGCTTTCCGACCAGCTGCCATCGCGCAACAGTACCGGCCGCCCCTGGGTCAGGGTACCGGTCTTGTCGAAGACGATTGTATCGGCCTCGGCCAGCCGCTCCAGCGCGGTCGCGGACTTGACCAGGACGCCGCCCTGTAACAACCGCCCGGCGGCGGCGACCTGAACGGCGGGCACCGCGAGCGCCAGGGCGCAGGGACAGGTGATGATCAACACCGCGATGGCGGTCAACAGCGATGCCTGCCAACCGGCGCCGAGCACCAGCCAGCCAATAAAGGTGACCAGGGCCAGGGCGTGGACGGCCGGCGCATAAAGCCGCGCCACCCGGTCGGCCAGCGCCACATGGCGGGCGCGGCCCTGCTCGGCGTTTTCCACCAGCCGCAGGATCTCCGCCAGGATGGTATCCTCGCCGACCGAGTCCACCACGATACGCAATGGCCCGGTCAGGTTGACGGTTCCCGCCAGCACCCGGTCGCCGGGGCGGGCGGGCCGCGGGATCGATTCGCCGGTGATGGCGGCGGTGTCGATATCCGACGTACCGGCGGCAATCCGGCCATCCACCGGGACCCGCTCGCCGGTTGCGACCAGCACGGTCATGCCGGTCTTTACCTCGGCCGGGGCGATCACCCGCGCGCCGCCATCGACGTCGATCACGGTCACCGCGCGCACCCGAAGCGCCAGCAGGTTGGCGGCGACACCGCGCGCGCGCGCGCGCGAACGCGCATCCAGATAACGCCCGGCCAGCAGGAAGAACAGCAGCGTCACGGCCGAATCGAACCAGGCATGCGGCTGGCTGGTGGCGGTTTGCACCAGGCTCATGCCGGTGGCCAGCACTACGGCCAGGGAGATCGGTACGTCCATGTTGACGCGCCCCATCGAGAGCGCCGCCAGCGCCGGCCGGAAGAAGGGTTGCCCGGCATAGGCAATAGCCGGTATCGCGATCAGCGCCGATATCCAGTGCATCAGGTCGCGGGTCGCGGGGCCCATATCCTGGGCATGCCCGGCCCAGACCGACACCGACAAAAGCATGATGTTGCCGGCGGCGAAGCCCGCCACCGCCATGGCGCGCAGCAAGGCCCGCTGCCGGGCCGCGCCTGCATCGTCGGCGGCGGCCTCGTCGAAAGGCGTCAGCCTGTACCCCAGCGCGACGATCCGGGCCACCAGGTCTTGCGGGTCGGCCTCGCCCGGCCGCCAAACCAAACGCAGCCGCCTGGTGGTCATGTTGACCCGCCCCATCACCACGCCCGGCAGGCGCGACAAAACAGATTCGATCAGCCAGACGCAGGCCGCGCAATGCAGCCCGTCGATCGCCAGCGTCAGGTTGCTGTCGCCGCCCGGCAGGGTGGTAACATAGGGGGCAAAGTCAAAGCGGGGCGGGGCGGTATCGGGGCGAATGGCGCGGGCGGCGGGATCCAGCACACGGCGGCGGTAATAGGATTCCAGCCCCAGCCCGCGCACCATTTCAAAGGCGGCGGCGCAGCCCGGACAGCAGAATTCCCCCGCTAAACCATCGCCCAGCGGCCCGCCGCAATGGCGGCAGAGTTCTACCGCGCGACGATCCGTTTCGCCGTGCTGTAATTGCCCGATGGATGCCTGATCCGCGCCAGTAGGTCCCATTGTCCTCGCAAGGGTAATTCAACATCGGCGGCATAGAGTCCGTCGCCAGCCGCCGTCAATGTCACGTCCATGTCATACCCGGCCTGAACCGGCCGCACCAGCCGGACCAGCACGCCGGCATCGTTCAGCGGTTCGCCGGCCTTGTCGGCCACCTGGACCGACAGCCTGCCTCGTCCGTCGCCGGTTTCGTCGAATTCGATGCCGACCGCCCAACCCAACGCACCCTGGACGCGGTCACCGACCAGCACCTCATTATAATCCAGGCCACGCTGGTAATGGCCCTCCGTCTGCAGCCCGGTAAAGCTGGCCATGGCAAAATAGACCATGATCCCGTTGACCAGAATCACCAGCGCAAATCCGGCGACGATCAGCCAGGGAATCCAAAGATCGCGCGGCGGCGCCTGCTCGTTGCCGGGCGAAACACTCATTTCTTCGGCCCCAGAAAAACGGTGTCCTGGATCACGTTCTCACTATTTTCCATCGCGTCCTCTTCCAGCACGAAACTGATATCAGTCGACTCGCCAGTCAGCGACTGGCGCGGCGCGGTGATAAAAACACGGTAAGTTTCAACCCGGTCGGGTTTGGTCGAGAACACGGCGGCGCGCGAGCCGGCGGACCCGCCCAGCACGCCAAGCGTCGCCCCCTCGATCCCGCTAACGGTGAGAATGAATTCGCGGTCGGCGCGGAGGCGGTTGACGATCTTGAAGGTATAGCCGTTCCGGATGGTTCCGTCGGACAGGGTCACGAACAACGGATTGCGGTCTCGCAGCAGATTGATGTCCAGAGTGGAGCGGGTGAACAGCCCGAACACCATCAACGCGGCGACCATTGACAGGATTCCCGCATAGACAAGAGTACGCGGCCGCAGCAGTTGGAAAGGGGCGGATTTTCCCTCGGCCCGCGCTACCTGGTTGCTGACCGTATCCAGCCGGATCAGCCCCTGCGGCAGGTCGAGCCGCCGCATGATCCGGTTGCAGGCGTCGATGCACAGGCCGCAGCCGATACATTCAAGCTGGCTGCCATCACGGATATCGATGCCGGTGGGGCAGACATTCACGCACTGCAGGCAATCGACGCAATGACCGCGACCTTCCCAGCTGTCGCCAACCTTATGCTTGCCGCGGGATTCGCCGCGCCAGTCCTCGTAAGTGACGGTCAGCGTCTCCTCGTCGAACATGGCCGCCTGGAAGCGCGGCCAGGGGCACATATAGACGCAGAGCTGTTCGCGCGCGATGCCGGCCAGCAAATAGGTCGTGGCCGTAAACATGGCGATGAAGAACAGTACCGCGTTGGTCACATGGAAGTTCAGAAGATTGACGACCAGGGTCGGCGCGTCGGTGAAATACATCACCCATGCGCCGCCGGTCAGCGCCGAGATAACGATCCAGATGGAATGTATTGCGACTTTCTTGACGATGCGCTCGGCGGTCCAGGGTCCCTTGTCCAGCCGCATGCGGGCGTTACGGTCGCCCTCGACCAGGCCTTCGACCCACATGAACAGATCGGTCCAGACCGTTTGGGGGCAGGTATAGGCGCACCAGACGCGCCCGAACAACGAGGTGACGAGGAATAGCCCCACGGCCCCAAGAACAAGGAGGCCGGTCAGGTAATAAATTTCCTGCGGCCATATCTCGATAAAGAAGAAATAGGCGCGGCGCGCCGGCATGTCGATCAGCAGCGCCTGGTCTGGCGCGCCGGGGCCGCGGTCCCAGCGCAGCCAGGGCCCCAGGTAATAGATGGCAAGCAGCAGAATCAGCACCGCCCACTTAAAGCGCCGAAAAGGCCCCTCTACCTTCTGCGGGTATATGCGGGCGCGATTGGCGTAAAGCGGCTGATCGTCGGCATTGACCGCTTTCGCGGTCTTGCCCAGCGAAGAAGGAAGAGTGTTCATCGGCCCACCGGCCATGCCCTATACCGCCAATGCTCGTTAATATTATTGGCCGCCACCCAGCGAATGCACATAGACCGAGAGCTGCTTGACGGTCACCTCGTCGAGGCGGCCACCCCAGGCCGGCATCACGCCACCCCTGGCTTTGCTGATCGTTTCCACGATGGTCGCCTTGTCTCCACCATACAGCCAGATCGCGTCGCTCAGCCGCGGCGAGCCAAATTCGGCATTACCTTCGCCTGATTCGCCATGGCAGGCGGCGCAATTCTCGGCGAATATTTCCGCGCCGGCATCCGTCGCCGCGGCCCCGCCGGTCAGCGAGAGAACATGGTCCGCAACGTCACTGATCTGGGCCTCGTCCAACAGTTCGTCAACGCCGAAACGCGGCATGCTCGAAAGGCGCGTGTCGTCATCCTTCGCCCAGCGAATCCCGTGAGTAACGGTAGTCTGGATATCGTCCAGCGTACCGCCCCAGATCCAGGAATCGTCCAGCAGGTTGGGATAGCCAGGCCCGCCCGCGGCGCCGGAACCGTGACAGGGCGCACAGTTGTCGGCAAACGCGGCGCGGCCGCCGGCCATTGCGAAGGCAAGCAGGTCACCGTCCTTCTTGATGTCGTCCATCGAGGCAGCCGACAGCTTGTCCAGCCATTTGGCGCGGTCGGCCTGAACCGCCGCCATTTGCCGGTCCACGTCCTTGCGGGCGGTATATTCCCAGAGTCCATCCCAACCAGGATATGTCGGATAAACGATATAGTAGAGTCCCGACCATGCGACGCACAGCCAGAATATGATGATCCACCATTTCGGCAGGGGTGAGTTCAGCTCCTTGATGCCGTCCCACTCATGACCCGTGGTCTCGGTCCCGGTGACGGCGTCCTTTTCCACATTCGTAGCCATCGCATGCTCTCCTTAACGGGTCTCGAGGTTGGCGGGATCGTCATCCTCGCGAAACGGGATCATGGCGGCGTCGCTCATATCCTCGCTACGCTTGCGCGACGGCCACATGGTCCAGGCAATAATACCGACGAACAGGATCATCAGCCATATACCCCACCAGGCGCGGGCAATTTCGGACAGTTCCATCAATATTGTCATGGCTCCCTCCTACTGCTCGAGACTTGCCGGGTCGACGTCGGCGAAATCGACCAGCGTGCCCAGCATCTGCATGTATGCGATGAGGGCATCCATCTCGGTCACCCGCGTTGGGTCGCCATCAAAATCGCCAACAACCGCCTTCGGATAACGGACCAGAAGGCCATCGTTGTCGGCCTCCGGATCGGCCTGCGTCGCCAGGTCGGCCACCGCGCTGGCGACCATCTCGTCGCTGTAGGGAACGCCAACCATGCGCAGTGTTTCCAGATGAGCCTGGACGTCATCGGCGCCCAGGTCACGCATCATGAAGGCATAGGTGGGCATGATCGATTCGGGCACCACCGAACGCGGGTCCTTCAAGTGCGCGACATGCCACGCGTTAGAATATTTCCCGCCGACCCGCGCCAGATCTGGCCCGGTTCGCTTGGAGCCCCACTGGAAGGGATGGTCGTACATGCTTTCCGCCGCCAGGCTGTAATGGCCGTAGCGCTCCACCTCGTCGCGGAAAGGCCGGATCATCTGGCTATGGCAGAGATAACAGCCCTCGCGGACATAGATATTGCGGCCCATCTGCTCCAGCGGGGTATAGGGACGCACGCCCTCCACCCGTTCGATGGTGGTTTCGACCGTATAAAGCGGCACGATTTCAACCAGCCCGCCGATGGAAATGGTGATGATGATCAGCACCAGCAGAAGGAATGGTTTCTTCTCGATCGTCGAATGTTTGATAAACATTTTTGCGCCTCTCCCCGTCAGGTCCGCGGAAGACCGAAGGGTTTTTCGTCACGGACGTTACCCCTGATCGTTTGCCACAGATTGTAAGTCATGATCAGCGCGCCAGTCAGGAACAAGACCCCGCCCAGCGCCCGGATCAGATAGTAGGGATGCATCGCCGCGACGGTCTCGACGAAGGAATATTGCAAAAACCCGAGCGAGTCGTAAGCCCGCCACATCAGGCCCTGCATGATGCCGGAAACCCACATGGAGGTGATGTAGAAGACGATGCCGATGGTCGCGATCCAGAAATGGGTGTTGACCAGGCGGATGCTGTAGAGGCGCTCGCGCTTCCACAGTTTGGGCACCAGGAAATACATCGCGGCGAAGGTGATGAAGGCGACCCAGCCCATGGCGCCGGAATGGACATGGCCGATGGTCCAGTCGGTGTAATGCGACAGGCCGTTTACCGCCTTGATCGACATCACCGGCCCCTCGAAGGTACTCATGCCATAGAAGGCAAGCGAGGTTACCATCAGCTTCAGCACCGGATCGGTGCGCAGCTTGCCCCAGGCGCCCGACAGGGTAAACAGGCCATTGATCATGCCGCCCCAGGACGGCATCCACAGCATGATGGAGAAAGTCATGCCGAGCGTTTGCGCCCAGTCGGGCAGCGCCGTGTAATGCAGATGATGCGGCCCGGCCCAGATATAGAGGAAAATCAGCGACCAGAAATGCACGATCGACAGCCGGTAGGAATAGACCGGCCGCCCCGCCTGCTTGGGCACGAAGTAATACATGATGCCCAGGAAGCCGGCGGTCAGGAAGAAACCCACCGCGTTATGGCCGTACCACCACTGGGTCAGCGCATCCTGGACGCCGGACCACAGAATGTAGCTCTTCGCCCCGAACAGAGACACCGGGATGGTGGCGTTATTGACAAGATGCAGGACCGCGACCGTAACGATAAAGGCCAGGTAAAACCAGTTCGCCACGTAGATATGCGGCTCGCGGCGGGTCATCAGGGTGCCCAGATAGATCACCAGATAGGCGACCCAGACAATCGTAAGCCACAAATCGACATACCATTCGGGCTCGGCGTATTCCTTGCCCTGGCTGATGCCCAGCACGTAGCCCAGCGCCGCCATGACGATAAATATCTGGTATCCCCAGAACACGAGGGCCGCCAGCGCGGGACCGCCGAACAACGGCGCCCGGCAGGTTCGCTGCACCACGTAAAACGATGTCGCAAACAGCGCGTTGCCGCCAAAGGCGAAAATAACCGCCGAGGTGTGGACCGGCCGCAGACGGCCAAAGCTGAACCACTCCAACCCCATATTGAGCACCGGGAAAGCCAGTTGCAGCGCAATCAGCACGCCGACCGAAAAACCGACAACCCCCCAGAATACCGTGGCTACGGTGAATTTCTTGATGACGGCCTCGTTATAGCCGGCCATCGCGGTGAATTCGTCGTCGACTGCCACTGCTGTCATAACCTGATCTCCCAAACCGCATTCGAGCGCGGTTCCGCGATACGCGGGACCGTTTCGTTTGAAACCATTAAAATGCAAATCCCGCCATGGGTTATTGCGTCACAGCGTCATCGCGTCGCACGCTTCGCTGCATGAACACGATAACACCATTACATTGTGCATCGCACATTGATTTAGGTCAAAGACTGTATCGCGTCCTGACGTCATCATGCCACGTATCGCAGGATCGTTTCATTTTTATCGATCCGGCCCCGAACGTGAAACAATGGCAAGGCAACGTGACTGAGATGTCCAAACGATATGTGGTCAAACCTCTGGGAGAAGGGCAAGTCCTGCAAGCATACCCTCTCGTCCAGAATGCCGTACCTCACCTGACTCTGGACCAATGGCTGGGTTACGCTGAAGATCTCTGCGGCGGCCAGCGCGTGGAGGCCAAGGACACGGGCGTAATGTCCGCGCAAAACCCGGATGGGTACATATACGGCATCTATTGCCATGAGGTCGAAACCGACATCCAGCATGGCCGGGTGTTGAAAGTCAGCAATCTCGTCACCGCCAATCTATACGATTCCGCCGGCATCATGGATCGCATGATCGATTCGATGATCGACAAGGCGCGCGACAATAATTGCGTCGCGGTCCAGGTCGATCTTCCCGAGGAAGCCGGCCGCGGGCCACAGCCGGTGGAAGGCACCGTCAGCATGTTGCGCGGCGCGGGCTACCGGCTGGCCTCCGTGGCGTTGTGCAGGCCCGTCGATAAAAAGTGATTATTTGTAAAAAGTGATCATTTGACGGGTTCCGATAGGATGGATGGTCTTCTAACATAGCGGTTCCTCGTGAACCGCCAGTTGTATTGAACCATGCCCCACCTGTTCCGTTCCCTGACTATCCTTGCAGCCATCGTCCTTTTGTCGCCGGGCGCATTCGCGCAGACCTCCAAACCGGTTGAAGCGAAAAAATTCATGGTCGTCGCCGCCAACCCGCTTGCGGTCGAGGCCGGAATCGAAATTCTAAAAGCCGGCGGCAGCGCGGTGGACGCCGCGGTCGCGATACAATTGGTCCTGGGCCTGGTGGAGCCACAAAGTTCCGGCATCGGCGGCGGCGCCTTCATGCTGTATTACGATGCCGCCAGCAAAAAGATCAAAAGCTTCGACGGGCGCGAAACCGCCCCGGCCGCGGCGACCCCGGATCTGTTCCTCGACGCTGCCGGCAAAAATATGAAATTCTGGGATGCGGTGGTCGGCGGCCGGTCGGTCGGCGTCCCCGGCGTGCCGCGCATGCTAGAAATGGCGCACCGCCGACATGGCAGGCTGCCCTGGGCGCAACTGTTCCAGTCGGCAATCCGGCTGGCCGACGAGGGTTTTGAGGTATCGCCAAGGCTTAGCGCCCTGATCGCCAAAGACAAGCATCTAAAGCGCTATCCCGCGACCGCCGCCTATTTCCACACCGAAGAGGGCGAACCGCTGCCGGCCGGCCATTTTCTGAAAAACCCCAAATACGCGGCGACCCTGCGGGCCATTGCCGAAGGCGGGGCCGACGCATTCTACCTCGGCGGCATCGCGCGCGACATTGTGAGCGTAGTGAACAATGCAGCAGACAACCCAGGCCGATTGAGTATTGCCGACCTCGGCATCTATGAGGCGAAGACCCGCCCACCGGTCTGCGTGACCTACAGGGCCAACAAGGTGTGCGGCATGGGGCCGCCCAGTTCGGGCGGACTCACCGTCGGCATGATCCTGGGCATTTTGAAAAACTTCGCGGTAGGCGAGATGATTCCGGGTTCCGTCGATGCCGAACATCTGTACATCGAGGCGGCGCGTCTCGCCTATGCCGACCGCGCGCTTTACATGGCGGATTCCGATTTCGTATCCGTGCCGGTCAAGGGTTTGCTGGATTCGAATTACCTCAGGGAGCGCGGCGGGCTGATCGATGTCGAAAAAACAATGGGCCGGGCCGCCGCCGGCGAGCCGCCGTTAAAAAAGACCGAACTGCTCGTCCCTGGCGAAACGCTGGAGATTCCCTCCACAAGCCATTTCAGCATTGTCGACGCCAAGGGCAACGCGGTCTCCATGACAACCTCCATCGAAAACGCCTTCGGGTCGCGCATGATGGTGCGCGGCTTCCTGTTGAACAACCAGTTGACCGACTTTTCGTTCAGCCCTGAAAAAAACGGCGAGCCGGTCGCCAACCGCGTGGAACCGGGCAAACGTCCGCGCTCGTCCATGGCGCCGACCATCGTTCTGGGGCCGAAGGGGGGCCTGCGCATGGTCACCGGGTCACCCGGCGGTAGCCGGATCATCAATTACACGGCCCGTTCGGTGATGGCGGTTCTGGACTGGAACCTGGACCCGCAATGGGCCGTAACGAGAGGGCATATAATCAGCCGCAACAGCACGGTCGAACTGGAAGAGGGCACCTTTTTCGATGAACTGAAGGTGGGGCTGGAAGATTTCGGCCACAAAATTAAGGTGCGGGAACTAAACAGCGGCTTGCATGCCATTCTGGTCAAAAACGGGAAACTCTATGGCGGCGCCGACCCCCGGCGCGAAGGGCTTGCGGCTGGGCAATGACGATTATTCGGTTGCGCCCAGGGCCCCCTGCCCCTAACTGTCGCCATCATGAGCAACGATTACCCACAAGTCCGGATTCTGCCGGGCCGCCATAAACGCGTCGCCGGGGGGCATCCCTGGGCGTTTTCCAACGAGCTGGACATGAATGCCGAGGCGAAAGCCCTGCCGCCGGGGAGCCTCGTCGTGCTGGCGAGCCATTCGGGAGAGGCGGTCGGCGTCGCCGGATTCAATCCGCATTCCCTGATCGCCGCGCGGCTGATCGACCGCAGACCCAAAACCGCGATCGATACCGCCTGGCTGGCGGGCAGGCTGCGGCAATGCCTCGACATGCGTGATCGACTGTTCGACGCGCCCTTTTACCGGCTGGTTCATGCCGAGGCGGACGGATTACCCGGCCTTGTCGTCGACCGGTTTGGCGATGTGCTGTCGGTGCAGTTCAACACGGCGATAATGGAGCGGCTGCGCGAATCCGTGCTGGAGGCGCTGGACTCTGTCCTGTCACCCGCCGCCATTGTACTGCGCAACGACAGCGCCGTGCGCAAGCTGGAAGGGCTGGAGAGCGCCGTGGAGGCGGTCAAGGGGGACCTGTCCGCGCCCGTGGAGCTGACCGAGTACGGCGTCCGCTTCCTCGCCGATCTGACCGGTGGGCAGAAAACCGGCTGGTTCTACGATCAACGCGACAATCGCCGCTTCATGGCCTCGCTGTCACGCGGCGCAAAGGTGCTGGACGTCTACAGCCATACCGGCGGTTTTGCGATCCCGGCGGCCATGGCGGGCGCGGAGTCGGTGACGGCGGTGGACAAATCGGCGCCGGCGCTGGCGCTGGCGGAACAGGCGGCCGAACTGAACGGTTGCGCGGATCGCTGCGGCTTCGTCAAGGCCGACGCCTTCAACGAAATGGAAAGATTGGCCACGGTGAACGCCCGCTACGGTGTTGTTATCGTCGACCCGCCGGCCTTCGTGAAATCGAAGAAGGATTTGAAGGTCGGTGTTAAGGCCTACCGCAAGATGATGCGCCTGGCCACGCGCTTGACGGCGCCCGGCGGCTATCTCTTCGTCGCCTCATGTTCGCATCACATGACGGCGGAACTGTTCGACGAGCAGATGCGCAAGACCCTGTCCGACGCTAACCGAACCGCGCGGATATTGCGGCGCGAAGGCGCCGCGCCCGACCACCCGTTGCATCCCTTCCTGCCGGAGTCCGGCTACCTCAAGGCGCTGGCGTTACAACTCGATTGATCCTTGGTCGTCGCGCAGTCATTCAATGCCCAATCGTAGCCGCCGTCCGAAAACCTGCCGATATCGCCGATCGCGGCGGCCAGGGGCGGCTCGGCATAACGCCGGATAAAGTCGACAATTCCTGCTTCATCGCCGAAATCGTCACCGTACCAGCTGAAGATGGTGGACAGATAAAGTTTGCCATCGGCCAGCTTCGCGCCGCGGGGATGGTTCACGTAGTCCCGCGTCGCCGCCTCCAGCATCGCCTCCGTCTCATCGGCGGTGAAGGCTGCGCGCATCAGGCTTGGACAGCCGATCGACGCGCAATTGACCGCGAAATGAATGCGGGGATCCTTCCAGAT
>CBFDDT010000038.1:0-25756 GCA_965603635.1 uncultured bacterium | reverse complement strand
GGATGGATTACCTTGGTCAGGACGTTCGGATCGGTCGCGTAACTGTTGATACCCTTGTATTCGTAATTGAATACCCCGCCTTCGGGGTCGGTCACGGTCTTAACCCTCGGCGTACCGGGATAATAGGTAAAGGCGAGGCTCCGGCCATTGCTGTCGGTTACCGTCGATACCCAACCGCTGGCGTTCCTGGCGATCGTCTGGGTATATCCGTTCTTGCGGACGATCGACAGCAACTGGCCCGCGGTATTGTAATATTCCACGGTGTCGTTGTTGAGAATCAGTTCCCAACCGCCGACGGTTTCGATCAGCCGGACGGTCATATCGGAGCCGCTGAAGCTGGTATAGGGCACCCAGTCGCTGCCCGAGGGCGCGTAGACGAAGACGGCGCCGTCCGGCCTGTTGGCATTCACGCGCGTACCGGCCGAAATTCCCAGAGCCTGCGAGAAGGAAGGCCGCCAGCCATATCCCATGTAGCTGCCGCCAAACGATTTGCTGTTATAATGGCGCTTGTAAGTCAATGTGTTGCTGCCGGCTGAGCGGTAGTCCGTGACGCTCAGGAACTGGTTGCCGATGGCCGGGTTGACCGGATCGCCCGCGCCAGGGCTGTTGGTTGGGCATTGGTTGTTGGAGCAGCCGACACCCGAGGGTCCGCCCGAACCGCTGGCCGTGCCGCCACCGAATTCCTCGTAAGTCTCCCAGGGGATGCAGCCGCTCTCAACGTGGGCGGATTTTGTTTCGCCGGCCTTGCAGTAACTAACGGTCGGATCGTGGTAGGGATAAACCGTGTAATGACATGTCGCGTTCTCGCCGTTCGGCGTAATGTTGGTGAGTGTAGTAATTCCACGCCCCGCGTCGCGGTATTGCGCAATCGCCTCACAGGACGCCTCCAGAGTCCAGCAAACCTGAATCAGGATGCGGGAACTGTAGCCGCAGCCGGCGTAGGGCCCGCCGCCGGGCTTGAACCATTCCGCCCGGGCGTCGCCCGAGGTCGCGATACTGCCCGCGAGGAAGGCCCCGGCGAGGCCGGCGAGGACTGCGGCGATGGTGAACAGGCGAATGAACGTGGCGCGTGACGGCATGGTCTGAACCTTTCCCTGTGCGGCCCGCGCGCATTTTTTTAACGATCGCGGGGGCTATTCCAGAAATTGAATAGGGTTATTGATGCTATTTTTGCGGGATGTCCGTCAATGATAAATTTTTCATTAAATTCATGTGAAATTGCGGATGTGTTTACTATCTTTTTGTTTTTACAAATTATTATATGAATCTCTATAATTGTAAGAATATTCGAGTATACTCTCGTATATCTCAGCGGGTATTACATGACTTTTCTACCCGCTACCAGCGGTAATCCTTTATGTTCTCCCCAAAACTTCCCCATACGGCGGTATGCGGGCCCGGCGACACCGACCACGGGACACCACTCGCGTCCCCCCCGATTCCCCTGTCGCGCTCCTTCGTTTCCCGGCGTAGAATGGCTCGCCGATCGCGGCGAGAACCAACGGGGGGTAATCGATCATGCTGACGATTCTGGGGCGGGCCAATTCCATAAATGTGCGCAAGGTGCTGTGGCTCTGCGCGGAGCTGGGGCTCGACTATGAGCGCGAGGATTGGGGGCAGGGGTTTCGCGATGTGAACGCGCCCGAGTATCTGGCGCTTAATCCCAACGGGCTGGTGCCGGTTATTCGCGACGGGGATTTCGTGCTTTGGGAGTCGGACGCGATCGTGCGTTATCTGGCGCAAAAGCAGGGGCGCGACGATCTCTATCCGGCAGGCCTTAAGGAGCGCGCCGTCGTCGAACAGTGGATGAACTGGTACGGCACCAATTTCGGGCAGAGTTTCCGCTATGCCTTCCATGCGCTGATCCGCAAGAACCCGGCCTATGACGACCAGGGCAAAATCGCCGAATCGCTGGCGGCCTGCGCGGCGCGCGTGGCAATCCTGGACGCGCATCTGGGCCGCGCCGGCGCCTTCGTGGCGGGGCCGGACTTCACACTGGCCGACATATTGATGGGGGCCGGGGTGAACCGCTGGATGCAAATGCCAGCCGACAAACCGCCCTGCCCCGCCGTCGCCGCCTATTACGCGCGCCTGGGCGAGCGCCCGGCCTATGCCGAGTGGTTCAACGCCGACCAGCCGTGAGCATGGGCGCCGGGGGAACGGCGCTCGGTAACCGCCGCCTCCCCTACCGCCGCTTCTTCGCCCTGCCGGCGTAGGGATTCTCGGTCTTGCGCAGGAGGATGCGCAGCGGCACGCCTTCGAGGCCGAAATCCTCGCGCATGCCGTTGACCAGGTAGCGGGTATAGGAATCGGGCAATTCACTGCCGCGCGAACACCAGATGGCGAAGGTCGGCGGGCGGGTCTTGACCTGGGTGGCATAGCGCAGGCGAATACGCCGGCCGGCGACCATCGGCGGCGGGTGGGCGTCGGTCATGGCGCTGAGCCAGTCGTTCAGTTTCGCCGTGGATATCCGCGAGCGCCAGAGGTCGTACAGGTCGAACACCGTGCCGAGCAACCGGTCGAGATTGCGGCCCTCGAGCGCGCTGATGGTGACCACGGGGACGCCGCGCACCTGGGGCAGCGTGATCTCCAGCTTTTCCTGAAGCGCCTTCAAGGTCTGCTTGGGATTCTTGACAATATCCCATTTGTTGGCGGCGATAATCAGGCCCCGGCCCTCTTCCACCACCTGGCGGGCGATCGTCAGGTCCTGCTTTTCCAGCATCATTTCCGCGTCCAGCATCACCACCACGACCTGTGCGAAGCGGATGGCGCGCATGGTGTCGCTACCCGACAGCTTCTCGAGCTTCTCGTTGATCCGCGCCCGGCGGCGCAGGCCGGCGGTATCGACGAGCTTCACCGGCCGGCCCTGGAACGACCAGTCGACAGCGATGGAATCGCGGGTGATGCCCGCCTCGGGCCCGGTCAACAGCCGTTCCTCGCCAAGCAGACGATTGATCAGGGTGGATTTGCCGACATTGGGGCGCCCTACGATGGCGAGCTGCAGGGGGCCGCGGTCCTCTTCCTCTTCCTCGTCCAGCCCCTCGCCATCCGCCAGTTCCGCAACCTCATCGGCCAGCAGGGCATCGCGCGACTCGGCCGCCTCGGCATGGGGCAGCAGCGCCTCGAACAGGTCGCCCATGCCCTCGCCATGCTCGGCCGAAACCGGCACCGGCTCGCCGAGCCCCAGCGCGAATGCCTCAAACAGTCCGGGCTCGCCCGCCTTGCCCTCGCATTTGTTGGCGACCAGGATTACGGGGACGGATTCCTTGCGCAGAAGATCGGCGAAATGTTCGTCCATCGGGGTGACCCCGGCGCGCGCATCGAGGAGGAACAGGGCCACGTCGGCGGCGCGCAGGGCCTGCTCGGTCTGACGGCGCATGCGTCCGGCCAGCGAGTCTTCGGGCGCGTCCTCCAGCCCGGCGGTATCGATCACGCGAAAACGCAGGGACGCAATGCGGCCCTCGCCCTCGCGCCAGTCGCGGGTAACGCCCGGCGTATCGTCGACCAGGGCAAGCCGCTTGCCCACCAGCCTGTTGAACAGGGTGGACTTGCCCACATTGGGCCGGCCGATGATGGCTACACTGAAAGTCATTTTTTTTGGTCCGTTAGTCCGGCTCCGGCCCACTCCCCCACCCGGCCGCCCATCGGTATCGTACACTGTGGGCGGCCGGGTGGGGGAGCGGGCCGGAGCCGGTTCCGCGCAAGCGGATAATAAATTACCGGTAGGCGTAGAGATCCGCGTCCTCGGTCTGCAGATAGAGCGTTCCGCCGGCCACCGCAATGGCCATCACATCGTCGGGCGAGTTGAATGTCTCCCTGATCGCGCCGTCGGCCGGGTCGATCGCGACACCCTTGCCATGGCTGCCGAAAACAAACACGGTTCCACCGACGACCGCCGGGCCATACCAATGGATCGCATCCTCCTTGTCCTCGGGATCCTCGTACCGGTCCAATTGAGCAATCCAGCGTATCCTGCCCTCGCGCCGGCTGAGCGCGATGACCTGAGACTCGTTGCTGACCATGAACAGCCAGTCACCGGCGATCCAGGGCGTCTGAACGCCTCCCACATTGCGTTCCCAGGCCCGCACGCCGGTGCGCATGTCGATGGCGACGGTCCGGCCGGAATGGCTGATCGCATAGACCAGGGCGCCGTCGGTAACCGGTAGCGCGCGGATGTCGGCCAGCGAAGAGGCCGCATCAACCCGGCGCACGGCGGCCAGGTTATCCGACCAGAGTGCGCGGCCATCGGAAGCACGCAGGGAGAAAACTTCGCCCGAGGAATAGGGAACGATCACGGATCCGTCGATTCCCGCCGGCGCCGCCGCGCCCAGCAGCATCGCGGTCTCGGCGAAACCCGCGTGACGCCATTTGCGTTCGCCGGTGCCGGCATCGACGGCAAAGAGCTGATTATCGACGGTGACCGCGAAGACCGTGCCATCCATGACCAGGGGCGCGGCGCGTATCGGGCCCGGCAGGTCATGTTCCCAGATCACCGCGCCGTCTTCCGAATTCATGGCGGTCAGCCGACCGTAACCGGTGCTGACATAAAGTTTCCCATCGGCGAAGGCCAGACCGCCGCCAAATGCCTCCCAGTCGCGCTTGACCGGTTCGCGCTCGACCCGCCACAGGCGTTTGCCCTTGTCCGCGGTATAGGCGGAAATGCGGAATTTTGAATCCATGGTGAAAACACGACCGTTGGCGATGACCGGCCCACTGAGCAGCGGCCGGCGACTGCCGGCGCTGGAGCCGATATCGACGTCCCAGGCGGCGCGGCCGATCGACGACGGGCCGGCGACATGGCCAACCGCATGCAAGGGCCCGCCACCGGCCTGCGACCAAGCGCCGTTATTGACCGCCTTGCCAAGCGACACCGGCTGACCCGCGAGTTGCGGATCGGGTTTGAGGGCGCTTTCATAGGCCAGGACTGAAATTCGTTCGCCGGGCAGCGGCGGCGCCTCGTCCGCGCCGAACCATCCGCAACCGGTAAAAAGCAACGACGCGCCCGTCAGGCACGCGACCGGCACAATTTGGCGAAAAAAGATCATATGCGCGCCATTCCGGTCAGGAAGGGCCCATGGCGCGCAGCATTTCAGCGGCGCGTGTGCGCAGGCTGTCCGGCGCATCCATGTCATCGGCAAGTTTCGTGAATATCTCCCGCGCGGCGGCGCTATCCCCGTCGCTCATGGCAAGGACGGCCCGCATCTCGCGCGCGGTATAGCGCCAGGGGCCACCGTCTGCGGCCAGCGCGGACAATCGGGCGTCCAGAACGATCGGATCGCCGCTATCAATCTGCATGCGCACCGAATAAAGCGCCGCGAGATCACGGAACAAGGGCTCGACCGCGCTGTCGCCGGCCAGACCGTCATATAATGCGATCGCCACTTCAATCTCACCGGCATCGGCGCGCAATTTGGCCTCGCGCAAGCGGGCCAGCATGGCGTAGCCGTCCGGCGCACCCGGAATATAGGCGGCCAGCATATCGGCGGCCTCGGCCGGTTTTTCGGTGTTTTCAACCGCGGCGATTACCGTGCCGAAGGTGGCGCCGGCCTTCTCACGCTGGCTGCGGTCAAACTCGCGCCAACCGACCGTGCCTGCCGTCCCCAGAACCAGGGCCAACGCGGCGGCGACGGCGAGCTTGCCGTACTTTTTCCAGAGGATTTCCCAGTTCTCACGACGAAGTTCTTCGTCGACCTCACGAATGATATCGCTCAACGCCCATCTCCAATGCCATAATCGGCGGCTAACATAGCGGCGCGAAGGCCCCGTGGCAAAGGGGAAAAGAGGTTTGACCGCAGAGATAGCTAGACACAGAGATAAAGAGCCTGTGCCGGCTGTCTTCCGCCTCCTTCACACCGTCTACATCCATTTGATGGAGCAGCCGATGCTAGGCACCTGGTCGCGGGGTCCCTCGCCGGTGCGCGCTATTTGCAGCATGGCCTCAAACAGGTCGCGGCGGACCTCGGATGGCGCCGCATCCTTTCGCGATTCATCCAGCCGGCCGCGATATTGCAGTTTCAGGTCGGCGTTAAAGCCGAAAAAATCCGGGGTGCAGATAGCGTCGTAAGCGCGCGCGACTTCCTGTGTCTCGTCATAGACATAGGGGAAGGTGAAGCCGTGGGCTTGGGCGAACAGTTTCATCTTGTCGGGCGCATCGGCCGGATAGGTAGCGACGTCATTCGACATGACCGCAATCGCCGTGACCCCGTGCCGCGCCAGTTCGCCGCAGTCGCGCGCGATGCGCTCCGCCACCGCCTTCACATAGGGACAGTGATTGCAGATGAACATCACCAGCGTACCGTTCGGCCCCTTGATATCGGAAAGCCGGTACCGCCGGCCATCGACGCCGGGCAATTCGAAATCCGGGGCTGGCCAGCCGAAATCACAGACGGGCGGTTGATCGGACATTGGGTGGTGCCTCCAGGGCAGTTACGACGACGTTTCGTAAACAATACTAATTGTGCAGGGATCGCGCCCGACCCGCAACCATCAAACATACCCACGGCAAAGCTTGCGCCGAAACGCGGCTTGAGTCACAATAACGGGTGGCAACATGCCTGCCCGGAATGGCTTTTGGAGGATCATGCGCAAGTGACGCAGACCGACTCGGAAACAATAGCCGAATCGCATATGGGCCGTCGACCCGGCGGCGCCCGGCCAGCCTGCCGGAGAATATCCGCATGACAGAGATGTTCCGGTTTTCCGACTATCGCAAGAAGAAGAACCGCCAGCGCGTTTTTTTCGACCGCCAGGAACTACGCCAGCTAATGGATCTTTACAGCCGCCGCGTTGCCATGGGCGAATGGAAGGATTACGCCATCGACCAGTATGGTCCGACCTGCGTCTTTTCGATTTTTCGCCATACCTTCGACCAGCCGCTTTTCGCCGTGGCCAAGCGCGCGGTGGGCAAGAACTGCGATTATGTGGTGTTCAGCGGCCGCCAGCAACTGAAGAGCGGCCGCACAATGGCCGAGGCCCTTACCGTTCTGGAAAAACAGATCAGGCTGGTATGAAACCACTCGGAGATTGTCAAAACCCCGATATTCGCATCCCTGTGCGGCCGCTTCAGGCTTAAATGTCACGATAATACCCCGATTTTGCCCTTGAACCTCCCTTATTTACAGGATATTGTGTGGGTTGAAGCCACTGCCACTATATCTATGCGGTGGGAAGGCTGCGGGCCGGAGTCTTACCGCCCCGCGACGGCGCAACACACAAATCTGGAGAGGACGGTTATGGAATGGTCTGAAGAGCGGGTAGCCAAGTTGAAAGCACTTTGGGGCGAAGGCCGTACGGCAAGCCAGATCGCGGTGCTACTTGGAGACGTTACCCGTAACGCGGTGATCGGCAAGGCGCACCGCCTGGGCCTCAAGGGCCGGCCGTCGCCCATTCGCAAGGACAAGGTCGCGACGCCCGCACCCAAGCAAGTTCGCCGGGCCGTGGCGCACACGCCATCGCGGCCATCCCGGGTCAGCGGTCGCCAATGCCACTGGCCGATCGGCCACCCACGCGAGCCGGGATTTCACTTCTGCGGCGAGGCGGCGATTGACGACAAGCCCTATTGCGAGGAGCATTGCAACCTCGCCTATCGGCGCACCGAAAGTTCAGCGGCAGCCTGAACCGCGTGGCAATAAAAAGAAAACGGCGGCTCCGGAAGGGGCCGCCGTTTTCGTTGCTGCGCTGCCAACGATTTACTCGATCGTGACCGTTCCCTCCATGCCGAAGGTTTCATGCAGTGGTTGATCGCAGACCAGCGGGAAGGTCCCGGCCCTAAGCGGCACGAAAATCAGGATATTGGACTCGCCGCGTTCCAGGGCAACAGATTCCAGCAGCGGCAAATTGACCTCGCCATCAGCATAAACCAGCCCCTTGACGGCTATGGCGTCAAAAAAAGCGGCGGAGACGAAGTTGTGCCCGACACCCCCCTCGTTCGACAGCGTTAATTCATAGGGTTGGTTGATCTTGAAGATAAGGTTGGCCGGAATAAAATTGAACTCGTCCAGAACCACGGTCCGCTCTTCGGCGTTCGACCAATCCACCGCCTCGATAATAGCACTGATTTCGGCCAACCGGTTCCCCGTCGGTTCTACAAAGCCGTCTTCGCCGGCGCTACAGGCGGCGAGAAACAGGCTGCACATCAGCAACAGCGATATATTGACACTTTTCAATACGCCCTCCCTTTGATTTTGTCGTAATTTCATTGCGTCAGTTCACGATCTGCCACGAACCGTCCGGCTGGCGACAGGCCGTCCCATAGGTCTGTTGCGGCCGGCCGCCGATCGTGGCAGTGCTCTGGTATTCACGGCAATAACGCCCGTAATTATCCTCATAGGCCGGCGAAGGCGTCACCTCATAACGACCCCCACCGTCGCGGTCCCGCCAGGTGATCGGCTGGTTTGGCGGCGCGTGTTCCAGGATCTGGCCGACGCAGTTCTGGTCGACATCGTCCATCGAACGCCCGATATGCCCGCCGATCAGGGCGCCAATGATGGTGCCGCCGATCACCGCCGCTGCCTTGCCATGACCGCCGCCGACCTGATAGCCGGCAACGCCGCCCGCCACCGCGCCAAGCGCTGTGCCCAAATCCTCGCGATAACAGGTGTTGCTGTAGACGCCATAGGGTTGGCGGGTTTCGTAACCGGCGCCGTAATGCGCGTTACCGTACCAGGGTGGCGCCCCTCGGTTCCAGCCCACCGGCCGGTAACCTTTCTTGGCGAGCCCCGGCGGCACGCCGCCTTTTTTCGCAAGGCCCGGCGGAACCCCGCCATGTCCCGGCGGAACTCCGCCATGTCCCGGCGGAATGCCGGCCTGCTGCTGAGGCGCGGGCTGCCGATAGATGGGCTGCGGATTACTTCGCACGGTATGGCGCACATGGCAGCCTGAAAGAACCACGGCCAGCAGGGCAAGCAGAGCGATTCTCAGCATTTTTCAATCTCCCGAGGTTTGTTGGGGCGGAAGCTACCCGTTGTCCTTACGCCAATCCTCGACGAATTCCTTCATCAAATCCGCCATGGTGCGGGCGACATCCTGTCCATGGCTCTTTGGACCCGATCCCATGATCGTCCCGTTTTCCCATATAATGACCTTGGCGTGAAGGTCACGCTTGTCGCCGGTCAGCCTAACCTTGTCGAACCGGTAGACCGAAATATCCGCCGAGGTGAAACAGATAGTCGGTTGGGCCAGTGTCGCCACGCGCACCTGAAAGATAAAGATAGAACCATCGAACTTGATGGGAATTGCCTTCGCTTCGCGGCCCATTGCGCGGGTCAACCGCCCCTCGTCAACACCGCATTTTGCGCTGTCGGCATCGAAGGGCTCGAAGGTAAGCGCCATCCTAGTGACGTCCTTAAGCTTGTTGTCGATGGTCTGCGCGCCAGCCAGCGACGGCGCAATCAACAAGGCGGCCAGGACCAGAAAAGCGGCGAATCGGGATATCATTGGCAAATCATCTCCATTTTGTCCGAGCCGATGCATCGCGCCCGGCACTCATGAAGATGTCAACATAATCGTCTTGGCACGCGGCGGCTAGTGTGATGGTTCCGAAGTTCGTCACATTAAATGTGGCGAATTTCGGAAGCTGAATCACACTATATTCAACAAGTTAGTGTCCCTTTGAATCTGAAATTCGATCAATCGAATTTCAGAATCGGGACACTAGGGCAATATCCGCTCGCCATTTTAAGAAGATAGAGCAGCTTTATCGGGACACATGAAAACGCGGAAAGCGATTCCATGTGTCCGGATGCTGCTCTAGCCCGCGCTTTGCAGGGCGTTATCCTGTATCCAGTCCTCGACCATGCCCTTCACCAGAAACGTTACCACCGAGACCACTTCGGGACCATGCTTGTTGCTTGGCGAAATGATGATGGTGCCGTTACTCCATAGCACGGCGCGTACCTGGGCTCCATTCGGATAGGCCGGCAAGGGCAATTTGCCCACATAACGAACCTCGACATCAATCGAAGAGAAACAGTCGGTTTCGCGTGGCAGGGAACTGATTCTGAGATAGAGCGCGTAATCGTAACCGTCCAGGGAAAAGCCGACGTTTCCGACACCCTTCTTCACGGCTTCGACCAGATCGGGCATGCGCAACCCGCAGGTGCGGGCGTCCTTGTCCAACGGCTCAACCGCTATTTCAAGATTCGTGACGCCACGCAGAGTGCCATGGGCGGTCTGCGCGGTGGCATCATTAGCAACGCCCAGCGCCAAGCCAACAGCTGTTATCGCAAAAATAATATTGGAGAATTTTATATGCAAGGGTCTGTCCACTTATTCAATCCATTGTTTGATACAGCACCCCACCATGCCAACCGTTAATCGGCCAACTGCTTATCAGCGTAATGTCGCACAGAGACGTTAACCTTTGGTGACTCCATGATTGGATTCGATACAATTTTCGCGAGAAAAACAGACAGCGGCACCCTCACCAATACATCGGTGTTCAGAAGCCGTAATAAAATGAAAGAGATAGAGGACGCGGAGGCGTCTATTCCCACTCGATGGTGCCGGGAGGTTTCGACGTCACGTCATAGACCACCCGGTTAATGCCGCGGACTTCGTTGATAATACGGGTGCCCGTGTGGGCCAGAAACTCGTGGTCAAAGGGGTATGAATCGGCGGTCATGCCGTCGGTGGAGGTGACGGCGCGCAGCGCGCAGACATGATCGTAGGTTCGCGCATCGCCCATCACGCCGACGGTGCGCACCGGCAACAGCACCGCGAAGGCCTGCCAGATCGCGTCGTAGAGCCCGGCATTGAGAATTTCCTCGCGGAAAATAGCGTCCGCGCGCCGCAGAATATCAAGCTTTTCGCGGGTAATGGCGCCGGGAATGCGTATCGCCAGACCCGGCCCGGGGAAAGGATGGCGGCCGACCAGGGAATCCGGCATGTCCAGTTCGCGGCCGAGATCGCGGACTTCGTCCTTGAACAGTTCGCGCAGGGGTTCAACCAGTTTCATCTTCATGCGTTCGGGCAAGCCACCGACATTGTGGTGCGACTTGATGGTCACGCTGGGCCCGCCGATCGCCGAGACCGACTCGATGACGTCGGGGTAAAGCGTGCCCTGGGCAAGGAATTCCGCGCCGCCGACCTTGTGTGCCTCTTCGTCGAACACGTCGATGAACAGCCCGCCGATGATCTTGCGCTTCTTTTCCGGGTCGTCCACGCCTTCAAGTTTACCGAGAAAAAGATCCTCGGCGTTGCGGTGGATCAGCGGGATGTTGTAGTGGCCGCCGAACAGGCGCACGACCTCCTCCGCCTCGTCCTGGCGCATCAGGCCGTGATCGACGAAAATGCAGGTCAGCCGATCGCCGATCGCCTCATGCAGCAGCACCGCGACTACCGACGAATCGACGCCGCCCGACAGGCCGCAAATCACCTTGCCGGTCTCGCCCACCTGCTCGCGGATCCGCGCGATCGCCTGCTCCTTGAAGGCCGCCATGGTCCAGTCGCCTGAACAGCCGCATATGTTATGCGCGAAATTACTCAGCAGCTTCGCGCCATGCGGCGTATGCACGACTTCGAGGTGGAACTGCACGGCATAGAAGTGGCGTTCGTCGTCGGCGATGGCCGCATAGGGCGCGCCGTCGCTGGTGGCGACCACGCGAAAACCATCGGGGATGCTCACGATACGATCGCCATGGCTCATCCAGACCTGCTCGCGGTCGCCCTTGGTCCACACACCCTCGAACAGGCCGCAATCGTCAACCACATCGACGAAGGCGCGGCCGAATTCCTGATGGTCGGAATTCTGTACCTCGCCGCCGAGTTGCGCGCAGATGGTCTGCTCGCCATAACAGATGCCCAGCACCGGCAACCCCATCTCGAACACGCAATCGGGCGCGCGCGGGCTGGTCACCTCGGTGACGCTGGCCGGGCCGCCGGACAGGATGATGCCCTTCGGCCCAAAGGCTTCGATCTTCGCCCGGTCGAGATTGTTGTAAGGGTGGATTTCGCTATAGACCCCCGCCTCGCGCACCCGGCGCGCGATCAGCTGGGTCACCTGGCTGCCGAAGTCGATAATAAGGATGCGGTCCGTCATGCGAAGGATTTACGTGAGTCGCGCCGCGAGCGCAAGCGGCGCGCTGTCGCGGGGCGCCTATTCCACCCCCTTGCGCTCCAGTCGCTCCTTCAGGATCCCGCTATCCTCGATGATCTCGCCGACCAGGTACTCGCGGCGGTAGGCCATGATGTGGACGCCGTGGACGCCCTTGATCTCGCGGATCTGCTGAATCAGGTCGATGCAGAGTTTCTTGCCTTCCTCGCCGGGTTTTTCGGCGCGTTCCAGGCGCTCGACGATTTCGTCTGGGATATGGATGCCAGGTACGTTGCTGCGCATCCAGCGTGCCGATTTGGCCGAGGCCAGCGGTCCGACGCCGGCCAGGATGAAGACCTTCTCGTCCAGCCCCATGTCGCGCACCCGTTCCATGAATTGCCGAAACACCGCGACATCGAAGATATAGTTGGTCTGGATGAAGTCGGCCCCGGCCGTCACCTTTTTGGCCAGCCGGTCGGCCCGCCATTCCAGCGGCGGGACACAAGGGTTCTCCGCGGCGCCAAGAAATATCTGCGGCGGCGTGGTCAGCTTGCGGCCCGACAGAAAGGCGCCCTCGTCGCGCATGGTGCGCAGCGTGCGCAACAGCGACAGTGCGTCGAAATCGAACACCGGCTTGGCGCCCGGCTGGTCGCCGACGCCAACACCGTCGCCGGTCAGGCACAGGATGCTGCCGACCCCCGTCGCCGCCGCGCCCAGAACATCGCCCTGGATGGCGATGCGGTTGCGGTCGCGGCAGGCAATCTGCAGCACCGAGCCAATGCCGTATCGCGCCAGAATGGAACAAATCCCCATCGAGGACATATGGCAGTTGGCGCCCGAGGCGTCGGTGGCGTTGAGCGCGTCAACAACGTCCCACAGAGACTCGGCCGCCTTGAATACGTCGCGTGGATCGGCCGAGTCGGGAGGGTTCAGCTCGGCGGTGACGGCGAATTCACCGCGCCGCAGCACGCGCTCAAGGATCGAGGCCGACTTGTGACCCTCGGGCGGGACCAGCGGCGGGTCGATCGTCGGATCGAAGGGTTCGCGTTCGTGAAAAGCGGGCATCTGACCTATTCCTCAGCCTTCTTCCGGCTTGTTTTCTTCCGGCTTGTCGGCGGCCGGTTTTTCCTTGCCGACTTCCGCGTCGTAGACCGAGGTACGCTGCCGCGACCACTGGACGGAGAGCGCCGAGTCGGGCTCGAAGGCGATCGGTGCGGCGGTGGGCTCTATTTCGCGCGCCTTGCGGAAGGAGCGGGCCAGCATATGTTTCGACGGATCGGCGGATTGCCGGGCTTCGCGCTGCATTGCGGCCTTTTCGCGCGCCACGCGCAGCCAACTGGACGAACCTTCCAGTTCGCGATTCACCGGGGGCTGCACGACGCGGATGCGTTCCAGCCCCTCGGGCATGCGCTGGGCGCCTTCCCAGGCCTCCACCCAGACGCAGCGCATCGCGGGGCGCACCTCGCAATTGCCGTTCTCGCGCACCCCGCCGCAGGGGCCATTACGTAGGTTTTTGGGGCAGTTCATCGGGCAGGACATGCCGGTCGACGACAGCACGCACTGGCCGCACATCTTGCAATCGAACAGGAAGCCCTTGGTGCCGCTCTCCAGGAAGGCGAACGGGGTTTCCAGCCGCTCGTAGCCGATGCGGCGAAACAGCGGGTCGAGGGCGATGATAATCCCTTCGAACAACCGGTAGAGGCGCAGGAAAAAGCGCGACCGGCGAACGGCAAAAAGGCGAACGACATACATGGCTTATAGTCCCGTCAACGGATGATGCGGGACGCTATCACGCGGTGAGCGCTCGCGGCATCGGAACTGCGACGCCCATATGATAAAATCGCGACTTGGAGTATACGCGCGTCAGGAACGCGTGGTAAGCGTTCGGCCCACCGCGTCCTTCCAGCCGGCATATTTGCGCTCGCGCTCAGCCCCGTCCATGGCGGGCGAGAACCGGCGTTCCAGCGCCCAGCTTGTGGCGAATTCATCGGCGCCGGGGTAGAAACCGGCCTGCATGCCAGCCAGCCAGGCCGCTCCCAGCGCCGTGGTCTCCATCACTTGCGGCCGGTCCACCGCGGCGTCCAGCAGATCGGCCAGGCGCTGCATGGTCCAGTCGGAGGCCACCATGCCACCGTCCACGCGCAGCACGGTCTCCCCTGCCCCGTCCCAGTCGCCCTGCATCGCTTCCAGCAGATCGCGGGTCTGATAGCAGACACTTTCCAGCGCCGCCCTGGCGAGCTCCCCGGGCCCGGTCGCACGGGTCAGACCATGGATCGCCCCGCGGCACTCCGCGTCCCAGTAGGGCGCCCCCAACCCGACGAAGGCGGGGACCAGATAGACATCCTGGTTGGCGTCCGCCGCGGCGGCCAGGGCGCCGGATTCCGCGGCGTCCCCGATGATGCCCAGCCCGTCGCGCAGCCACTGCACCGCCGCGCCCGCGACAAAGATGGAGCCTTCCAGGGCGTATGTCGGTTTCCCGTTAAGCTGATAGGCGATGGTGGTGAGCAGGCGGTTGGTCGAACGCACGGCCGAGTCCCCGGTGTTCAGCAGCGCAAAACAGCCGGTGCCGTAAGTCGATTTCATCATGCCGGGGCTAAAGCAGGCCTGACCGACGGTCGCGGCCTGTTGATCGCCCGCGATGCCGGCGATGCGGATCGGCCCGCCGAAAATATCCGCCTGCGTCTCGCCGAAATCGGCGGCGCTGTCCCGCACTTCGGGCAGAACCGAGGCCGGCACGCGAATCAGATCGAGCAGTTCCTCGCTCCAGCGCCCTTCATGGATATCGTAGAGCAGCGTGCGGCTGGCGTTGGTGGCGTCGGTGGCGTGCACGGCGCCGCCGGTCAGACGCCACAGCAGGAAGCTGTCGACGGTGCCGAAGGCCAGCCGCCCGGCCTCTGCCGCCTCGCGCGCGCCTTCGACATTGTCGAGGATCCAGGCGACCTTCGTGCCCGAGAAATAGGGATCCAGCAGCAGACCGGTTCTGGCCGAGACGCCCTCTTCCTCCCCAGCCTGTTTAAGCCCCGCGCAAATATCGGCGGTGCGCCGATCCTGCCAGACGATGGCGCGGTGGATCGCCTGGCCGGTTTCCCGGTCCCAGACGATTGTGGTTTCGCGCTGGTTGGTGATGCCGATGGCGGCGATATCTTTCGCTTCCGCGCCGGCCTTGGCCATGGCCCCGCGGCAGGTCGCCAGCGTCGTGTTCCATATATCCTCGGGCTCGTGCTCGACCCAGCCCGAGTTGGGGAAATGCTGTTCGAATTCCAGCTGGTCCACCGCAACGATACGATAATCACGATCGAAAAGGATGGCGCGCGATGAGGTGGTTCCCTGATCTATCGCAAGAACATAGCCGGCCATCGCAATCTCCCCTGTCAGGCGACCGATCTGGTCAGCGCCGCCCGGTTATCGGTCAGCCACTGCTCCAGGCGGCCGGCCTCCTCGGTTGTCAGCCTAAGACCCAGCTTCGTGCGGCGCCACAGAATATCGTCCGCCGTCATGGCCCATTCGGTGCGCACCAGATATTCCACCTCGCGCTGCCACAGGCCCGCGCCGAAATGAATACCAGGATCCTCCACCGCCAGAATATCGCGCGCACAGGTACCGTAGGCGTGGGCAAACCGCCGGAGCAACGCGGCGTCGGCTTGCGGATAGTCGCGCGCCAGCCCCCCCACCAGTTCCTCGAAACCATCGATGGCGAAATCCCCGCCCGGCAAGGCGGCGCCGCCTGTCCAAGGAGCGCCGGCGTCCCGCAGATGGTCGCTGAGTTTTCCCAGCGCATCCTCGGCCAGGCGCCGGTAAGTGGTGATTTTGCCGCCGAATATGTTCAAGAGCGGCGCCTCATCCGCCCCGCCCTCCAATTCGAGAACATAATCCCGTGTGGCCTCCTGCGCCGCGCTGGATCCATCGTCATAGAGCGGCCGCACCCCCGAATAACTCCAGACAACGGACGCGGGTTCGATCGGCGCAGAGAAATATTCGCTGGCCGCGCGGCACAGATAGATGATCTCGTCCTGGCTCGCGGCGGCCGTGCCCGGATCGTCCTGGAAATCAACATCGGTGGTGCCGATCAGGGTGAAGTCGCCCTGATAGGGAATGGCGAAAATGATACGCTGGTCCGGATTCTGGAAAATATAGGCGCGTCCATGGTCGAACAGCCGCGGCACGACGATGTGGCTGCCCTTGACCAGCCGCGTACGCGCTTGCGTCTTCGAGGGGATACGGTGCGTTATTACCGAGGAAATCCAGGGGCCCGCCGCGTTGATCAGCAGGCGCGCGGTTATCGTTTCGCGATGGCCGGTTGCGCGATCCTCGATCTCGACGGCCCAGTGATCGCCCTGCCGGATGGCCTTCAAAACCTCTGTCCGGACCCTGATGTCCGCGCCACGGCGCGCCGCATCGATGGCGTTCAGCACCACCAGCCGCGAATCGTCGACACAGCAGTCGGAATATTCGAACCCCTTCGTGAATTCGGGCTTAAGCGGCCCACCCGCCGGATCGCGGCGCAAATCGAGCGACCGGCAGGCCGGCAGAAGTTTCCGGCCGCCCAGATGATCGTAGAGGAACAGGCCGAGGCGGATCAGCCAGGCCGGCCGCAAGCCCTTCTGATGCGGCAGGATGAAGCGAAGCGGCCAGATTATATGCGGCGCCATGGAGAGCAGCACTTCGCGCTCGATCAGAGATTCGCGGACCAGCATGAACTCGTAATGTTCGAGATAACGCAGCCCGCCATGGATCAGCTTGGTCGACGCCGACGACGTGCCGCTGGCCAGATCGTCTTTTTCCGCCAGAAAAACGCTCAGCTCCCGCCCGGCGGCATCGCGCGCAATGCCACAGCCATTGACGCCACCACCGATGACGGCAATGTCATAGGGCTTGTCGGTCACATTAATCTCCGGTTACCTCAGTATAAAAATAGACTCATCCGAAAACCAAACGAAGGTAACCGAAAACAACTGAACGTCAATTGAAAACTCAAAACAGGTCCGCAATTTCGATCCGCACATCGTTCTCGCGGCATATTTGCACGAGATCACCCGGCGGCTGGCTATCCGTGACGAAGCTTTCCATCTGGGAAATATGACCTATCCGAACCGGCGCCGTGCGCTCGTATTTCATGCTGTCGGCCACCAGGATGGTATGGCGGGAGTTTTCAATGATCGCCTGGGCTACTTTCACTTCGCGATAATCGTAATCCAGAAGCGATCCATCCGCGTCGATCGCCGACGTTCCGATTACCGCGAAATCGACCTTGAACTGGCGGATAAAATCCACCGCCGCCTCGCCGACGACACCACCGTCCGAGCGCCGTACGATGCCGCCGGCCACGATGACATCGATCTCCGGATTGCGCGAAAGTATGTTGACGACATTGATGTTGTTGGTGATGGCCATAATGCCGTGCTTGCCTAGCAGGGCCATGGCGACCTGCTCGGTGGTCGTGCCGATATTGATCAGCAGTGAGCAATTGTCGGGGATCAGCGAGGCCGCCTTGACCCCTATCCCATGCTTTTGTTCGGCGGCCAGTTCGCGGCGGGCATCATAGCCGAAGTTTGCCACGCCCGACGACAGGACGGCGCCGCCATGCACGCGCTGAAGAAACCCGCGATCGCACAGATCGTTGAGGTCCTTGCGTATGGTCTGGGGCGTGACGTCGAATTGCTCCGCTAATGCTTCGACCTGAATGCGCCTCGATTTTCTAGCCAGCTCAACAATGTCCAGCTGACGCGGCGCCAAAGGTTCTTTCATGAATCCCCCCTCTATCCCACAATATATACCGATTATCGCAAAAACATGAAAATAACCAGCTAAAGAATAGGTTCATTTGTTTTTCAATTGACGTTCACATTTTTTCGGATGATAGTTCGAGCGGCTTCAAACAAAGGGAGACATTCCAATGAAGACGAGATTAATGGCCGCTGTCGCTGGCGCGGCGCTGCTTTCGTTTGCCAGTACCAGTTTCGCTGGAACGGAGCAGGCCAAGAAATGGGTCAACGACGAATTCCAGCCTTCCACCCTCTCCAAGGCCGACCAGATGAAGGAGATGGAGTGGTTTATCAAAGCCGCCCAGCCCTTCAAGGGCATGGAGATCAACGTATTGTCGGAAACCATCCCGACGCATGAATACGAGTCCAAGACGCTGACCAAGGCGTTCGAGGAAATCACCGGCATCAAGGTCAATCATCAGCTTCTCGGTGAGGGCGAGGTCGTCCAGGCCGTGCAGACGCAGATGCAGACCAACCGTAATCTCTACGACGCCTATATCAATGACTCCGACCTGATCGGCACCCATTCGCGCCTGCAGCTGGCGGTCAACCTGACCGACTGGATGGCCGGCGAGGGCAAGGACACCACCCTGCCGACGCTCGACATCGACGACTTCATGGGCAAATCCTTCACCACCGGACCGGACGGCAAGCTCTACCAGCTTCCCGACCAGCAATTCGCGAACCTCTACTGGTTCCGCTATGACTGGTTCCAGCGCCCGGACCTGAAGAAGGCGTTCAAGGCCAAATACGGCTATGAGCTGGGCGTTCCGGTGAACTGGTCGGCCTATGAAGACATCGCCGAATTCTTCTCGGTCCAGGTCAAGGAGATCGACGGTGTTCGCGTCTATGGCCACATGGATTACGGCAAGCGCGCGCCCGACCTGGGCTGGCGCATGACCGACGCCTGGCTTTCCATGGCCGGCGCCGGCAGCATGGGCCTTCCGAACGGCGTCCCCGTCGACGAATGGGGCATCCGCATGGAAAAGGGTTCCTGCAACCCGGTTGGCGCCTCGGTAACGCGCGGTGGCGCGGCGAACGCTCCGGCGGCCGTCTACGCGATCCGCAAATGGGACGAATGGCTGCGCAAATACGCCCCTCCGGGCGCCGCCAGCTATGACTTCTATCAGTCGCTGCCGGCTCTCTCGACGGGCAATGTCGCGCAGCAGATCTTCTGGTATACCGCCTTCACCTCATCGATGGTGGCCCCGAAGAGTTCCGGCAACAACACGGTCGATGACGCCGGCAAACCGTTGTGGCGCATGGCTCCGTCGCCGCACGGCCCTTATTGGGAAGACGGCCAGAAGCTGGGTTATCAGGACGCCGGTTCCTGGACCCTGTTCAAATCGACCCCGGTCGATCGCCGCAAGGCGGCCTGGCTCTATGCCCAGTTCACGGTGTCGAAGACCGTTTCACTGAAGAAGACCCATGTCGGCCTGACGCCAATCCGCGACAGCGACATTCGTCACGAATCCTTCACCGAGCGGGCGCCGAATCTTGGTGGCCTGGTGGAGTTCTATCGCTCGCCGGACCGCGTGCGCTGGTCGCCCACGGGCATCAACGTTCCCGATTATCCCAAGCTGGCCCAGATCTGGTGGCAGCAGATCGGTGACGTGAACTCTGGCGCCTTCACGCCCCAACAGGCGATGGACCGTCTCGCGACCGAGATGGACCTGGTTATGTCCCGCATGCAGGCGGCCGACGAGAAGGCCAATGTCTATGGCGGTTGCGGCCCGCGCCTGAATGACGAGCAGGAAGCATCGGTCTGGCTCAACAAGCCGGGCTCCCCGAAGGCCAAACTGGCCAACGAGAAGCCCAAGGGCGAGACCATCGCCTACGACGAACTGGTGAAACGCTGGAATCAATAAACCGGCGGCAAACCTGATATTCGGGAATTCCGGGGCCTGCTTCGCGCAGCCCCGGAAGCTCCTTTTTTAATGATTGACGCCGGCCTCCTTCCAATCGGCGAAAACAAAGAATAATATTTGAACAGGTTTGCAGGCAGGCCTCACCGGGAAACGCAATCGTGACTCTCGAACTTAGAAACGTCGTCAAGCGCGCGGGCGCCGAGACGCATATATACGAGACCAGCCTTAAGCTCAGGGATGACGGATTCAACATCCTGCTGGGCACGACACTGTCGGGCAAAACCTCCCTGATGCAGCTTATGGCCGGGCTGGAGCGGCCCGCCACCGGCGAGATCTGGTTCGACGGCAAGAACGTGACCAACGTTCCGGTGCAGAAGCGAAATGTCTCGATGGTCCATCAACAGTTCATCAACTACCCGAATTTTTCCGTGTTCGAGAATATCGCCTCGCCGCTGAAGGTGGCGCGGCTGCCGCGCGCGGAAATCAAGGCGCGCGTGGGCAAAGTGGCGGAGATGCTGCGGCTGTCGCCGATGCTGGACCGCCGCCCGTCGGAGCTTTCCGGCGGTCAGCAGCAGCGCACGGCGCTGGCGCGCGCGCTGGTCAAGGACGCCGATGTGGTGTTGCTCGACGAACCGTTGGCGAACCTTGATTACAAGCTGCGCGAGGAACTGCGCGACGAACTGCCGAAACTGTTCCGCGACCGCGGCTGCACGGTGGTCTACGCCACCAGCGAACCGACCGAGGCCCTGCTGTTGGGCGGTCATACCGCGACCCTGCATGAGGGGCGCGTCACGCAGTTCGGCGAAACCGCGACGGTCTACCGCCAGCCACTGGATCTTGTCTCGGCAATGGTATTTTCCGACCCGCCGATCAACAGCGCGCCGGTCACGAAACAGGGCGACAGGTTCGTTCTGAACGACCGGGTAAGCTGGCAAGCGGGGGAAGGCCAGCGGAGCCTGAGAGACGGTCCCTATATCGTGGCCATCCGCCCCCATCACATAACCCCGGTCGATCACGGGACCGGCGCGGTGCGCATCGACGGCAAGGTTCTGGTGACCGAGCTCAGCGGATCGGAAAGCGTCGTCCATTTCGAAGTCGATGGCAGGACCTGGATATCGCAATCCCATGGCATCCATGCCTTCAAGGTCGGCGACGGCGCCGCCTTCTATGTGGATACGGGCCGATGCATGTATTTCGACCGGGACAGTGAGAGGCTGGCGGCCTGATGTCGAAAATCACCCTGACGGATATGCGCCACAGCTACCTCGACCACCCGAAGGCCGACGAGGACTGGGCAATCAAGAAAATGAGCGTCGACTGGTCGGACGGCGGGGCTTATGCCCTGCTGGGGCCGTCGGGCTGCGGCAAGACGACCCTGCTGAACATCATATCCGGCCTGCTGACCCCGACCGAGGGCACGGTATGGTTCGGCGACGATGAGGTAACGCATTTGCCGCCCGACCGGCGCAATATCGCGCAGGTGTTCCAGTTCCCGGTCGTCTACGACACCATGACCGTTTACGACAATCTGGCCTTCCCCCTGCGCAACAGGGGCATTGCCGAGGGCGATGTGGACCGGCGAGTGCACGAGATCGCGGAAATGCTGGAGCTGGACGCCACGCTTACCAAGCGGGCCTCGGGCCTGACCGCCGACGGCAAGCAGAAGATTTCGCTGGGCCGGGGCCTGGTGCGCGACGACGTCAGCGCGATCCTGTTCGACGAGCCGCTGACGGTGATCGACCCGCATCTGAAATGGGTGCTGCGCTCGAAACTGAAGGAACTGCACCAGCGGGTCGGCACGACCATGATCTACGTCACCCACGACCAGACCGAGGCCCTGACCTTCGCCGACCAGGTGGTGGTCATGCATGAGGGGACTGTCGTGCAGATCGGCACGCCGGTGGAGCTGTTCGAGCGTCCGCGCCATACCTTCGTAGGCCATTTCATCGGCTCGCCGGGGATGAACGTGCTGCCCTGCGGGCTGGAAGGCGGCGCGCCGGTGTTCGGCGGCCTTACCGTCCCGACCGATCACCCGGTCGCCCATAAACCCAACGGCGAAAAGCTGGAGATCGGCGTCCGGCCGGAATTCGTGACTTTCGCGCCAGAGGGCATCCCGGTCGATATCGTCAAGGTCAGCGACGCCGGGCGCTTCAACATCGTCGATGCCCGCCATGGCGACCATCTGATCAAGCTGCTGGCGCCGGAAGGCGAAGAACTGCCGTCCGAGAACATCCACATTCGTTTCGACCCCGGCCATACGCAGGTTTATGCCGATGGCTGGATGGTGAGTTGAGGTATAACGATGGCCGCCAAAACACATAACCCGAAAGCATGGCTGTTCGTTCTGCCGGTGGTCATTCTGGTCGCCTTCAACGCGCTGATCCCGCTGATGACGGTGGTCAACTACTCGGTCCAGGAAACCTTCGGCAACAATGTCTTCTTCTGGGAAGGCGTCGGTTGGTTCGAGCAGGTGCTGCATTCCGAGCGGTTCCACGCTTCCCTGATGCGGCAACTGACTTTCACCGGCATCATCCTGGCGATCGAGGTGCCGCTGGGCGTCGCGATCGCGCTGACGATGCCCAGGAAAGGCCCCTGGGTGTCGGTCTGCCTGGTCTTCATGGCGATGCCGCTGTTGATTCCCTGGAACGTCGTCGGCGCCATGTGGAACATCTTTGCCCTGCCCGAAATCGGCCTGCTGGGGCGCATGATCAACGGCATGGGGATCGACTACAATTTCACCCAGCAGCCCGGTTCGGCCTGGTTCACCACCATCCTGATGGATGTCTGGCACTGGACGTCGCTGGTCGTGCTGCTGGCCTATGCGGGCCTGCGCTCGATCCCCGACGCCTATTACCAGGCCGCGAAAATCGACGGCGCCAGCGGCTGGGCGGTGTTCCGCTATATCCAGCTGCCCAAGATGAAACGCGTGCTGACCATCGCCATCCTGCTGCGCTTCATGGACAGCTTCATGATCTATACCGAGCCCTTCGTGCTGACCGGCGGCGGGCCGGGCAATACCACGACCTTCCTGTCGATCGACCTTGTAAAAATCGCGCTGGGCCAGTTCGACCTCGGCCCGGCGGCGGCGATGTCGCTGATCTACTTCCTTATCGTGCTGTTGCTGAGCTGGATTTTCTACACCCTGATGATGCGCAACGAGGACCAGTGATGAGAAAAGCAATCTGGCTGGGGCCAACCATCTACATCCTGTTCCTGATGCTGCCGATCTATTGGCTGGTGAACATGTCGTTCAAGACGACGAACGAGATTCTGAACGTCTTTACCCTGTGGCCACGGGACTTCACGCTCGATAATTACGTGAAAATCTTCACCGATTCGACCTGGTACAACGGCTATTTCAACTCGCTGGCCTATGTGCTGATGAACACGGCGATCTCGGTGACGGTCGCGCTGCCGGCGGCCTACGCCTTCTCGCGATATCGTTTCCTGGGCGACAAGCATCTGTTTTTCTGGCTGCTGACCAACCGCATGGCGCCGCCCGCCGTGTTCGCCCTGCCCTTCTTCCAGCTTTATTCGGCCGTCAACCTGTTCGACACCCATATCGCGGTGGCGCTGGCCCATACCCTGTTCAACATCCCGCTGGCGGTGTGGATCCTGGAAGGCTTCATGTCCGGCGTGCCCAAGGAGCTGGACGAGACGGCCTATGTCGACGGCTATCCCTTCTGGCGCTTTTTCCTGCGGGTATTCATGCCCACCATCGCGGCCGGCATCGGTGTCGCCTGCTTCTTCTGCTTCATGTTTTCCTGGGTCGAGCTGCTGCTGGCCAAGACCCTGACCGCGGTCGAGGCCAAGCCGATCGCCGCCACCATGACCCGAACGGCCAGTACGGCGGGCTACGAACTGGGGCTACTGGCGGCGGCCGGAACGCTGACCATCATTCCGGGCGCCTTCGTGATCTATTTCGTGCGCAACTACATCGCCAAGGGCTTCGCCCTCGGCCGCGTATAGAGGGGGAGAACCAAAATGGGTTTATCCTGGATGGCATGGACCTGGCCCACCGCGGCCTTCTTCATCTTCATATTGCTGGCGCTCGTCACCATGGCGGTCTGGGAATGGCGCAGCCCCGGCGGCAACCCGCGCCGCGGCATCCTGGGGCTGGACACGACCCGCGGCGACCGCCTGTTCATCACCCTCCTGGGCAGCGCCTTTATCTTCCTGGGCTGGCTCGGCATCATGGGCACGCCGCTATGGGGCGCCCTGATAATATCGGTGATTTACGGAGTCTCGGTTTTCCGCTGGGTCTGACCAATATCGTCAAGCGTAGCGATGGATTATTCGCTCGCCGAAAAAGCGGGCGCTTTCCATCGGCGGCATGGGCTGGATCACCACGTAATCGACGCCGGCCCCGGCCCATTGGTCGATGCGGTCGCAGACGGCGGCTTCGTCGCCGGTCAGGTTGGCCCGCAGCACGTCGTCGACCGTCGGCGGGACGGGGAAGCGGTGTTTGCGTTCCTCGGCGTACATTTCGGCCCATTTCAGTGTCTCGTCCGGGCCCTTGCCGGCCAACCCCACCGCCGACACCGCCACGCCGAAAGGCCGGTCCGGGCGCTTTTCCCGCATGCCGTCCACTAGCCCGGCCACGATGTCGGGCGCCTTGGAATACATGAACCAGACATCGCCGTGATCGACCATCAATTGCTGCGTCGGTTCGGAATCGCCGGCGATCCAGATCGGCGGGTAGGGCTTTTGCACCGGTTTGGGGTTGCAGTAGGCGTCCTTTATCTGGAAGTGGTCACCGGCGAAATTGAAGACCTCTTCGGTCATCAACCCGCGCACGATATGCAGGGTCTCGTCCAGCCGCGCGATGCGCTCCAGCCCCTCGTCGCTCCATTGCGGGAAGCCGTATGATTTGGACTCGGCGGCGAACCAGCCGGAGCCCGGCGCATAGATCACCCGGCCACCGGTGATCTGGTCCAGGGTGCAGAGAATCTTGGCGGTCAGCCCCGGATGGCGGAAAGTGTTGTTCACAGAATGCCCGCCCAGCCTGACGCGCTTGGTAAGCGTGCCCTGCGCCGTCATGGCAGTCCAGAATTCCAGCACCGGGCCGGAGCGGTCCAGATGCGCGTTCTCCACATGGTCGGGGATCCAGATCGAATCATACCCCAGATCCTCGGCCATGCGCGCCATTTCCAGCGTATAATCGAAGCCCGAAGAAGTCGCCCCCATCTCCGCCTGAATGTTCAGCCGCAGGCCGAATTTTATCTTTGGCGCCATGATGTTCCCTTCCTTTGTTTGCCGAATTCCCCACAGTCTACACATAACCGAACATTCAACCTGTTGGGTCACCGGTCACCCAACTGTGAAACGGCTCCCGCGAAAACCAACCTCATCGAACCGGCGGAGAACCGAATAATTCTCAAATCCATATGTACAGCCATGGCATAGTGATCAATTGATAACTATATACTGCGGCAGGAGGAGACTAATCCATGGACCGCCGCATCTTAACCTTGGGCCTGCCACTGCTTTGCGTCTTTGCGCTGTCGGGCTGCGGCGCTCCCCTGTTCGCCGGATTGACTCTTGCCGAGTTAAGCACCGCCGGTTCGCTGATTTCGACCGCGGCGACCGGGAAAGGACTTGGCGAGCACGCCATGGATGCCGCGACCGGGCGCGACTGCCGGGTTATCGATGCGATGGTTCGCGACGACCGGCAGCTCTGCGAAAATAAAAATTCGCCGGCGCTCGAGAAGGACTGGAAGGGGCTCGCCAGCATAGAGGGGGAACCCTACACTGCATCGCCCAACCTGGACCCCGGTTCGGAACCGCGTGGCGCCAAGGGCGGATAAACCCTTTTAAGCCTTCTTCTCCCAACCCTTGTCGGTCTGTTGCCAGTAGGTGACCTCGTGGCCAAGCTCTTTCCAGGTCTTCCAGGCCTTCATTGCACCGCCTCCTCGTCGCGGCCAGCGCTGTCAGCGTCGTCCAGAATTCCAGCATCGGCCCGCTCATGCCGGTCCTCTGGACTTTATATGGACATACGTTACAGGAAATTTCCTGTATCGTGCGGTAGATATTTGTCCTGTTAGGGCAACGAAGCCAGCCGCTCCGAAACTTGAAACAAACCAATGACCACAAAC